>CAYRCC010000001.1:0-117171 GCA_964422725.1 uncultured Lachnospiraceae bacterium
AAACGGCGTGTCACCGCTGTGTGATGTACAGGAAACAAAATTGAATTAATGCAAAGGAAAAACTCGGTACAGGGAAAGCCTATACCGAGTTTTTTGATTATCTTTCGTCGTACTGCTTTACGGTGACTGTCTTTTTTTCAAAGTCAATGAAAATTTGAAAAGCATAGTTGTCATCGGTTGTGTCCCAGATTTCGGCAAATTTCGGGGTTATCTCAATCAAAATTTCTGTGTCCTCGTGAGAATATTTATTGTAACTGCCCCAAAGATGCTGTTTGTACAGTTTTTCAAAACGGAGCTGCGGTTCGTCCGTTACCAACCCTTTGTTTTCGGCGATACCTTCGATTTGCACGCCGTTCCAGCAGAGCGCAACCTGTGGGTTTTGGTAAAGCTGTTTGGTTTTGCGGAAATTTTTGTCGGTTTTGAAATATATTTTATTGTCATAAAACAGACAGCTTACGTTGCGCACCATAACATAGTCGTTTACGGAGCTTGCCAAAGCCATAATTTTACAAATTCCCAACTTTTCAAACATAACCTCAACTGCCTGTTCAAAGGTTAAATCCTTATTAATACTGAAATTCATGTTAATCACTCCTACATAATAAATTTTTTCAGCGGTGTGCTGACTTTTTTGTATACAAGTACGGCAATAACAGAGCTTACGGTTCTGGATATTACGTTAAAGGGTATTACCGAAAATGCAATCATAGTAGGCACGCTGTCAATCCACGGGTTGACAGCCGAACACATTTTGACTATACCGTCCCAATCCATTCCGTACAGCCTTATATATATCGGAAAAATTAAATATATATTGGTGATGACAGCTGCCGCAATGCTGAGCAAACTGCCTATTATCAGTCCGACAACGGCTGATTTTTTGCTTTTGCGGTGTCTGTAATAAATTGCCGCCGGCAGAACATACGAAACGCTTAAAAGAAAATTTTGCAATTCTCCCGTAAACATTGTGCTTGTGCCTTGCAGTAAAAGCTTTAAAACTATTTTTACAAATATGATTTCCAACGCCCCGACAGGACCTAAAATAAAGCCGCCTATAAGTTCGGGCAGTGCGGAAAGGTCAAACTCGGCGAAAGGGGATATGATCGGTACCGAAAAGCTGAAATACATAAGGATAAAAGCAACAGCACCGATAATTGCCGCCATACTGAGGCGGCGCAGTTTTAAGTTGTTCATAAAAATACCTCCGAAAATAAAAAATCCCAAGCCAAAACTGTGTGGTCCGGGAAGTTATCATATGGAAGGCTGTACCGTAAAAACGGTATAATATGCTTTTCAAGATAGCTGTCTGTCTTTTCTCATCCGGACTTTACCGTCGGTTTCGGAATTTCACCGAATCAGCCTGTATGCAAAGCCGGTTTGTAAGCATACAGGGTCATGGACTGTACCATCGGTCGGGAATTGCACCCTGCCCCAAAGACCTGTCAGTTTTTACTTTGCGAATTATGACAGTACCTTGCCCGTACCGTGTCGGACGGCAAAAGCATTGTCAAAATTTCTTTTATTACTATAGCACAATACAGAGTGTTCGTCAAGATATTTTATTTGAATTTACAAAACAGTGTACAAAACGATAAAAGTGTGGTACAATAGTTTTGTAATTAAATCGAAAATAGGTACAAATAATTTTATGGGGGATTTATATATGGCATTGGACGCATTGGCAATAAAAGCACTTGTGGCGGAACTGTCCGACAAGCTGTTGGGCGGACGTATCGACAAAGTGCATCAGCCTGAGCGCGACGAGATACTTTTGAATATACGCACGCTTGAGGGTGCATACAAGGTAGTGCTGAGTGCGAGCGCGGCGCATCCGCGATTGCATTTCACAAACGAAACAAAGAAAAATCCGCTTACACCGCCTATGTTTTGTATGCTTATGAGAAAACATATAGGCAGCGGCAAAATTATCGGTATCAGTCAGACGGGGTTTGAACGGATTATACAAATTGATGTTGAGGCGTACGATGAGTTGGGCGACTTATCGGTGAAACATATAATTGTTGAAATTATGGGGCGGCACAGCAACATAATTTTAACTGCCGAAAATATGAAAATTATAGACAGCCTAAAGCACGTTGATTTTACCGTAAGCACTGTCAGACAGGTTTTGCCGGGGCTCGAATATGTAAGTCCGCCGCCGCAGAATAAAACCGCACTTATATCGGAGAGTATACCGGAAATTGACTTTTCTATGGACGGTCAGCGTACGGAAAAAGCAATTTTGGATAAAATCGGCGGAATAAGTCCGCTTACGGCACGCGAAATGGTGTTTGAGGCTGTGGGTGACGTGAACTGTGTTTGCGGTGAATTAAACGAAACACAGAAAAGAAAGATAATGTCCGTAATCGGTGAATTTGCGGAGAATGCGGCTGAAAATAAATTTAAGCCGTGTATCATTACGGATATCGGGTCGGGAAAGGTAATTGATTTCAGCGCGGTTGAAATTAAGCAGTACGGCGCAGGCGCGAGAGTTGATTATTACGACACAATAAATGAAGTGCTCAGCCGATTTTACACCGTACGCGACAGCGCGGAGCGTATGAAACAGAAAAGCGCGGATTTGGTAAAGCTTTTGAATAATAATTTGGAGCGGTGCGCCAAAAAGCTTGCACTCCAAAAAAACACTTTAAAAGAGGCGGAAAACAAAGAGCGGTACAAAATATACGGCGATTTACTTATGGCAAATTTATACAGACTGAAACAGGGCACAAATACAGCAGAGGTTGAAAATTACTACGAGCCGGATTGTCCGACGGTGGAAATTCCGCTTTCGCCCATGTATACGCCGACTCAAAACGCACAGCGGTATTACAAAAAATATAATAAAGCAAAGACTGCCGAGTCGGAAATGAAAGTACAAATAAAAAATACCGTATCTGATATAGATTATCTCGAAAGCACGCTTGCCGCCATACAGAACGTGACCGATGAGGCGGATATTAACGCAATACGCGCCGAGCTTGCGCAATTGGGGTATATAAGCGCAAAAGGACGGTCGAAAAAGAATAAGAATCAGGAAGTATCCAAGCCTATGCATTTTTTGAGCAGTGACGGGTTTGATATTTATGTGGGGAAGAATAACACGCAAAACGATTATCTCACGCTTAAATTTGCCAATACGGGAGATTTATGGTTTCATACCAAAAATATTCACGGCAGTCACGTTATAATAAAACTGGGGACGGATAAGAATGTGCCGAAAAACACGCTGCTTGAGGCGGCTGTGCTGGCGGCGTATTACAGCAAGGGGCGCGAGTCGTCACAAGTTCCGGTTGACTATACAAATGTCAGAAACGTGAAAAAACCAAACGGCGCAAAGCCCGGAATGGTGATCTATGATTTTTACAATACTGTGTATGTGACCCCGAAAGAACAGGCACTTGAGAAGATAAATTAAAAAAATCGAAAAAATTTTAAAAAATTTTAAAATAGTACTTGAAGTTTCGGCAAATATGTATTATAATAATTAAGTCACAGGGATTTTTGTTCTTGTGCGGATTAGTTATAATTGAAAAGATTGGGCGATGATAACCGAGTCCCGTGCGATTGCAAACCGTGAACCTTGTCAGATGGGGAACCAAGCAGCAATAAGCGGAGCTTGCGATGTGTTGCGGACAAACTCGGTTTGAGCCTTTTTTTGAAATTTGCGCCGAAAGGCGTTTTTTATTACATAGGAATTGCCGAAACAGACGGCGTTTTGGAGAGTGGGTGAGATTTTTGGTGTATCAGGCGATTTACAGGAAATGGCGGCCTCTTGTGTTTGAAGATATTGTGGGTCAGTCGCATATCACCCGTACATTAAAAAATCAGATCCTTACCGGCAAGATTGCGCACGCATACTTGTTCTGCGGTACGCGCGGTACAGGAAAAACCACTGCCGCAAAGGTTTTTTCAAGAGCGGTGAACTGTACAAACAATACGACCGGCAGTCCGTGTAATGAATGTGAAGTGTGCCGCGGAATTTTGAACGGGAGTATTTTGGAGGTATCGGAAATTGACGCCGCCTCAAATAACAGCGTGGAGGATATACGTGCGATTCAGGACGAGCTTTCCTACTCGGCAACGCAGTCGAAATATCGTGTGTATATTATCGACGAGGTGCATATGCTGTCGATGAATGCGTTCAATGCGTTGCTGAAAACTTTGGAAGAACCGCCGGAACACGTAATTTTCATCTTGGCAACAACAGAAGTGCATAAGCTGCCGCAGACTATATTGTCAAGGTGTCAGCGGTTTGACTTTAAACGTATAAAACCGTCAGATATAATTTTGCGTATGAAAGAGATCGCGCGCGGCGACGGACTGAATATATCGGACGATGCGTATTCGCTTTTGGCAAAGCTTGCGGACGGGTCTATGCGTGACGGGCTGAGCGTGTTGGAAAGGTGCGTGGCGGCGTGCGGAAACAGTCTTGGTGCAGAGGATATAGTATCCGTATTGGGAATAGCGACATCGGAGCTGACGTTTGACACTGCCGCGGCTGTTATCGCAAAAGATGCGCAGAAAATAATTTCAATTATAAATACACTTACGGCTGACGGCAGAGATTTAAACAGCTTTGTTGACGGAGTTATATCACATTTTCGTGACTTGCTTATATGCAAGGTTTCGCAGAATCCCGAAGAAACTCTCGATTACAGCGCAGATGATATACTAAAGCTGCGCGGACAAAGCGAAAGAGCGTCGTTTGAAAAGATATCGAATGTTACAAGCGTGTTGTCGAAAGCGCGCAGTGATGCAAAATGGGTTAAGAATCCGAGGGTAATATATGAGCTGGCGTTTATAAAACTCACCAGACCTGAGCTTGACGACTCGAAAGAGGCTCTTTTGGACAGGCTCAGCGAGGTTGAAGAAAAGATTAAAAACGGCGTTGAAGTGAAAACGGCTGAAAAGAGTAAAGCTAAAAAAAGTGATGAAAAAAAGAAGCCGAAAAAGGAAAAGCCGCCGGAGAGAATATTCAAGCCTGTCAATAAGGAAAGCCTTACGGCGGAAAATCCTATTGTTGTTACGGCGAGGAATTGGAGCAATATACTCCAGAGCGTTCTCAAAAACGCGCCGCATTTGATGTTGCTGAGAAATAAACGGATTACTGTTGACGGCGAGGGCATAATAGTAATGTTTGAGGCAAGCGAAATACCGTCAAAAGCCATAATCGACTTGAATATCGGCACAGTTGAGGAGTTGGTGCAGAGAGCATCGGGGTGCGATATACGGGTCAAAACGGCACAGCGTGAGGATATAGAGGATTATATAATTGATTTTTGGAGCTTGCCCAACAGCAAAAACGCAGAAAACACTACACTTGAGGAAACCGCAAAAAAGGCTGTGCCGGAGAACGATGGCGCGGCTGTGACGGCAGAAAATGAAAATGCCGATCCGCTTGACAGCTTGGCTGAGAGGTTTCCGGAAATAGTGGAGTTTACCGATGACAGCGAATTTATCAATTACAATTCGGACGGCGAGCATTTTGAACAAGCATCAATCGAAAGCACCGAAGATGATGACGACCGTGAGGAATTTCTCGAAAGGTCAGAGTCTGGCAGTGAGGACGATTAAATATTAATAATTATGAAAACAAATTTTGGAGGTAACTAAAGATGGCTTATAAGGGTTTTAAAGGTTCGGGTATGAACGCAAACAAAAATGTGAACAACGTTATTCGTCAGGCACAGAAGATGCAGGAGGAAATGGAAAAGGTTCAGGAGGAAATGGAAGGAAAAACTGTTGAGGCTACTTCCGGCGGCGGTATGGTAACCGTTGTTGCCAACGGCAAAAAAGAAATTATGTCTATAAAGATTAAGCCTGATGTTGTTGATGCCGATGATGTCGAAACATTGGAAGATTTGGTTATGGTTGCTGTGAACGATGCAATTCGTCAGGCTGACGACATGATGACCGAGGGTATGAGTGCCGTGACGGGCGGACTTAACATTCCGGGATTGTTCTGATTTTTAATGTGAGAGGGGTTTATTATGCATGCAACGCCGATAGAACGGTTGATTGAGAAATTTGAACAGATGCCGGGTGTCGGTAGGAAAAGCGCAGAGAGAATGGCTTTTTATGTGCTTGACCATATGACTGTGGAAAAAGCACAGGATATGGCTAAGGCTATAGTGGAAGCTAAGACGAAAATCGTTTTCTGCGATACTTGCCAAAACCTTACAGACGTTAATCCGTGTCCGATATGTTCGTCGCAGAAACGCGACAGAACGGTTATTTGCGTTGTTGAAAGTCCGAAAGACGTTTCGGCAATAGAGAAAACTAACGAGTATCACGGCTTGTATCACGTGCTTCATGGCTCTCTTTCACCGACAGACAATGTATATCCCGATGACCTGAGGATACAGGAGCTGTTAGTCAGATTGACGGATAAGTCGGTGCAGGAGGTTATAATGGCTACCAACCCTACTGTCAACGGTACCGCTACGGCGGTGTATATATCAAAACTATTGCAGCCGATGGGTGTAAAGGTTACGAGAATTGCTCATGGTATTCCTATTGGCGGTGACCTTGAGTATGCGGACGAAATAACATTGGTTAAAGCAATCGAGGGGCGGCAGTTGATGTAAATAGCGGATAGGGTAGGCAAAGGTCTGCCCTATTGCTTTTTGAAGAAATTTTGCTGTGTAAAAAAATTATAAAACAGTAAAAAATATATGGAATTTGTCAAAAAAAATGAATAATTATTTAGCTATTGTAAAATATTAAAAAAAGTTGTATAATTATTTGTGTGCGGTATAATGCGTGCCGCGTTTTTGGGCTGTCTGTTTGATTTAGCTATAAATTATCCAGACAGCTTAAAAACGATAAATTCAGATTAAAATTTGGGAGGTTCTTAAAATGGGTTCATTTACAGACAAATTGAAGGCAAGAGCAAAAGAAAATATTAAAACTATTGCTTTGGCAGAAGGTGAAGACATCAGGGTGTTGAAAGCTACGCAAATGGTTATAGAAGAAGGCTATGCAAAGATTATTCTTGTCGGCAATCCTGAAAAAATCAAGGCGGTTTGTGCCGAAAACAACATAAATATCGGCGACACACCGATAGTTAATCCGGAGGAAAGCGATAAGTTGCAGGAGTATGCCGATAATTTCTATGAGCTTAGAAAGAGCAAAGGTATAACGCCTGAGCAAGCATTGGAAACAATGAAAGATCCGTCTTATTATACGGTAATGATGGTTAAGAGAAATGATGCGGACGGTATGGTTTCGGGTGCGTGCCATTCATCTGCGGATACAATAAGACCGTCACTTCAGATTTTGAAAACAGCACCGGGTACAAAACTGGTATCGGCGTTTTTCCTTATGTGTGTGCCTGACTGTGAGTACGGCGAAAACGGCACATTTGTTTTCGGCGACTGCGGACTCAATATGAATCCGTCTGCGGAGGAAGTGTCGGAAATCGCCATTTCGTCGGCTAAGTCGTTTAAACAGCTTGTGGGTGAAGATCCTAAGGTTGCAATGCTTTCATTCTCGACATACGGTTCGGCAAAGAATGAGCTTGTTGACAAAATGCAGGAGGCTACAAAGCTGGCAAAGGAGAAAGCTCCTGAACTTGCAATTGACGGAGAACTCCAGTTTGATGCGGCAATTGTTCCGTCGGTAGGCGAATCGAAGGCACCGGGTTCAAGCGTTGCCGGAAAAGCAAACACACTTATCTTCCCTGACCTTAACGCAGGCAATATCGGCTACAAAATCGCTCAAAGACTTGGCAAAGCTGAGGCGTTCGGTCCGATACTTCAGGGTATTGCAAAGCCTGTAAATGATTTGTCGAGAGGCTGTGTTGCCGAGGATATTGCCGGTGTTGTGGCTATTACGGCAATTCAGGCTGCATCACAGGAATAATCAATACATAAACAGAAAGGAATAGTGAATTATGAAAATCTTGGTTATTAATGCCGGAAGTTCATCATTGAAATATCAGCTTATTGATATGGAAACAACAAAAGTGATGGCTAAGGGCTTGTGTGAGAGAATCGGTATTGACGGTTCAAATCTTCAGCATAAAAATCTTATGGCTGACAAATCCGTAAAGATTGAAAAGCCAATGAAGGACCACGCTGATGCGATTCAGATGGTAATCGATGCGCTGGTTGATACAGAGCACGGCGTGATAGCATCTATGGACGAAATCGGTGCTGTAGGTCACAGAGTGGTGCATGGCGGAGAATATTTCAGTGATTCGGTTGTTATTGATGCAAGTGTTAAAAAAGCACTTGAAATGTGTACACCGCTTGCTCCGCTGCACAATCCGCCGAATATTATCGGTATCGAGGCGTGTGAGAAGATTATGCCGAACGTAAAGCAGGTGGGCGTGTTTGATACAGCGTTCCATCAGACAATGCCGGCTGAGGCGTATATGTATGCATTGCCGTATGAGTATTATGACAAATATAAAATCAGAAAATACGGTTTTCACGGTACAAGCCATAAGTTTGTTTCGCAGGAGGCGGCTAAGATTTTGGGCAAACCGGCAGATGAACTCAAAATTATCACCTGTCATTTGGGTAACGGTTCGTCGGTTACAGCGGTTGACGGCGGAAAATCGGTTGACACGTCAATGGGATTCACTCCGCTTGACGGCGTTGTAATGGGTACAAGAACCGGTACAATGGATCCGGCTGTCGTTACGTATCTTATGGACGAAGAAAAACTCTCGACATCTGAGGTTAATGCTATAATGAATAAAAAGTCGGGCGTATTCGGTGTTTCGGGCGTAAGCAGTGATTTCAGAGATTTGTCGGCGGCGGCTGACGAGGGTAATAAGAGAGCAGCATTGGCGTTGGATATGTTTGCGTACGGCGTTAAAAAGCTTATCGGAAGTTATGCGGCGGCAATGGGCGGTGTTGATGCGGTTGTATTCACAGCCGGTGTCGGCGAGAATGATGCCGCAACTCGTGCAGTAGCTGTAAAAGGACTTGAGTTTATGGGTATCAAGATAGATGAGGCGAAAAATTCAACAAGAGGCACGGTTGATATTTCCGCCGCTGATGCATCGGTTAAAACTCTGGTTATACCTACAAATGAAGAATTGATGATTGCGATTGATACAAAACGATTGGTTGAGGCGTAATCGGTATATTATTTTGAGCGGCAGATTATGAAAGTTATCTGCCGCTCGATTAGTTACAGCGGAATAAGGAGTGCATTTTATGAACACAGTCGATAAACTTTTGGAGTCGGTAAAAGAAATTTGGAGTTCTTATGATAATCACCCGTTTGTGTCGGCAATTCGGGACGGAACGCTTGACAGGAAAAAATTTCGTCACTACCTTATTCAGGAACTTTTGTATCTTGAAGAGTACGCAAAAATTATTGCTGTAGGGGTTGCAAAAGCGAAAAGTATAGAAACTGCAAATTTGTTTGCGAATTATATAAAAGTTATGAACGGTGCACCTGATATTCATAACGAGTATAAGTGGCGCTTAGACATTACGGATGAGGAGCTTAAATCGGCAAAACGTTCCTTTAATAATCTTTCTTACACATCGTATATGCTACGTGTGGCATACGAGGAGGGTGAATGTGAAATTTTGACTGCGATTTTGGTTCATGCATACAGCTATGAGGTAATTGCGAAAAATATTATCAGGAGTAATTCCGATTCGATAAACGACCCGTTTTACAGTGAATGGATAACAGGATATGCCTCATATGGGTATTCGGGCGATAACGCTGTATTGCTTGATACTTTAAACCGTTTAACCGAAAATTATACCGAAGCACAAACAGAACACCTTAAAGACATTTTCGGCGTTTGTTCAAAATACGAGTCGGCGTTTTGGGAAATGTCGTGGGATTTGGGTGAACAGTAAGAGTTGTGGCGGCAACCGGCACATTGATTGTGTTATAACAAATCGACAGAAAGCGCAAAACACCTTCTGTCGATTTATTGTTTTTATTTTAAAGTAAAATCAAAATCCGCATCGCGGTCACAGACTAAAACTCCGTTTTCCACTTTCAGCTCGGCTACTTGTATTGATGAGCGTTTTTGGTTACCGGTGTTGTTTTCAAGGTTTTCTTTTGTGCGTTCCGGATGTGTGAAATAGAAAATGTATGCTTTACCGTCATTTACCTCCACATCTGCGTGATTACCCATTACGCCGTCGTCTGTGCGTTTGCCGCCGAACTCCAAAATTCGCTTTTCCTGCCTTGTCCAATTTTCGAGGTTGTCCGAACGATACACTCCAAGTCCGTGCCATTCATCGGTTATAAGCCAGTAATATCCGCCAAACTCAAATACGTTTGCACCCTCGTGCGGGCAATCGCCGATAACCTCACCGACAACTTCCCAATTATACAAATCACAGCTGTCAGCCGCCCAAGTGTGACTGCCGTGTGCCTCATCTTTGTACCACATACGCCACTTGCCGTTCGGCATACGAAATACTGCCGCATCAATAACCTTGTCTGAGGAAAGGTTAAGTTTTGATTCAAAATTCCAGTCCCAGAGATTTCTGCTTGTATAGTGAAGTATATTTCTGTTCCACTTCCAGTCGTTCGGAACACCTCGAACGTAGCTTACATACATATGGTAAATACCGTCGTGACAGAGTATTTCCGGTGCCCAGTATGTATTTGTGCCGCGCTCATAGTTAAGTCCGCACAGTGTGCCGCGGTACAGCCAGCGTTTGCCGTTGTCAGTGCTTTCGGCGATGCCTATATCACAGCCGTGTACCCAGTTTACGCCGATATCGCTCATAAGTGTCGGACGATTAGTGTATAGTAGCCACCATGCTTTTTCGTCACGATTATATATTATCGTTGGATCAGCCGCGCCGTCATATATCGGGTCGCGGAAAAGAGGTGCTTGCGGAATGTTCATAAAAAATTCCCCCTTAAAAAATTTGTATACTGTTTGTATATTATTTATAATTGTATCAAAAACTAAGATATATTTCAATATAAATTGCGGTTAAAATTTTAGGAGGAAATATATGGAAAACAAATTTGGAATGAACGACAGCGACGGAAACGGCGAAAATACAAATAACGGCGAAGATATAACAAAATCAAGTATTGTACAGTGCGGCAGTGTAAGACTTAAAAGTCCGAGGGGAAATATTCATTGTCTGAATATTATCGGTCAGATTGAAGGGCATACAATACTGCCGCCGCAGACAAAAACAACGAAGTACGAGCATGTTATACCACAGCTTGTGTCTGTTGAGGAGGACAGGGAAGTAGACGGTCTGTTAATTTTGCTGAATACCGTAGGCGGTGATGTTGAAGCCGGACTTGCGATAGCAGAGCTTGTGTCGGGTATGAAGAAACCGACTGTATCGCTGGTTTTGGGCGGAGGACACAGTATAGGAGTGCCGCTTGCGGTTTCGTCGGACTACTCGTTTATCGCGCCGTCGGCGACGATGACCATTCATCCGCTGAGGGTCAACGGGCTTGTAATAGGAGTTATGCAGACGTTTGATTATATGCAGAAGGTTCAGGACAGAATAATTGACTTTATAATGCGTAATTCAAAAATCAGCTATGACGGGTTTAAGAGTCTTATGCTTGAAACCGACGAAATTGCAAATGATGTTGGAACTGTCTTGTTTGGCGAAGATGCGGTTAAATGCGGTTTAATTGACAGCATCGGTAGTTTGGCGGATGCGCTTGAAAAAATGTATGAGCTTATAGATAAGCGGCAAGACAAACAGTGAGGACTGTAAAACATACTTTTTGGGGAGTGACCGGCAGTCCGGAAAAGCCGAAAATAAATTTGTCCGCTGTTTGAAGTGATTATCAGATTTGTTGATAGTCACTTTTTTGTTGTATGGAAACCGATTTTTGCGGTAAGTATATAAAATTTTCAATAAAATAATGACAATCCGAAAAAATTGTGATATACTAGATAAAACTGTGTGAATTTTTAAGTACATTTTAATATTAGGAGAAAAATATATGGCAAAAGGAAAACAGGAAAGAATACGTAATTTTTGTATAATAGCACATATTGACCACGGCAAATCCACTCTTGCAGACCGTTTGCTTGAACTTACAGGTGAGGTTGAGCTTCGTGATATGGAGGATCAATTGCTGGATAATATGGATTTGGAGCGTGAACGCGGAATTACAATAAAAGCTCACGCTGTAAGACTTCAATATAAAGCGAGTGACGGTGAGGTATATACGCTTAATCTTATAGACACGCCGGGGCACGTGGACTTTAATTATGAAGTGTCGAGGAGTTTGGCGGCGTGTGAGGGTGCGCTTTTGGTAGTGGACGCGGCACAGGGAATAGAGGCGCAGACTCTTGCGAATACTTATCTTGCACTTGAACACGACCTTGAAATAATACCTATAATAAACAAAATTGACTTACCCAGTGCACAGCCTGAGGTTGTAATTAAGGAAATCGAAGATGTTATAGGTATTCCGGCGGAGGATGCACCGAGAGTGTCGGCAAAAACCGGATTGAATGTCGAGGCGGTGCTGGAGGAAATTGTGAATAAAGTTCCCGCGCCTGTCGGTGATGAAAATGCACCTTTACAAGCACTTATTTTTGATTCGTATTACGACAGCTACCGCGGAGTTATAGTTTATGTGCGCGTAAAAGCCGGAAATCTTAAAGTCGGTGACCGCATAAGACTGATGCAGACGGGGGCGGAGTTTGATGTTGTGGAAGTCGGAGCAATGCACCCGAACGGACTGATTCCGACGGGTAGTATTTCTGCCGGAGATGTCGGTTATATCGCGGCAAGCATTAAAAATATCCGCGACACCCAAGTTGGCGATACCGTTACTACGGTAAACAATCCGTCAACGGAGCCGTTGCCGGGATATAAGAAAGTTAATCCTATGGTTTTCAGCGGAATTTATCCGGCTGACGGTGCGCAATATGAAGATTTGCAGGAAGCATTGCTGAAACTGCAATTGAATGATGCGGCACTGCTGTTTGAGCCGGAAACATCAATCGCGCTTGGTTTTGGGTTCAGATGCGGTTTTCTTGGACTTCTGCATATGGAAATTATTCAGGAAAGGCTTGAGAGGGAATATAATCTTGACCTTGTTACGACCGCGCCGAGCGTTATTTACAAGGTGTATAAAACAAACGGCGAACTGCTGATGATTGACAATCCTACCAACTTGCCGCCGGTTGTGGAAATTGATTATATGGAAGAACCTATGGTAAAGGCGGATATTATGGTGCCGACGGATTATGTGGGGAATGTAATGGAGCTTTGCCAGGAAAGGCGCGGTGTCTTTGTGGATATGAAGTTTATGGAAGAAACAAGGGCGCAAATATTCTATGAACTTCCGCTAAATGAAATCGTATATGACTTTTTTGATGCGCTGAAGTCGCGCACAAAGGGATACGCCTCGTTTGATTATGAGCTGAACGGATATAAGCGTTCGGATTTGGTAAAACTGGATATATTGTTAAACGGCGATATGGTTGACGCGCTGTCGTTTATAGTGCATAAGGACAAAGCGTATTCGCGAGGTCGGAAAATGACGGAAAAACTGAAGGAATCCATTCCGCGACAGTTGTTTGAAGTGCCTATTCAGGCGGCAGTGGGAAATAAAATTATAGCGCGCGAAACTGTCCGCGCAATGCGTAAAGATGTGCTTGCAAAGTGTTACGGCGGTGACATTACCCGTAAAAAGAAGCTTTTGGAGAAACAAAAAGAGGGTAAAAAGCGTATGCGTCAGGTGGGCAGTGTCGAAGTGCCGCAAGAGGCATTTATGTCCGTTCTTAAACTGGATTGATATATTATTTGCAATTCGGAATATAATATTAAGACAGTACAAGGCGGTATACGGACTGCAGTGCCTTGTATGAGAATATCTGTTTGGAGTGAGAATTGGTGATAACGGCTATTGTAACTATTGTAATGTTTTTACTGCTGATTACGATACACGAATTCGGGCATTTTATTGCGGCAAAAGCTGTCGGAATAAAGGTTCTTGAATTTGCGGTCGGTATGGGACCGGCAATATTGAAAAAGCAAAAGGGCGAAACACTTTATTCGGTGCGTGTTCTTCCAATCGGCGGTTACTGCAAGATGGACGGTGAGGACAGCGAAAGCACCGACGAGAGAGGATTCTCCGCAAAACCCGTATGGGCGCGGATAATCGTCGTTGTGGCGGGTGCGGCGCTCAACATAGTGCTTGGGTTTGTACTTTCGGCGGTGATTATAGCAAATTCGGGGACATTCAGTACAAATGTGGTTGATACGGTAGATGTCAATTCGCATCTTGCTGAAGCGGGAGTGCAAAGCGGCGACAAAATAGTCGGTTTTAACGGAAAACATATAAGTTTTTTTGAGGATCTGGCATTATATACCTCGGAAATGAAAGCTGATGACAATGTAGAGCTGACAATCAAACGCGGCGGCGAAAAAATGAAAGTTTCCGTAAAGCCGTCTGTACAAAAGGTTGTTTACGAGTACACAGATACGGGAGTTTCGGTAACTCAGTCGGTAAACGGCGTTGAGAATAAGCAATTTATAAAATATGGCGCAGAATTGGAAAAAACAGATGAAATGGTGGGTACGAAAACGGAGTCCGAGGGAGTAATCTTGGGGTTTGTACCTGTAAGGGAAAAGGTTACGATTTTGAATGTCATACCGGAGGCGGCAAAGTTTACGGTATACGTTGTCAAATTGGTGTACACTATGTTTTTCAGAATGATTACCGGCGGAGTGTCTGTAAATCAGCTGTCCGGTCCTGTCGGAGTGGTTACTGTTATGAACGAAGCGGTGAAAATAGGGTTTATCAATGTTATATATATAGTTGCATTGATAACGATTAACCTTGGAGTGTTCAATCTTTTGCCGTTACCGGCGCTTGACGGCGGACGACTGTTTTTTATGCTTGTCGAATTGGTGCGCGGCAAACCGATACCGCCGGAAAAAGAGGGCATAGTTCACACTGTAGGCTTTGTACTGCTTATGTTGTTATCGGTGTTTGTGTTTTATAACGATATTGTAAAATTGATTTCAAAATAAACGAATTGAATTGGGTGAATACGATGAAAAAAATTAAAAGGACCGTTAATGTCGGCGGACTTAAAATCGGCGGCGGTAACCCCGTATTGATACAGTCTATGACAAATGCGGATACGCGTGATGTTGAAAAGACGGTGCGGCAGATTAACACACTTGAAAATGCCGGCTGCGAAATAGTAAGGGTGGCTATTCTTGATATGGAGGCGGCGCGTGCGGTAGGAGAAATAAAAAAGAGGATTAACATTCCGCTTGTGGTTGATATTCACTTTGACTATAAACTGGCACTTGAATGTATGAAAAACGGCGCGGATAAGGTGCGTATAAACCCCGGAAATATCGGTGACAAAGCGCGCGTCAGACAGGTTGCGGATATGGCAAAGGATAGAGGAATACCTATACGAATCGGTGTAAACAGCGGTTCGGTTGAAAAAGATATTCTGCAAAAGTATAAATCACCGACAGCCGAGGCGCTTGTGGAGAGTGCACTGCGGCATATGTCAATACTTGACGAGTGCAATTTTGACGATATGGTAGTTTCCATAAAGGCATCGAATGTGCCTACTATGATTGAGGCGTACAGAAAAATGCACGAGATATCGGATGTGCCGCTTCATTTGGGAGTTACCGAGGCGGGAACGGCACGCGGCGGACTTTTAAAGTCGGCTATAGGGATAGGTGCGCTTTTGAATGACGGTATAGGCGATACGATAAGGGTGTCGCTGACGGCTGACCCTGTTCAGGAAATAGCTGCTGCTAAGGACATTTTGAAAGTGTTGGGACTTAGAAAATTCGGGGCGGAGCTGGTTTCATGTCCGACTTGCGGAAGATGCAGAATCAATCTTATAAATATAGCAAATGAGGTCGAAAAGCGGCTTGAGGGTGTAGACAAAAATATTAAGGTTGCGGTTATGGGGTGCGCGGTAAACGGTCCGGGTGAGGCAAAGGGAGCGGATATAGGCATTGCCGGCGGTGTCGGTGAAGGGTTGATTTTCAGGCACGGCGAAATACTGCGGAAAGTACCGGAAAATTTGCTTGTTGATGAATTAATGAAAGAAATTGAGAAATTGTAATATTTTGAAAAAGGAGGTTGACGATGAAAAATATTTTGGTTATAAACGGCGTAAATCTGAATATGCTCGGTGTTCGCGAACCCGGGATTTACGGAAACAATACGCTTGATGACTTGTGCGCACAGATAAAGCAAAAAGCGGATAAACTCGGCGTTAATGTTGATTTTTTTCAAAGCAACATTGAGGGCGAGGTTGTAAACAAAATTCATTCGGCTATGGGGAAATACGATGGAATCATTATGAATCCCGGTGCGTGGACGCATTATTCCTATGCACTTCGCGATGCGTTGGGTTCGGTAAGCGTGCCGTGTATCGAAGTACATATTTCAAACATACATAAGCGAGAGGAGTTTAGACACAATTCCGTAACTGCGCCGGTATGCGCCGGTCAAATCTGCGGACTGGGAAATAAGGGATATTTACTTGCTTTGGAGGCATTTGCAGATGAATAATCGTATAGAACTCTTATGCCGCGGTATGTCGGACGGACAGACCGCAATCGTGTCGGGCAAACCTAATATATACTATTATTCGGGTTTCACGTCGGACGATGCAATTTTGTTTGTTTCAAAGGACAAACGAATTTTGGTGACGGATTCAAGATACAGTATCCAAGCGAGGGAACAATCACCGGATTTTGATGTTTGGGATATTTCGGAGGGATTGGAAAAAATTTTTAAGAAAGTCGGGTCGCGCGAATACATTTACGAGGAAGAAATGCTGTCTGCGGGTCGTTTTAAACGTTACGAGAGCTGTGCGGAGAACGCAAAGCTTTCGTTTGGGAGCGAGATTATAAATGAACCGAGAAAAATAAAGGACGAATGTGAAGTAAAGCGTATACGCGAGGCGGAAAGACTGGGTGATGCGGCGTTTTCATATATATTAAATTTTATGAAAACGGGAATGACAGAGAAAGAAGTTGCGTTTGAGATTGAGTTTTTTATGCGCAGAAACGGTGCGTCGGGACTTTCGTTTGAAACGATAGTTGCCTCGGGTGTGCGGTCGAGTATGCCGCATGGTACGGCGACGGACAAGGTTATTCAAAACGGTGATTTTGTGACTATGGATTTTGGCTGCGTGCTGGACGGTTACTGTTCGGATATGACTCGGACCGTGGTTATGGGAAAATGTTCGGACAGACAGCGCGAGATATATTCCGTTGTGCTGAAAGCACAGAAAGCGGCACTTGAGGCAGTGAAAAGCGGAAAAAAATGCTCGGATACGGATGCAGTAGCAAGGGAAATAATAAAAACTGCGGGTTACGGCGCAAATTTCGGTCACAGCCTTGGTCACAGCGTGGGAATTGAAATACACGAAAAGCCGACACTTTCTCCCAACAGCGGTGAATTTTTGACGGACGGAAATGTTGTCACGATTGAACCGGGAATATATATTGACGGATTCGGAGGGGTTCGTATTGAGGATTTGGTGCTTGTAAAAGGCGAAAAATGTGATAATTTTACAAATTCAGATAAAGAATTATTAATTATTTGATAAAATGGCTTGAAATTTAGTAAAATATAGATTACAATATATATGTATTATTAAATTAATTTATTAACGGAGGATTATTTATGATTACAGCAGGTGATTTCAGAAACGGCAGAACATTTGAGCATGAGGGAAACGTGTTCCAGATTGTTGAGTTTCAGCACGTTAAGCCGGGTAAGGGTGCGGCTTTTGTAAGAACAAAATTGAAAAACATTATTTCCGGCGGTGTTGTGGAAAAGACATTCAGACCTACCGAGAAATTTGAAGAGGCTCATATTGACAGAAAAGATATGGCGTTTTCGTACAGTGATGATGATTTCTATCATTTTATGGACAACGAAACATTCGAGATGCTTGACATTTCAAAAAGCGAAATCGAAGAGCAGATGAAGTTCGTTAAGGAAAACGATGTATGCCGCGTAATGTCATACAAAGGAAACGTATTCGGTGTTGAACCGCCTACGTTTGTTGAACTTCAGATTACATCGGCAGAGCCGGGCGTTAAGGGCAACACAGCTACCGGTGCAACAAAACCGGCCACATTGGAAACCGGTGCAACAATACAGGTACCTTTGTTTGTTAACGAGGGTGAGGTAATCAGAGTAGATACCCGTACCGGCGAGTATATGGAAAGAGTTTAATGTCAATACTATATTAAACATCAAATTTATGTAAAAGGAGGACAAGTTAAATGGAAGAATTTGCAAAAAAAGCTGCGTATCTTAAAGGGTTTGCCGAGGGACTTGATATAAGTCCGAAAAGTGATGAGGGCAGGCTGCTTGCCAAAATGGTGGATTTTATCGAAGAGATGGCAGAGGAAATTGACTCGATTAATGCATACAGCGATGAGCTTACCGAAAGAATCGACATTATTGATGAAGATTTGGGTGATATTGAAGATGAGTTCTACAGTGATGTCTGCACTTTAGGCAAGAGAAGCTTTGACGAGGACGATGAGCTTGAGCTTGGGGACATTGACGATATGGACGACGATATGGATTATTTTGAAATCGAATGTCCGAATTGCAAGGACGATGTCCTGATTGATTATGATATGATTGAGGACGGAAAAGAAATAATTTGTCCTAATTGCAAACAGGAAATCGAATTGGAATTTGACTGCGACTGCGATTGTGATGATGATGATTGTGACTGCGGCTGCGGTTGTGACGATTAATTATTAAAACCAAAAAGTGTGCTGAGGCACACTTTTTTGGTTTTCGGAGGTTTTTATGAAAGGTTTATATATTCATATACCGTTTTGTGTGCAAAAGTGCAAATATTGTGATTTTGTGTCGTTTCCGGACAGTGAAAGTTATCATGAGAAATATATCGAAGCACTGATATGTGAAGCGGAGAATTATTCGGGCAGTGAGTTTGACAGCGTGTTCATAGGCGGCGGAACACCGACAGTGCTTGGGGAACATTTGCTTGAACGGCTGTTTGCGGCAATAAATGAAAAATTCAGCTTGAGTGCCGACTGCGAATTCAGTGTTGAGGCTAATCCTAAAACGCTGACCGAGGAAAAACTCGGAATTTTGCAAAACGGCGGTGTTAATCGGCTGAGTATAGGAGTGCAGTCGTTTAATGACGATGAGTTAAGGCGGCTGGGACGTATACACAGTGCAAAAGATGCATATAATACCGTTTATATGGTGAAAGAATACGGGTTTGACAATATTAACATTGACCTTATGTCGGCATTGCCGGAGCAGACGGGCGAAAAATTAATGTACAGCCTGAAAACGGCAGTAGAGCTTGAGCCGGCTCATATATCGTGTTACAGCCTGATTTTGGAGGACGGAACGCCGTTTGCGGCTGAATATGACAGCGGCAAGTTAATCGTACCCGATGAGGACACCGACCGTATGATGTACCGAGATACATGTGAATATTTAAAGAAGTGCGGTTATAATAGGTATGAGATATCGAATTTTTCAAAGCCGGAATATGAGTGCCGGCATAATATTAAGTATTGGAGCTGTAACGAGTATATAGGTTTGGGAATTGCGGCACATTCGTATTCGGATAAAACAAGGTTTTACAATACGTGTGATTTACGGGATTATATAAACGGAAATTACCGCGGCGGCGAAAATGCATTGAGTGAAAAAGATATGATTGAAGAATTTATGATAATGGGACTTCGTATGACGTGCGGAGTGTCGGAGAAAGAATTTTTTGCGCGTTTTGCAAAGCATATGCGCGATGTGTACGGCGCGGTAACGGATAAGCATATAAATGGCGGATTTATGAGGTGTGCCGACGGAAGATATTTCCTTACGGAAAAGGGGATTGATGTAAGCAACAGCGTGTTGTGTGACTTTATTATGTAGTTCAAATATATTTTTGAGGAAAATTTTAAAAAAGTATTGACATTTGTTCATAAAGGTGGTATTTTAATAATGTAATTATTAGCACTCGCAAACGTTGAGTGCTAATAAAATAACAAAGGAGGCGGTACAGATGGAGCTGAATGACAGAAAGAAGAAAATTCTTCAGGCAATTATTGATGAATATATCGGTACTGCCGAGCCTGTCGGTTCGAGGGCAATTTCAAAAAAGAATGAGCTGGGTTTGTCGAGTGCGACCATAAGAAATGAAATGGCTGATTTGGAGGAATTAGGTTACTTGGTTCAGCCTCATACATCGGCAGGCAGAATACCGTCGGATATGGGATATCGTTTTTATGTAAATTCACTTATGCAGCGTTACCAGATGGGCGTGGAAACTATGGAAAAAATGCAGCTTGAGTTTAGGAAAAAGGTAGACCGTCTTGACAGCATAATAAAAAAAGCCAGTATGATTGCCTCGGCAATGACAAACTACACAACAGTGGTTACCGCGCCTGTTTTTCATCAGTCGGAGATTAAAAAGCTTGACTTGGTGTCGCTTGGCGGTGACACGGTAATGCTGATATTGGTCACAAAAGCCGGTATCATTAAAAATCAGATAATGAACATACCGCTTGACGACAAGCTCGCGGCAAATTTGGCAGAAATACTGAATCGCAAATTATCCGGACTTACAATTGATGCAATTACGTTTGATAAAATTCAGGAAGTGCAAAGCGAAATAGAAGGTGTAATTAACCTGCACCCGAAATCACTGATACAAATTCTGAATTTCATATACAAGACAATTGAGAGTCTTGATGAAACGGAGGTTTATGTAAACAATGCAAAGTCGATTTTGAACCAGCCGGAATACAGTGATTTGAAAAAGGCACAGGAAATGTTTGGTTTTTTGGAGGATCAGAAAAATCTGCGTTCAATAATCGACAAATCGGAAGAAAACGAAGATGCGCGTATAGTTATAGGCGCGGAGAACAAATTTAAACAGCTGCACGATTGCAGTCTGGTAACGGTAAATTATTCTTTGGGTGATAAGGTAGTCGGGAAAATCGGTGTTATAGGTCCGAAACGAATGGATTATGCTAAGGTTGTGGCATCGCTTGATTGCATTGCGTCACAGATAGATAAATTATTGTATGAATTATATATGGAAAGTGAGTGATATAATTGACCGAAGAAGTGAAGAATGAAGAAAACAGCGATATCGGTGATGTCGGCGAAAATGAAGAAACCGAAAACACCGTATCAAAAGAGGAGGAGCTTGAAGAAAAAGTAAAGGAGCTTGAAGATAGGTATATGCGCCTTGCGGCTGAGTATGACAATTACAAAAAGCGCACTCAGCGCGAAAAAGAGGCAAGATATACCGATGCATTGACAGATACGGTTGCGGCGGTACTGCCGATAGCCGATAATTTGGAGCGCGCGGCACTTACGGCGGCTGAGAGCGATGAGGCAAAGAAAATTCAAGAGGGCGTTGTTATGATATCAAAACAGTTTGACGATATCCTCGCGAAGCTTGGCGTGGCACCGATTGAGGCGGTCGGTAAGGAATTTGACCCCAACCTTCATAATGCTGTTATGCACATTGAAGATGAAAATCTTGGTGAGAACATAGTGGCGCAGGAACTTATGAAAGGCTATATGTACAAGGATACTAAGGTAGTGCGCCACAGTATGGTAAAGGTAGCAAACTAATTTTAATGTATAAATTCAGGAGGTAATTCAAAATGGCAAAGATTATTGGTATAGATTTAGGTACAACAAATTCGTGTGTGGCGGTTATGGAGGGCGGAAACCCGACAGTTATAACAAACTCTGAGGGTTCGAGAACCACACCGTCGGTTGTTGCTTTCCAGAAAACGGGTGAAAGAATTGTTGGTCAGGTTGCAAAAAGACAGGCAATTACAAACCCTGACAAGACAATTATTTCCATTAAAAGAGAAATGGGTTCTGATTATAAGGTGCAGATTGATGACAACAAGTATACACCGCAGGAAATTTCGGCTATGATTTTGACAAAGCTGAAAAACGATGCCGAAGCGTATCTCGGTGAAACCGTAACTCAAGCTGTTATTACTGTTCCGGCGTATTTTTCGGATTCTCAAAGACAGGCTACAAAAGATGCCGGTAAAATTGCGGGTCTTGAGGTTTTGAGAATTATAAATGAGCCTACAGCGGCAGCTCTTGCTTACGGTATGAACGATACCGATCAGAAGATTATGGTTTATGACTTGGGCGGCGGTACGTTCGATGTATCTATTCTTGAAATCGGTGACGGCGTATTCGAGGTTCTTTCGACAAACGGTGATACAAGACTCGGCGGTGATGATTTTGACCAGAAAATAATCAATTATCTTGTAGATGAATTCAAAAAAGAAAACGGTGTGGATTTGTCAACGGATAAAATGGCTATGCAGAGATTGAAAGAGGCTGCCGAAAAAGCTAAAATCGAGCTTTCAGGTATGACTACTACAAATATAAATCTTCCGTTCATTACAGCTGATGCGACAGGTCCTAAGCACTTGGACGTTACACTTTCAAAAGCTAAGTTTGATGAGCTGACAGCTGATTTGGTAGAAAGAACATTGGTATGTATCAGAAATGCAATGAAGGACGCAGGACTTTCAACGGGTGAAATCAACAAGGTTCTTTTGGTCGGCGGTTCTTCGAGAATACCGGCAGTTCAGGCGGCTGTACAAAAGGAAATGGGTCAGGAGCCGCATAAGGGCATTAACCCTGATGAATGTGTTGCTATCGGTGCGGCAGTTCAGGCAGGCGTACTCGGCGGTGAAGTTAAAGATATTCTATTGCTTGATGTAACACCGTTGTCGTTGGGTATCGAAACGATGGGCGGAGTGTTCACAAAGCTTATAGAAAGAAATACTACTATCCCTACCAAGAAATCACAGGTATTTTCAACAGCGGCAGACGGTCAGACGAGCGTTGAAGTACACGTACTTCAGGGTGAGCGTGAGATGGCGCAGTATAATAAGACCTTGGGTAACTTTAACCTGACGGGTATTGCACCGGCACCTAGAGGTGTACCTCAAATCGAAGTAACATTTGATATTGATGCTAACGGCATAGTTAAAGTATCCGCAAAGGATTTGGGTACAGGAAACGAGCAGAAGATTACGATTACGTCGTCAACTAATCTGAGTGATGCCGATATCGAAAAGGCTGTAAAGGATGCCGAACAGTACGCTGAAGAAGATAAAAAGCGTAAAGAAGAAGTGGAAACAAGAAACAGTGCAGAACAGCTTGTTTATCAGTCGGAGAAAACGTTGGGTGAAATCGGTGACAAGATTGACGCAAATGACAAAAACGACTTGCAGGCTGAAATTGACAAGGTTAAAGAGGCATTAAAGGGTACCGATTCGACGGCTATTAAGAACGCTACCGATGAGCTTTCAAAGAAATTCTACGCGGTAAGCGAAAAGCTGTATGCACAGGCTAATCCGCAGGGCGCGCAAAACGGCGCACAGGGCGGTGCACAGAATGATGCCTCACAGGGCGCACAAAATGACAACGTTTATGAGGCGGATTACACCGAGGTTGATGATGATAAGAACTAATCATTAATTTAATAAAGGCACAGAGGGCTGTCGACAAAATGTTGACAGCCTTTCAAAAATAGACTGTAGGAAGTTTCTGTGAAACTTCCTAATTTTGCTGAAATAGATATTGATTTATTATGCATTTTAACAATTTAACACAATAAAATATTAAAATGCTTTACAAACAGAAAAAAATTTAGTATAATGTAAAGGGATTGCTGATGGACTCAATTTATGATGTTTTTACTTTTATATGTCAGTATTTCCTTAATAATTTGGCAGGTGAAAAGATTTGGCAGATAAAAGAGATTATTATGAGGTGTTGGGCGTAAATAAAGGCGCGTCGGACGCTGAAATAAAAAAAGCATACAGAAAAGAAGCGAAAAAGTATCATCCGGATTTACACCCGGGAGATAAAGAGGCTGAGGCTAAATTTAAAGAAGTAAACGAGGCGTATGAGGTTTTAAGCGACCCGAATAAAAAGTCGCGTTACGACCAGTTCGGTCATGCCGGAGTTGACCCGAATTTCGGCGCGGGCGGTGCCGGAGGCGGCAGCGGTTTCGGCGGTTTTGATTTTGATTTGGGCGATATTTTCGGTGACTTTTTTGGTGGCGGTTTCGGCGGTTCGAGAAGAAAAAACGGTCCTAAGCGCGGCAGGGATATTCAGCAGAGAATCAGTATTACGTTTGAAGAGGCGGCGTTTGGCTGTGAAAAGGAAATCAGCATAAATAAACAGGAAAACTGTGCTAAGTGTCACGGTACGGGAGCCGCACCGGGGACTACTGCCGACACGTGCGGTCACTGTCACGGCAGCGGTCAGGTAACACAGCAGCAGCGCTTTATGGGTACTGTAATTCAGAATACCGTTACGTGTCCTAATTGCGGCGGAACGGGTAAAATTATAAAAACTCCTTGCAGTGACTGTCGCGGAACAGGAAAGGTAAGAGTAAACAAAAAGATTAAAATTACAATTCCGGCGGGTATTGACGACGGACGTCCGCTTCAGCTCAGCGGTAAAGGCGAGCCTGGTGAGCGCGGTGGTCCTAACGGTGATTTAATTGTTATTGTAAGCATCAAAAAGCACGAGGTTTTTGAGCGTGACGGGGCAGATGTTTACGTTGACATTCCTATTACGTTTGCACAGGCGGCACTCGGAGATAAGATTGAAGTTCCTACAATTCACGGTAAGGTTAAAATTGATATACCGGAAGGAACACAGACAGGCACTACTTTCCGTCTGCGTGATAAAGGCGTGCCGTATATGCGCGGCAACGGCAACGGTAACGAGTATGTGACTGTAAAAATAGAAGTGCCTAAAAAACTTACAAATAATCAGAAGGATTTACTTCGCAAGTTTGCCGCGGAAGACGACGACAAAAATTATAAGCAGAGAAAATCGTTTTTTGACAAACTGAAAGATATAATAAATTAAATCGGTTATCACGAATGAAAGGAAATACGAAGCATGAACGTTTACAAATTGTCCGAAATGACAAATGAAAAAAAAGAGTTTATTATGCGCAGAGCCGAGCTTGATATTACAGAGCAGATGAAGGTTGCGACGGAGGTATCGAACGACATTAAAAATCGCGGTGATGAGGCTGTTTTGGAGTATACCGCAAAGTTCGATAAAGTACAGCTGACGGCGGCACAGATGAAGGTTACCGCCGAAGAAATAGAAAACGGTTACAACAATTGCGATGTCAAGACCCGCGAGGCGATTGAGTATGCGTATAAGAACATTTATGATTTTCACGAAAAACAGCTGCCTGAAGAAATGTGGTTTACTATGGTGGACGACGGTTTGATGGTGGGTGAGAAAACAACTCCTATTGTAGATGTATGCTTGTATGTTCCGCATGGTAAAGGAAGTTTTCCGTCGGTACTTTGTATGCTCGGTGTACCGGCAGTTGTTGCCAAAGTGCCGAAAATAGTGGTTGTTACTCCTCCGAACGAAAAAGGTGAGGTGGACGATGCGATTTTGGCGGCGGCTAAGATTATCGGTATTACGGAAATATATAAAGTGGGCGGTATTCAGGCGGTAGCGGCTGTAGCTTACGGAACACAAACCATTCCTAAGTGTCATAAAATTATAGGTCCGGGAAACAGTTATGCGACCGCCGCAAAGCGAGTGCTTGCAAATTATATAGACACCGGATTGCCGGCAGGTCCGAGCGAGGCAATTATTCTTGCGGACGAAAATGCCGATCCGGAAAAGGTTGCGCTTGATTGGATGATTGAGGCAGAACACGGACCGGACAGTGCGGCACTGCTTGTGACTAATTCTGAGGAGCTTGTAAATAAAGTAATACCGATTGTAGAGCGTCAGCTTGAGAAAATTTCGCCGAAACGAAAAGAGTTTATAACAACAAACTTTTCTACATACGGCGGTGCAATAATCACAAATTCGCTTGAGGAGTCGCTTGGCTTTGTAAACGAGTATGCACCTGAGCATATGGAGGTTATGACAGAAAAGCCGTTTGATGTACTTCCGAAAATCAAAAATGCCGGAGAGATTTTACTGGGTGACTACACTCCCGTTACTCTTTGCAATTTTGTGCTCGGACCTAACGCAATATTGCCTACGGGCGGTTTTGCAAAGACGTATTCGAGTGTTTCGGTCTTTGACTTTTTGAAAAGGTCGTCGGTGGGTTATGTTTCAAAGGACGGTTTTGAAAAGGTGCGCGGTTATGCTTATCAATTTGCAAAGGTTGAAGGATTTGACACGCACGGCTTGGCGGTGAAAGAAAGAAAGTAACATATAGTAGGCTGCCAACGTTTTTTGAGTTTGCTTGCGGTAGAATCGTAAAGTGTTTTTACCGCTTTTACGGAGGACTGTTGTTACAAAGGAGCAAAATTTGATGGATAAAGAAATAAAGGTTACGAGAAAAACGACAGAGTCGGAAATGACGGTTGTTTTGGATTTTTCGCCGCTTAAAAGCGATTACCGCGACAGAATCGACACTACCGTTACATTTTTGAACCATATGCTTGAACATATTGCGTGGCGCGGCGGATTTAATATAACCGCCGCAGTTAAACTGGACAAGTTTGTGCTTACACACGTTATCTGTGAGGACTTGGGAATTGCATTGGGAAAGGCTGTGGCTGAATATGTAAGGCTTAACCGCCGAAACGGCGTTATGGGTTATGCGGACGGAATCGGAATAATTGATGAGGCAAAAGCTGAATGTGCCATAAGCTTTGAGAGCCGCGCGTATTTTAATATTGATTTTCACGGCATTGAACTTACCGAAAAGGTTGAGGGTATGGACACACAGGATTTGGAAACATTCCTTGAAGGCTTTGTTCAGGGGGCTTGCTGTACACTGCATATTGATTTGTATAAGGGCGTAAACGGACATCATATTTGGGAGGCAATATTCAGAAGTCTGGGAGTTACACTGAATCGCGCATTGTACCTTAATTCCGAACGTGCCGGTATGACAAGCGGAGTTGCCGGAAATATTGAATGGACGATTAACGGCGGTGAATGCAATGTATAAGCTGGCGGAATTTCTGGACAAGTATGACACTGTTATATTTGATATGGACGGGGTTATAACGAGTGAGGAAAATTATTGGAATGTGGCGGCGTTGACCGTATGGGAATATCTCGGCTCAAAGCGCGGCGTAACAATCAATTCGGCGGAGTGTATGAAAAACTTGCAGGAAATACGAAAAAGAGTTTTTTGCGATGATGAAATTGTAGTGGAGCTGAAAAAGCGCGGCGTAAATTCAAATTGGGATTTGGGATATGTAGTTATGTGTGTTGCGTTGATATGCTGTGCGGAGAACAGTGATTTTTCGGCGGTGTTGGAATATATCCGAAAAATGCCGGAAAACATTATAAGCGAGTATGATAATCTTGCGTTGGAATGTTCGCGAAAGTGCGGATTGGATTTTGAATGGCTCAAGAGAAACTCCGTTATGTGGCAGACTATGCAGTGCTTGTTTCAGGAATGGTTTTTGGGAGATGAGCTGTTTTTTGCACAATACGGAGCTTTTCCGAAAAATCGCGGTAAGAGCGGATTGCTGTTTAAGGAAGAGCCTATAGTTGACAAAGCAAAGCTTATAAAACTGTTGGAAATGCTCGGAAAAGAAAAACGTGTTTGTACAGGCACGGGCAGACCGTATATAGAAATGATTCAGCCGCTTAAAGACTGGAAAGTTCTTGAGTATTTTGCCAAAGACGGTTTGAGCAACTACGATTATGTAAAGCAAGCCGAAAAGATGTTGAATAACAATGCACTCACAAAGCCGCACCCATATATGTTTTTAAAGGCACTGTACGGTACGGATTACGATGATGAAAAAATAGTAAACGGTGATTATGATGCCGAACCGATAAAGCGCACGCTTGTTGTCGGTGATGCCGGTGCCGATATTTTGGCGGCGCAGGCTATGGGGGCTGACTTTGCGGCAGTGCTGACTGGAATAAACGGTAAAGAAATGCGCGGCTATTTTCAGGAGCAAGGCGCGGATTACATTTTTGACAGTGTGGAAGATTTTCTGGTATGCTGTTGAAAATTGTCTGTGCCGTTCAATAACAAAACAATAAAAATAGGAATATAATATTAGTATAATATGAAAGTGAGGAGAGTGAACAATTATGGATATAGATAACATTTCCCAAAAAGTGAAAACAGTTGCCTCCAATGTGATTGATGAAACAGGCAAAATGACAAAAAGTGTTGTTAAAAAGTCTGAGAGCTTTATAGAGCAGTCTAAACTGAAGTTTGCTCAGAATGATATTGAAAAAAAGATGAATGACGTATATGCGGCTATAGGAAAGTACGTTTATGAGCAGCATAGGGAAGGTGTGGAATTTACGGACGTGGTCGGCGAAAACTGCTCGGTACTCGATGAGCTGAATGATGAACTTAAGGAAATTAAGGTGCAGATTGCCGATGCAAAAAATTCTGTTATCTGTTCGGAATGTGAAAATCTGAATTCTGCTGAAAATCTATATTGCGCAAAGTGCGGCGCAAAACTGTAGGTTTTTGGTTTGGTTGAGTTAAATATGCTGATGCTGTTGACAAAATGTTGACAGTATCGGCATATTTTATTTTTATCTCAAAATTATGCGCGCAACATTCCTATTTTCGTGATTTGTTCATTGTACGGTTTCCCGACGAATATGTGCTTTGCTGTGAGTTTTGAATGTTTTTGCATTAACCGGGCTTTTGGTGCATATAATTTACAGAGTATTGTGAATTGGAGGAATATAAGTGAATAGCGAGAAACCTGTGCTGAAAAAGTGGGTCGGACAGACCGTTATGTGTATTGTGATATTTTTGTTTTTGTATATGTGTACCGTGTATGATATGCCGTTTTCAAAATCCGTAAACAATTTCCGCGCATATGCGCTTGCACATAATACAGACTTCAAATGGATTTTTAATAACACTGTTTCCACTATGTCGACTGTCGCGGATATGCTGGTAGAGGACGAAAACGCGAATGTTTCCGGCGGTATTGATGCCGCGGCACAGTGAAATGAAAAAGAAACTTTTTATGATTAAACTCGGCAGACGGATATATATAAATCCGCTGACGGTTGTACTCTTTGTATTTTGTTATATTAACAGACAGCTTGAAATGTTGGCTGTAACATATGCAATAATGCTTATTCACGAAACTGCGCACCTTTTGGCGGCTTTATACATCGGACTTTTGCCGTCACATATAGTAATTGAACCGTTCGGTGTGAATTTAAGGCTGAAAAATCAAATAGTATACAGTATTTATGATGAGATTTTGCTGTATATGGCAGGGCCGATTGTAAATATTGTTTTTGCGTTTATCGGAATGATTATCAACAGGTATGTCGCAAATATATGGCTTTTTGATTTCGCGGTAAAAAATTTTGCACTGTTTGCAATAAACATATTGCCTATATTGCCGCTTGACGGCGGTGTTATATTAAAAAAGATTATTATATCATCAATAGGAAGAAAAAACGGTGAATGTGCAATGCGTATAATATCGGGTGCTATGGTTTGTGCGTTGACTACATTGTCGGCTGTACTTATGCTGAAATCGGAATTTAATTTTTCGGTTGTATTCTTATGTGTGTTTTTGATAATGAATATATTTGTACAGAAAGAAAAATATAATATAGATTTTGTGAAAGAGCTGATGTTTTATAAAAAGAAAAGCGGTGAGTATAAAGATAAAAGGGTACGGCTGATGGCGGTAAGCGAGGACGACAGCATACGCTCTGCGGCGGAGAAATTTACAAATAATACTTTCGGTATTGCGGTTGTTGTGGGTCAAAACAACAAAGTAGACGGCTTTTTCACAGAGCCTGAGCTTATAGACACTATCGTGAGCAAAGGTGCGGAAGTTACTTTTAAAGACTCATTAAAATGAGTGTCTGCAAAGCCGTCTGATATATAATTTTGAAATCCAAAGGACACTGTAGGCAAAACTGCTGAAAGCTTAAGGTTTTCAGGACAGAGAAAATCCGTTAAAAATTTAAAAAACCAACAAATCCAAAGCATTAGCCAAACTCAGAACGATTTGCCTACAGTAGGGTGGGGTTTGCGATTATTGTTTGATACTGAGTCTTATTCTGTCGGCTACCATAGCGATAAACTCGGAATTTGTAGGCTTGCCCTTACCGGTATGAATGGTATAGCCGAAAATTTCGTTCATCGTTTCGGGCTTGCCGCGACTCCATGCAACCTCGATGGAATGGCGTATTGCACGTTCAACACGGCTTGAGGTGGTGGCGTACTGCTTGGCAATGCTTGGATACAACTGCTTTGTTATATAGTTTATCATTTCCATATTTTCCGTAACCATCATTATGGCAGTACGTATGTATTGATACCCCTTGATGTGCGCCGGTACTCCAAGCTCGTGAATAAAATCGGTGACTATTGTTTCGAGGTCAAACGAATTTTGTGACGGTGTCGGCACGATGGGTGTGCTTAGTACGGTTTTTGCGCCGGTTTCCTGACCGGAACGGGCAAATTCGCGTATTAAATCCGCAAACAGCGAAAGATCGCCTATCGGCTTGAGTACATAGTATGCCGCTCCGACGGAAAGTGCCGTATTCATAATGCTTTGCGAATTGGATATTGATGTAAGAATACATACGGGTTTCTTTTCGAGAGGTGTGTTTTGCAGTTTTTTCAGAATCGAGAGCCCGTCCATACTCGGAATGAATACGTCTAAAATGACCACGTCGGGTTTTAGAGAGGTGATTTTTTCAAATGCATCAAGTCCGTCATACGCTTTTGCTACAATGTTAAAGTCACTTTGCGTGTTGAGGTAGTTTGATAAATCATCCGAAAATGAGCGGAAGTCGTCTGCGATCAGTACGTTAATTTTTTTGTTCATAATGGTCCCCTTTCAAAGTTACAAAATTTATTTTATACAATATACGTAGTTGGTTAGCAAAACGGTTTGCGTAAATTAATAATACCACAAATTTACATATTGTCAATACTTTTTTGAAAAAAATAATAAAATTTTCTAAAAAATGGATAAGAAAATGTACTGTATTATCGGTATTTATGTAAGTCACATGAAAATTGAGGATTTCATGTGACGAAAAAAGGCTGTTAACTTATCGAATTGATTTTATCTATCATATTTTCGGCGAAAATACCGTAGCCTTTTGTCGGGTCGTTTACGAACACGTGAGTAACCGCACCGACAAGCATATCATTCTGGACTATAGGCGAGCCTGACATACCCTGTACAATACCACCTGTTTTTTCTATAAGTTCAGCATCGGTAACCTTGAAGATTATACCTTTGTTATTTGAATTGTCCTTTGCAACTTTTTGAATTGAAACGGTGTATTTTCTGACACCGTTTCCGTCTACATCTGACAAAATATATGCCTCTCCTTCGCTGATTTGAAATCTTGTGGCAACCTCAATCATATCCAAAGTTTTGATATTTTCGGGGTTTTCGACGGTACCGTATACTCCGAAAGCGCTGTTCAGGTCTATCGAACCGATATTGTTGCCGGTAAAACTGCCTATAAGCTCTCCCGGGTTGCCACGCGAACCTTTCGTCACCGACACAATATTGCATACGGTTATTTTGCCCGAGAAAACGTTTAGTATGCTGCCTGTGTCGACATCGGTTATGGCGTGTCCGAGTGATGCGTATTTGTTTGTTTGCGGGTCGTAAAAGGTAAGTGTACCGACTCCGGCAGCAGTATCTCTCACCCATACTCCCATTTTATAACTGTTGTCGTCGCCGCTTCTGACAGCTGTCACTTCCTTTTGCAGGGTTTTGTCATTGCGCTGTACGGTAACGGTGAAAATGCCGTCGGTTTTGCCGATTTGTGATGTCATATCGTCGATTGAAACGATTTTATTGCCGTTTATGCCGGTGATTACGTCACCGCTTTTGAGTCCGGCGGATTTTGCCGGATAGACGGTTTCACCGTCGGAGGTTGTAACGTATGACATTCCGACAATAAGAACGCCGTCGGTGCGGAGTTTTATTCCTATGGGAGCACCGCCGGGAAGTACATATTTTTTCGGTGTAATATTGACAGCTATGTTTTTGATTGGAATTTTGTCAAAAAGGTTTACGCTTACATAGTAACTGCCGATATTAGATGTGTTTAGAGTGATTCCGTTTCCGTTTGTATAAAATGGATTCGAGGAATTGCTTGCTGCTTCCCTGAACACATTTTTCTGTGAAACGGAGGTGAACGGAAACGGGTTGTAGGAAAAATCACTGCCGCTGCTTATACTGATTTCGTCGGGAATGGCACAGTGCAGGTTTATTATTGCACAGGTCGGAAATACTATAAGCAGCGACAAAATGATAATTCCGACTTTAAATGGTATTTTTTTTGTTTTTGAATTATTTTTTTCGGACATAGTAAACACCCTTGCTGAAATCTTTGCAAACTGCGGCAAACAGAGAAAACCGCCGCAATCCACAATGTTAAATTAACCTGACAGCGCGGTTATTATACCGAAAACAAATTCATAAACAGGGAATGTCTGAACAAAATTCCTGTGAATATCAGACATAATTTATTTAAGTCTAGCCAAAACAAGTGATTTGTGATAAAATATATCAGACAGTTAAAATTTTGATTGGTATTGGAGATGAATAAAAATGCAGGAATTGCTGAACGGATTAAATAATATGCAAAGACAGGCGGTTGAATATTTTGACGGACCGCTGTTGATTTTGGCAGGTGCCGGCAGCGGGAAAACAACGGTTCTGGTAAACAAAATTGCGTATATGATAGCAGAAAAAAATATAAGGCCGTACAACATTTTGGCGATAACGTTTACAAATAAAGCGGCAAACGAAATGAAAAGCCGTATAGAGAGTATGCTTGGCGTGATGGCAAATGATATGTGGATCGGCACGTTTCACTCAGTATGCGTGAGGATTTTGCGCCGTACAATAGACAAGCTCGGATTTGAAAATAATTTCATAATTTATGACACAACGGATACGTCGACGGTTATAAAGGAATGTATAAAGGAGCTTGATTTAAACGATAAAAATTTTCCGCCGCGTGCTATGCAGAGCGTTATCAGCAACGCGAAAAACGATATGATTGATGCGGATGCATTTGAAAAAATGTATGCAAACGACTTTAGAATGTCAACTATTGCAAGAATATACAAGCTGTACCAAAAAAAACTCAAAAGAAACAACGCACTCGACTTTGACGATATAATCAATTACACCGTAAAAATTTTCAAGGAAAATCCCGATATACTCGAAAAATATCAGTCAAGATTCGGGTATATTCTTGTTGATGAGTATCAGGACACAAATAATGTGCAGTATACACTCATACGACTGCTTGCGCAAAAGCATCTTCAGCTGTGTGTGGTCGGTGATGATGACCAGAGTATTTACAAATTCAGAGGTGCAAATATCAGAAACATTCTTGATTTTGAACAGGATTTTAAAACGGCAAAAATTATTAAGCTGGAACAAAACTACCGTTCAACACAAAATATTCTGAATGCGGCAAATTCAATTATAGGAAATAACGCCGGAAGAAAAGGAAAATCACTGTGGACGGAAAATAATAAGGGTGAAAAAATAAGAATGTTTGTTGCCTCAAACGAGCACGAGGAAGGCAAATTTATAGCAAAACAAATTGCAAAAAACGTAGCAAACGGCGAAAAATACAGTGACTCGGCTGTTTTGTACCGTACAAACGCACAGTCGCGTGTGCTTGAGGAAATGTTTCTGCGCGAGGCGATACCGTACAGAGTATTGTCGGGACTCAGATTTTATGACCGAAAAGAAATCAAAGACATTACAGCATACTTGAGAGTTATACAAAATCCGCACGATGATGTCAGTCTGAAACGTATCATAAACGAGCCTAAAAGAGGCATAGGAGCGACGACTGTCGAAAAAGCTCAGAGTGCCGCAAACGGAATAGAAACAAGTATGTTTTCGGTTATATCCGTTGCACAGCATATTCCGGAGCTTGTGAAATCGGAGAAAAAGCTGTTGGCGTTTGTTGAGATGATAAACGGATTTATTAAAATCAAAGATGAGATTAGCGTGTCCGAGCTGGTAGAAAAGGTTTTGAAGGATACGGGATATATGCAAATGCTTACTTGCGAAAAGACTGTCGAAAGTGAAGGAAGAATCGAGAACCTGAACGAGTTTATGTCTGTGGTAAAGGAACACGAGTCAGGCACGGAAAATACTGATTTAGGTACGTTTTTGGAAAGCGTATCCCTTGTTTCGGATATTGATTCGTATGACGAAGAACAGGATGCAGCGGTTTTGATGACCATACACAGTGCAAAAGGACTGGAATTTCCTAATGTATTTCTGACGGGAATGGAGGAGGGAATTTTCCCGGGTATGCGTTCGATACAAAGTGCGGAGGAAATCGAGGAGGAGCGCCGACTGTGTTATGTTGCCGTTACGCGCGCAAAGCGTAATTTGTATGTGACGAGAACACAAATGCGTACATTGTACGGTTCGACTACATATAATCAGCCGTCAAGGTTTTTAAAAGAAATTCCGGACGAATTTATCGAGGTAAAGACTTCGGCAAAAGCAACGCTGAACAGAAGAATTGAAACAAACGGGGCAAATGCGATTAAGCAGTCGTTTGGAAAATCGGTTGAAAAGTTTATGCAGACCCACGCAAAACCGCAGTCCGCCGCACTTGACGGTGCAAATCTTGATTTCAAAGTTGGCGATGCGGTTATACACAAAAAATTCGGGAAGGGACTTATCATATCGGCACAGCCGATCGGAAACGACGTAAAACTGGAAATTGCGTTTGACAGTGTGGGAACAAAACGATTAATGGCGGTATTTGCAAAGTTAGAAAAATTATAATGTTGTTACAAAAAAATGCAGAAGGAAGATTAATTATGAACAAATATACATATCTTTCAAATTATTTGTCGGAGCTGCCGGATTTTGTGTTTTCGTTTATTCAAACGTATTATGACGGTGACAGTGTAAACACACAGCTGGGTTACAGCATTGATATCCGCACGTTTTTGAATTATTTAAAACTGTTTAAGTATAAGGATATAGAGAAACTTGAGGATTTTACGCCCGAACATATGAATGAGGTTACGGTTGAAGATTTTATAAATTTCAAGGCTTATCTGCGTGAGTATGAAATTCACACAAAAACAGCGGACGGCAGAGAAGTGCGCCGAATCGTACACAACTCACCGTATGGCATAAACAGAAAATTGTCGGCTGTGCGCGGACTGTTTGTGTATCTGTACAAAACCGATAAAATATCTCAAAATATTACGGATAAGGTGGATTTTGCAAATATCAGCCAAAAAATAAAAAAACCGCTTACCACTCAAGAAACCATACGCATACTCGATGTGATTTATAATGGCGAAAAATACTTTACAGGCAGGGATTTGACGGAGTATTTGAACAGAAAACAGAGAGATATTGCCATTTTTGTTACATATCTGGGAACGGGCGTTCGTGTAAGTGAGCTGATAAATTTGGACGTGACAGATGTTTGTTTTGAAACTTCGTCGTTTATAGTGACGCGCAAAGGCGGTGACGAACAGGAAATATTTATGCCTGTTCAGGTGCAGAATGAGCTTTTTGCGTATATCGAGGAGCGGAAAGAGAAAAAACAGACAGCCGAAAATGCGCTTTTTTTAAGCAGACTCGGCAAAAGAATTACGGTTGCGGCTGTGGAAAAGCTTTTGAAAAAATATTGTATGACTGTCGGAATAACTCACCCTGATAAAACGCGCCCTCATGCACTTCGCAGAACATTTGCATGTAATTTGCTTGAGGATGGAATAGATATAAAGATGGTCGCGGAGCTTATGGGACATAAAAATATCGAAGTGACACATAAGTATTACGCACAGTACAGTTCTAAGGCACGCAAGGATATTATGCGTTCGCTTGAGGTAATACCTAAGGAGGGTGGTGAATAAAAGTGGCAAAAATACTGCATACTGCGGATTTGCATTTGGGAAGTACCTTTTATGCACTGGACGACGAGCGCGCAAAGTGTCGAAAAAAAGAGCTTTTGAATGTATTTGATTACATTATCGATACCGCAAAGAGTGAGGATGTTGAATATTTGCTTATAGCGGGTGATTTGTTCGACAATGCGGAATGTGTAAAAGAGGCAGAATATGCAAATGCGAGATTCGGTGATATTCGCGGAACCGAAATATTTATTGCCGCCGGAAATCACGACCCGAAAACACGTATATACGATAAAATCGCGTGGAGCGAAAATGTACATATTTTCGGCGGTGAATTGGAGTGTGTCGAGTTTTCGGATTGCGTTATATGGGGCGCGTCGTTTTTAAAGGATTATCAGCGTATACCGCTTCTTACCGAAACGGAAAACGGCGGAAAGACAAATATACTTGTTATGCACGGCGATTTTTCGGACGGTGCATATAATTTACTTGACAGAGAACTGCTGAAAAATTTTGATTATTCAGCACTCGGACATATACACAGCTACAGCGGTATCCAAAAAATCGGCAGCGGCTGTTATGCGTATTCGGGTTCACCTGCCGGACACGGTTTTGATGAGGAGGGCAAAAACGGTTTTATAATCGGAAACGTCGAAAAGAACAGTGTGAATTTGCGCTATCAGACAACTCCGGCACGTGAATACTATACGCTTAGGTATGATGCCGGCGAATATGAAAGTAACTCAGAGCTTTCGGAAGCGGTATGTCGGGATATGCAAAAGAATAATTTGTATCGTATCGGTTTGTTTGGCGAATGTGGTTTTGATGTGTCGGCGGAATATCTGGAAAGAACGCTTGAAAACGAGTGTTTTTTTGTCAGGATTGAGGATAATACGGGAGAGTATGTTGATTATGAAAGCCTTGCAAATGATTACTCAGTTATGGGAATTTTTGTGAGAAAAATGCTTGATAAAATAAAAAATGAAAGTGATGCTGTGAAAAAGGCGCAATACGAGAGAGCACTCAGGGTTGGAGTCGGAGCTTTTGACGGACGGAGTGATTTGTTTGATTAAATCGGTATATATCGAAAGTTTTGGAGGAATAAAAGATAAAGAGATAATTTTTAATGACGGTGTTAATGTTATATACGGCGGCAACGAAGCCGGAAAAACAACCGTATGCGCTTTTATAAAAGCAATGCTTTACGGTATGGACGCCGGCAGAAAAAGCGATATACGCACCGTTGCGCGTAAGCGTTATATGCCGGCTGACGGGAAATGTATGTCAGGCAGTATGGATATATCGCATTACAGAATCAGCCGTGTTTTCGGTAAAACGGCAAAGGAGGACGTTATAAGCATTACGGACTTAAACAGCGGTGAAAAGGTGTCAGGGGATATAAGCGAGGAATTGCCGTATGTGGGAGAAAAGGCATTTTCGGATTTGCTGTTTATGGAAAGCTACAGCACAAAAACGACGGTTGGCGGTGAGGTTGCCGACAGACTTGCGGAGAGTGTCGGCGACAGCGGTTCGTATGAAACCGCATTGAAGATTTTAGACTCCGAACGAAAAAGGATTTCCGGGAAAAAAGGTGTTGACACATACGAAAGGGAAATATCCGAGCTGAAAAACGATTTGTGCGGCGTGCAGAAGAGCTATTCGGAGTATTTGCAAAACCGTGCTTTGCTGAAAGAGAAAAAACGGAAATATTCACAGCTTTGCGACCGAAAGAAATATTTGGGTGAACTTGCAAAAAAGTTTGAGGTGCTGAAAAAGTACAACGAACTTTTGGAGCTGAGCAAAGAATGTGAGGAACTGAAAAACTGTATAGCCGACGAAGAGCGTGCGGAAAAAGAAGAAACAATGCCGACACCTTATGAATTTTCGGTAAAGGCGAAAAAAAACGGCAATATTGTACGGAGCGGAGTGCTTGCGGCTGTGATGCTTGCGGTGGCGGCGGCTTTGGCGGCGACACTTTTTGGAGTGCTTTGTAAAGCGTTTTATTTTGCGGCTGTATCGGCGGCGGCAGCGGCGGCACTGATTTTGACGGTGGCGGCGGTGTATGGAAACGAGAAAAGCAGGAGTGCGGTCAGGGTAAAGGATTTGCTTAAAAGTTACGGCGTGCGCAGTGCGGAGGAATACGAACGTGTGTATAATGAAAAAAAGGAGCGGAGAAAGAAAGAGCTTTTGGAGTTAAACCGCAAATTTGCGGTTAAGGCGAGCAGAGTAGATGATTTAAAAAAAGAGCTTGACAAAGCTGTGCCCGATGAAGATTTGAAAGAATTTTATAATGAAATCGACATAAAAAACGAATACATTTCGATAACCGAGAGAATAGCCGAAATTCAGAGAGATATACTCGTTTTGGAAAGCAAAACGGAATACGAACCGCAGTCCGGCGAAAAACTGCAAAGACAAATTGAAATAAAAGAAAGACAGCTGAATAAAATGTACCGCGATTTGGAATGTATAAAACTGGTGACAGATACCGTAAATGAGGCTGTTCGCGAGCATCAAAGCGGATTTATGCCAAAACTGGCAGATGAAGTGAGCGAGATTTTTTCGCGTATAACCAAGGGCAGATACGGGCGGGTTTTTCTAAGCAAGAGTTTTGACTTGTCCGTAGGCGGAAAAAAGCTTATATTGGACAGCGCATATTTGAGCAATGCGGCGTTTGATGCGGTATATCTGTCGTTAAGGCTTGCAATTTGGAAAAAGATATTTTCCGGCAAAGAAAGCTTTCTGATTATGGACGATGCATTTATACAGTATGACGATGAACGCGCACAGGCAGCTATGGAATATTTGAAAAGCTGTAACGCGCAGATTATATATTTTACCTGTCAAAAAAGATTTAATAAAAATATAGACTTGCGAAAGAATTTGTAGTAAAATAGAAACAGTAAATATGAATAAGGAGGCTTATGTATAATGGCAATTAAGATTGAGAGCGGTTTGGGAGATATATTGGTAAGCAACACTGTTATAGCGAGAATGGCAGGCGCTGTGGCAACAAAGTGTTACGGAGTTGTGGGAATGGTGGCGCGCAATAAAAAGGACGGACTTGTAAATTTGCTGAAACCGTCGGCTATGACAAAGGGAATAATGGTTGACGTGGTTGACGGCGGTATTATGCTGGAAATACACGTTATGGTTGAGTACGGAGTGAATATTAACGTTGTAAGCAACAGTATTGTAAATAATGTAAAGTATAAGCTGGAACAGGCTACAGGTCTGAAAGTGGGCAAGGTTACGGTTAAGGTAGACGGAATAAGGGTAGACGAGTAAAGGGGGAGATTATCATAGAAAAGCTGAACGGGCAATTGTTTGCGGAAATGATGATTTCCGGAGCAAACAATTTATACAATAACAGGCAGTTGGTAGATGAACTGAATGTGTTTCCGGTTCCCGACGGAGATACAGGTACTAATATGTCACTTACGAGCAAAGCTATGGCGGCGGCACTGACGGAAAGCAGATCGGATTTGCTTACAAAAACGGCAGATACCGCCGCAAACGCAACACTGCGCGGTGCAAGAGGCAATTCCGGAGTTATTCTTTCTCAGTTTTACCGCGGTATATCAAAGAGTCTGAAAGGGAAAAAAGAGTGTGATGCAAAAATGCTTGCCGATGCACTCAAAGAGGGGTCTGATACGGCATATAAGGCTGTTATGAATCCGACAGAGGGTACTATTTTGACTGTAGCGAGAGAGGCGGCAGAGGGAGCGGTCAGAGCGGCAAGGAGTAAAATAGACATTACCGATGTGATGAGCGCGGCGGTGGAACGCGGCAATAAAGCACTTGCCAAAACTCCCGACATACTTCCGGCACTCAAACAGGCCGGTGTGGTTGATGCCGGCGGAAAAGGCTGGATGTGTATTCTTGAAGGTGCACTTGAATTTCTCAAAACCGGTACGGCTGTCGAAAGCGGAGAGCCGCACACAGATACAAACGCCGCGGCACCGAAACAGGCTGAGGTGTCCGGAAACATAAAGTACAGCTATTGTACGGAGTTTATTGTGGAGAAAAAGCGTTCTGATGTGAATGTGGAGCTTTTCAAAAATACAATAGAGAAAAAGGGCGATTGTATGCTCGTGATAGATGATGATGAAATTGTCAAGGTGCATATTCACACGAACCATCCGGGATTCATACTCGAAAAAGCGATTTTACTCGGAAGTATGATTAATATTAAAATTGATAATATGAAGCATCAGCATCAGAGCCTGATAAAAGAGGCGCAGAGCGGTCAGGAGGAGAAACCGGAGCGGACGGAGAGCGAGCAGTTGAAAAAATTCGGATTTGTGGCTGTTTGCGCCGGAGATGGTTTTGCGGATATTTTCAGGGATTTGGGAGTCGATGAGGTTATTGAGGGCGGTCAGACGATGAATCCGAGTACGGACGATATTTTAAATGCCGCAATGAAAACAAATGCCGAGAATATATTTGTATTCCCGAATAACAAAAATATCATTCTTGCCGCAAATCAGGCAAAAGAGCTTTGCGGTCGCAATATCGTGGTAATACCTACAACAGGCGTGCCGCAGGCTGTGACGGCTATGATGAATTTCAATGCGGACGAGTCGGCGGAAGTTAACGAAAATAGTATGAACAGTGCCGCAAAAGGGGTAAAGATTGCCAATGTAACGTATGCGGTGCGTGACACAGAGGCGGACGGCAAAACCATAAAAGAGGGCGACATACTGGGTATTACGGGCGGTAGAATCGAGAAAGTCGGTGCAAATGCCGAACAGGTATGTGAGGATTTGACAGAATTGCTGACCGACGATGAAAGTGAATTTATTACGGTGTATTACGGCAGTGATGTTGAAAAGGAAAAAGCAACAGAGTTGGCGGAACGGCTGGAGAGCAAATATGAAGATGCCGAGGTACTGCTCAAATGCGGCGGACAGCCTTTGTATTATTATGTTGTTGCGGTTGAGTGAGAGATATGCTTGATAAGAATATTAGGTATTTAAAGGGCGTAGGCGAGGCAAGAGCCAAACTGTTTGAAAAAAAGAATATAAAAAGTATAAAAGATTTGCTTTACTATTTCCCGAAAGGGTATGAAGACAGAACAAAAACGAAGCCTGTAAGCGAATTGACGGACGGGGAAACGGTGTGCATTTATGCTGCCGTTTTTTCGCCGTTGAGGGAAAGGCGCATACGCAAAAATTTAACGGTGCAGACACTGACACTTTTTGATGAAACCGCCGATATTACGGCGGTGTGGTATAACAGTAATTATTTAAAGGGCAAGTTTGTGCCGGGCGAAAAGTATGTATTTTACGGCAGAATAGAAATAAAATCCGGCAGGCGCAGTATTATCACGCCCGAATACGAAAAGGAAAACGAAAACAAAGTCACCGGTAAAATAGTTCCAATTTACGGACTTACGGAAAATCTGACACAGCGGATTGTGCGCACGGCGATGGAACAGGCTGTGAAAGGGGCGGCGCAGATGCCTGAAATTCTGCCGGACTGTATACGTGAAAAATATAAGCTGTCACACATAGGCTATTCTATGCAGAATGTGCATTTTCCGAACACATTTGATGATTATACGATTGCACGGCGGCGGTTTGTGTTTGAAGAGCTGTTTGTGTTGCAGCTTGCGATGGATATTCGCCGCAAGGGTATTGTTCAGGAAGAGTCAAATGTGTTTGAAAATATTGAATGTATAAACGACTTTTTTAAATTGTTACCGTTTTCGCTGACAAATGCTCAAAGACGAGTTATCGACGAAATAACCGCCGATATGGCAAAGCCGCACCCTATGAACAGGCTTGTTCAGGGTGACGTTGGTTCAGGTAAAACCGCCGTTGCTGCCGGTGCGATTTACGTTGCGGTGAAAAACGGATTTCAGGCGGCGATGATGGCACCGACGGAAATTCTGGCGGTACAGCATTTTGAAACATTGCAAAAATTGTTTGAAAACACCGGAATAAGAGTTTTACTTTTGACGGGAAGTATGAAAGCAAAAGAAAAACGCACCGTTGCCGAAAGCATAGAGCTTGGACTTGCGGACGTTGTTGTTGGTACACACGCTATTATACAGGAGAGCGTGCAGTATGGTAACCTTGGACTTGTAATAGCTGATGAACAGCACAGATTCGGCGTAAACCAGCGTGCAAAGCTGGCACATAAAGCGGCGGCACCGCACGTACTGATTATGACGGCAACACCTATTCCGCGAACGCTTGCGCTTATATTGTACGGCGATTTGGATTTATCCGTAATAGACGAATTGCCGCCGGGGCGTAAACCCGTAAAAACGTATGCGGTGGGTGAGAATATGCGCAAACGCGTTTTTGCGTTTATAGAAAAAAATGTAAAGAACGGCACACAGGTGTATATTGTATGTCCGCTTATTGAAGAAACGGAAAAAATGGATTTACAGAATGCGCAGGAGCTTGCCGAAAAACTACAGAAAATGTATCCGGATATGAGAATAGGACTTCTTCACGGAAAAATGAACGCAAACCTAAAAGACAGTGTAATGCAGGAGTTTTCCGACGGCATAATAGATGTACTTGTATCGACTACGGTTATCGAGGTTGGCGTTGATGTGCCGAATGCAAATGTGATGGTTGTTGAAAATGCGGAGAGGTTTGGGCTGAGTCAGCTGCATCAGCTGAGAGGACGAGTCGGCAGAGGCGGAGAACAGGCATACTGCATATTGTTTGCGCACGGCGGCAGCGAGATTACAAAAAAGCGTATGCATACCATGTGTGAATCGAACGACGGCTTTTATATATCGGAGCAGGATTTGCATTTGAGAGGTCCGGGCGATTTTTTCGGTGTGCGCCAGCATGGACTGCCGGAGATGAAAATTGCAAATCTGTTTTCCGATACAGATGTGCTGAAACAGGCACAGGAGGCGGCACAGTGGTTTGTATTAAATGAGGATATCGAAAAATATCCGGAGCTGAAAAAAAGAACGGAAGATATTTTCGGTGAACATATTGTGATGAATTGAGGCGAATTGATTGGATAGAACAAATATTGCTAAAGAGAACTTTAAAAAAGGCTATAACTGCGCACAGTCGGTTGTTGCGGCGTATTCGGATTTGTTCGGAATGGACGCGGATACAGCGGTGAGATTTGCGGAGGGTTTCGGCGGCGGTATGGGAAGAATGAGGGGAGTGTGCGGCGCGGTTACGGCGATGTATATGCTTGCCGGATTGAAGTACAGCAAGGGCGTGCCGAAGGATACGGATACGCGTGAGCTGATTTACGAAACTGTGCGCAATATGACAAAGGAATTTGAAAAAAAGAACGGTACGGCGGTGTGCGCACAGTTGCTGGGTGCGAGCAAGCCGAAAGATGACGGCGCAAAACCGGAGCAGAGGACGGAAACTTACTATAAGAAAAGACCGTGCATAGGCTGTATAGAGGATGCGGCGCGGATTGTGGAAAAGGTGCTGTGCTGATTTGTGCCGCTGTACATTTTTGAGTAAAAGTTGATAAATAAATAACGATAAAATTTTCCGTAAACCTGTTGCTAAAACGCTTATTTTGTGTTACAATAAATATAAATTGAGTTTTTGAAAGACAAATGTGAATTAGTGAAAGGAATGATTTTGATGATTAACGGAATCGAGCATCTTGCGATTATATCAAAAGACACTGCAAAACTGAAGGATTGGTATATGTCGATGTTCGGCGGCGAAGTAGTGTACGACAACGGCAAGGGTACATATTTTCTTGCATTTTCGGATAAAAGTATGATAGAGTTTATTATGTCGGATTTGGATAACGGCACTAACGAGCTGAAAACCGGCGGTATCAGACATATTGCACTCAGTGTCGGTGACAGTGAGTTTGACGAGCTTGTTGCAAAGCTGAAAGCAGACGGGGTTGAAGTGCTGACAGATGTATCGGTAAACCCTAAAGGCTTGAAAACATTCTTTTTCCGTGATATTGACGGAAATATTCTTCATCTGATATACAGACCGACTCCGTTGGTTTGAGGGTGAAACGGTAAATTCAAATTTACCGAACGATTTAAGTTAAACAGACTGATTATTCAGTCAAATATAAAAAATGGAGGTATTTACACAAGATGAATATTAATAAGTTTAGTCTTGAAGGTAAAGTTGCACTTATTACAGGTGCGTCATATGGTATTGGTTACGCTATCGCTAAAGGTTATGCCGGATGCGGTGCAAAGATTGTTTTCTGCGACATTAAGCAGGAATTTGTTGACAAGGGTTTGGCAGCATATGAGGCAGACGGAATCGATGCAAAAGGTTACGTTTGTGATGTTACCAACGAGGCTATGGTTAACGAAATGGTTGCGAAGATTGAGGCAGAGGTTGGCGTGATTGATATTTTGGTTAATAACGCCGGCATCATCAAGAGAATTCCTATGTGCGAAATGACAGCCGAGGAGTTCAGACAGGTTGTTGATGTTGACCTTAATGCACCGTTTATTGTATCAAAGGCTGTTATTCCTAGTATGATTAAAAAGGGTCACGGTAAAATCATTAACATTTGTTCAATGATGAGTGAGCTTGGACGTGAAACTGTATCTGCATATGCTGCCGCAAAGGGTGGTTTGAAGATGCTTACAAGAAATATTTGTTCTGAGTACGGTGAGTTCAATATTCAGTGTAACGGTATCGGTCCTGGTTATATTGCTACTCCTCAGACAGCACCGCTCAGAGAAAGACAGGCTGACGGTTCAAGACACCCGTTTGACCAGTTTATCGTTGCAAAGACTCCGGCGGCTCGTTGGGGTGAAACCGAGGACTTGGTAGGACCGGCTGTGTTCCTTGCTTCAGATGCATCTGATTTTGTAAACGGTCACGTGCTCTATGTTGACGGCGGTATCTTGGCTTATATCGGTAAACAGCCGTGATTTGGCTTTAAAAATATTTAAAGTTTATTTTTGTACTTTGCGGGTTGTTCTGTGTTTGGCGGAACGACCCGCTTTTGCGTTAATTGCACTTATATGCAATAAATTACGATATTTACGTTTTTTTACAGAGAAAGTGTGAATTTATGCGACTAATGTCGCTTGCTTTGGCGGTAACGGTGTTCATTTCTGAAAATATTTATAAAAAACACAAAAAAATTTTAAAAAATACTTTATTTTTTTGTTGATTTAGTGTAGAATGGTATAGTAGTATTTTGTAATATGGTTAGATGTGCGTACTTGGTACGCAGACCAAAAAATGTAGAATGGAAGGAAGGCAGAAAAAATGGGTACAGATTTACACCAAGTACAGGTGATTACGGTTATATCACTTGTATTATTTTCAATTTTGATGGTTGCGATAGGCATATACAGCTTATCAAAAACAAAGACGATGGACGGCTTTTTGCTCGGTGGCAGAAAGATAGGCGCATGGGTGTCCGCGTTTGCTTACGGCACATCGTATTTTTCGGCGGTTATTTTTATCGGTTATGCGGGCAAACACGGTTGGGACATAGGCTTTGCGAGTATGTGGATAGGAATAGGCAATGCAATTTTGGGCTGTCTTATAGCGTGGCTGTTGCTTGCCAAACGTACAAGAAGTATGACTCATACGCTGAATGTGAAAACTATGCCGGAGTTTTTTGAAAGCCGTTATTTGTCGACGGCAATGAAAGTATTTGCGGCAGTTATAATATTTGTTTTTCTTGTTCCGTATTCGGCGGCGGTTTATAAGGGTTTGGGTTCGATGTTTAACACTATTTTCCCAATGGTTGATGTTAAAATATGTATGCTTATAGTGGCGGTTTTGACGGCTATCTACCTTGTGTTGGGCGGCTATGTAGCAACTGCATATACCGATTTCATTCAGGGTATCATAATGATTTTCGGTGTTGTGGCAATGGTTATTGCGATAGTTGTAAATCCGGCAGTCGGCGGTTTGACAGAGGGAATCGAGAGAATAAAAGCAATCAATGCGGATTTGGTGAGCCCTTGGGGAGCAGGCAACTGGAAGTTTTTGTGCATAAACATATTACTTACGAGTTTCGGTACGTGGGGACTTCCGCAAATGGTAAGCAAATACTACGCAATAAAAGATGTTAAGAGCATAAAACAGGCAACTGTTATTTCTACGCTGTTTGCGGCGATAATCGGTTGCGGTGCGTATTTTATCGGTTCGCTTGCAAGGCTGATTTTGAATAATCAGTTGCCGGAAGGCGGATACGACTCGGTAATACCGCAAATGCTGCTTATCGGCTTGGGTGATGCAAATGTTCTTACCACAATTATACTTGCGGTAATACTGCTGCTGCTTTTGTCGGCATCAATGTCAACGCTTGCTTCGGTTGTGCTGACATCGGCATCTGCAATCTCGGTTGACCTTGTACCCGTAGTACATAAAAATTATAAAAAGGAAAAACAAATGGGACTGACAAGAATATTGTGTTTCATTTTTGTCGGATTGTCGTATTTGTTTGCTACAATGAATATTGCGATTATTGTGTCGATTATGTCATTTTCTTGGGGCGTTGTTTCGGGCTGCTTTATCGGTCCGTACATTTGGGGTATTTACTCTAAGAAAACAACACGTGCCGGTGCATGGGCAGGTATGATAGGCGGACTTTTGACCGTTGCTGTGCCTACAATTATTATGAGTATTCTTTACGGCTTTGATACGGCATCAAGCTACTCGCCGCAGATGGGAGTTGCGGCAATGGCGGTGTCTATTATAATAGTACCTATTGTGAGCGGTTTTACCAAAAGGTTTGAAACAAAGCACATAGAAAGCGTATTTAAAGAATAAATACGGTTTTGAATAGGTATAAGTATATTTTATGAGTAAATAGTTTGCAGGCTGTGGAGATATTCATAGCTTGCAAAAAGTGTCTGAGTATTCGGACACAGAAATTATTATTGTAACAGCTTTTGTTATTTGATATGAATACTTAAATTAATTATTGTTGCAGAGGAGATAGGAAAATGATTTGGAATGAGAAAGTTGAAACAGCATCAAGGGAGGAAATACGAGCTATTCAGCTTGAAAGACTTAAAAATCAGGTTAGGTTTTCTTATGAAAACGTACCGTTTTACAAGAAAAAATTTGATGAAATAGGTTTGAAACCGGAGGACATCAAAACTCTTGACGATATACGTAAAATACCGTTTACCGTAAAGAGTGATTTGCGCGATAACTATCCTTACGGCTTGTTCGGAGTGCCTATGAAAGATATTGTGCGTATACACGCCTCAAGCGGTACTACCGGAAAACCGACAGTTGTCGGTTATACCAAAGAGGACCTTGATATGTGGAGTGAATGTATTGCGCGCCTTGTTACCGCTGCCGGCGGTACAAACGAGGATATAACGCAGATTTCGTTCGGTTACGGACTGTTTACGGGTGCGTTCGGACTGCATTATGGTATGGAAAAGGTTGGCGCATCGGTAATACCTATTTCTGCCGGTAATACCGAAAAACAACTTATGATTATGCAGGATTTTAAGCCTACAATATTGGTAAGCACACCGTCGTATGCACTCTATATGTCGGAGGTTGCGGAGGAATTGGGCATCAAAAAAGAAGATTTAAATCTTAAAATCGGTATGTTCGGTGCAGAAGGGCATACAGAGGAAATGCGCAAGGAACTGGAAAAACGCTGGGGAATCGTTGCAACGGAGAATTACGGATTGAGCGAGGTCGGCGGTCCGGGTGTGTGCGGCGAATGTCTTGAGCATACAGGTATGCATATCAATGAGGACTACTTTATAGTTGAAATAATAGATCCTGAAACCGGCGAGCCGTTGCCGGAGGGCGAGAAAGGCGAGGTTGTTATTACGCCTATTTTGAAAAAAGGAATACCGCTCTTAAGATACAGAACAAAGGATATAAGCTGGATTAATACAGAGAAATGTCCTTGCGGAAGAACGACGGCAAGACTGCATAAAATTCAGGGCAGAACCGACGATATGCTTATAATAAAAGGTGTAAATGTGTTCCCGTCACAGGTGGAGAGCGTGCTGGTAGGTATGGATCAGATAAGTCCGCAGTATCTGCTTGTTGTAACAAAGAACGGTTATACGGATAATCTTGAAGTTAAGGTTGAGCTTCAGGATACGTCTTTGCTTGAAAATTTCGGCGCGCTGGAGGATTTAAGAAAGAAAATCAGACACAATATTCACACTGTGTTGGGTATTGACGTTAAAGTCAGCTTGGTAGAACCGAAATCAATCGAAAGAACAACCGGAAAAGCTAAACGTGTTCTTGATTTAAGATAAAATTTGAAGGGATGATTTTTAATGAAAAAGCTTATGCTTGGTAATGAGGCTGTTGCTCGCGGTGCATACGAGGCCGGTGTTACGGTAACTGCCTCGTATCCGGGTACTCCTAGTACCGAAATTACGGAAAATATTGCAAAATATGATGAAATATATGCAGAATGGGCACCGAACGAAAAGGTTGCGGCAGAGGTTGCAATAGGTGCATCAATCGGCGGTGCAAGAAGTATGTCGTGTATGAAACACGTCGGTATGAATGTAATGGCTGACCCGTTGTTTACAGTCAGCTATACCGGTGTAAACGGCGGTTTGGTGTTCTGCGTTGCGGACGACCCCGGAATGCACAGCTCACAGAACGAGCAGGACAGCCGTCATTACGCAAAAGCATCTAAAGTTATGATGCTTGAACCGTCGGACAGCAAGGAATGTAAAGAGTTTACGAAAAAGGCTTATGAGCTGAGTGAAAAATTTGACACACCTGTTATTATCAGACTTTCAACAAGAGTGTCACACTCGCAAGGCTTGGTAGAACTGTGTGATAGAGAAAATGTTGCGCTTAAAGATTATGTGAAAGATGTTTCCAAATATGTTATGATGCCGGGTATGGCTAAAAAACGTCACGTTGTGGTTGAGGACAGAATAAAAGCACAGCGCGAGTTTGCCGAAAACTGCGAATTTAATACAGTTGAAATTAATTCGGATAAAATCGGTGTAATAACAAGCGGTATTTCTTATATGTATGCAAAAGAGGCACTGGGCGATAAGGTAAGCTATTTAAAGCTGGGCATGGTTTATCCGTTGCCGGAAAAGCTTATTAAAGATTTTGCCGCTAAGGTTGAAAAGGTGTATGTAATAGAGGAGCTTGACCCGATATTTGAAGAACACTGCAAAGCATTGGGAATTGAAGTTATCGGAAAAGAAAAGTTTACGCTGTTGGGCGAGTATACACCTACAATGATTAGGGGAGTTGTTTTGGGTGAGGCGGCACCGGAGAAGGTTACCGTTTCCGAGGAAATACCTGTAAGACCGCCTGTGATGTGTCCGGGCTGTCCGCACAGAGGTACTTTCTATGTGCTGAAAAAACTGGGGCTTACAGTCAGCGGTGATATCGGCTGTTATACTCTCGGCGCACCGGCACCGCTTGCAAGTGTTGACACTACAATATGTATGGGTGCGAGCGTAAGTGCGGCTTTGGGTATGGCTAAGGCACGCGGAAATGAGTTTAATAAAAAACTTGTGTCTGTAATCGGTGATTCGACGTTTATGCATTCGGGTATCACGGGTCTTACCGATATAGTTTATAATAAAGGAAACAATACGGTTATTATTCTTGATAACTCAATTACCGGTATGACAGGTCATCAGGATAACCCTACAACAGGTTATACAATAAAGAAAGAACCTACAAAACAAGTAAATCTTATCACATTGTGCAAAGCGGTGGGTATTGACAGAATAACTGTGGCAGACCCGTTTGACGTGAAGAGTTTTGAAAAAGTGGTAAAAGAAGAGGTGGAGGCTGATGAACCGTCGGTAATTATCGCTCAAAGACCTTGTGCGCTTCTAAAAACTGTTAAGTATTCGGGAAAATGTACAGTCAGCGATAATTGCAAAAAATGTAAAATGTGTATGAAACTCGGTTGTCCGGCAATTTCGTGGGACGGCGAGAATATCAAAATTGACGCTACACAGTGTAACGGCTGCGGACTGTGCGTAAATGTTTGTCCGTTCGGCGCGATAGAAAAGGTTGGTGAATAAAATGAGTGATACAAAAAATATTATGATTGTCGGTGTGGGCGGTCAGGGTACACTTTTGGCAAGCAGAATTTTGGGCAATGTTGTTATTAATGAGGGTTACGATGTTAAGGTGTCCGAGGTGCATGGTATGTCACAGCGCGGCGGCAGCGTTGTAACCTATGTTAAGTACGGCAAAGAGGTTTATTCGCCGATTATAGATGAGGGTGAGGCTGATATTATATTGGCTTTTGAACTTTTGGAGGCGTACAGAGCGTTGCCGTATTTGAAAAAGGGCGGTACAATGATTGTAAACACTCAGGAAATTGCACCTATGCCGGTTATTACAGGTGCGATGAAATATCCTGAAAATATCGAAGAAAAGCTCAGCAAGGCTGTTAAAACTATATCTGTTGATGCACTGCAAATAGCAGAACAGGCAGGAAATATTAAAGCGGTTAATGTTGTGCTGATCGGTCTTATGGCAAGAAGTACTGATGTTGCATATGAAAAATGGATTGAGGCACTTAAACAAACAGTACCGGCAAAGTTTCTTGATGTAAATTTGAAAGCGTTTGAGCTTGGATATAAAAGATATAAAACAGAAACATATAATTAATTTCAATATTGATATACGGCAAATAGTTTGGAGGTAATACCAATGGCATTTTATGACAACAACGAGCATCTTTCAAGAGATGAAATAAGAGCTATACAAAGCAAAAAACTTGTATGGCAGGTAAAGAGAATGTATGAAAACGTGGAGCTTTTCAGAAAACGTATGGACGAAATCGGTCTTAAACCGGAGGACATTAAATCTGTTGACGATTTGAGCAAGCTGCCGTTTTCGTATAAGCAGGACTTGCGTGATTATTACCCTTACGGACTGTTTGCCGTACCTATGAAAGATATAATCAGAGTACACGCCTCAAGCGGTACGACGGGCAAGCAGATAGTAGTCGGTTATACGAGAAACGATCTTGATATGTGGTCAACCTGTATGTGCCGTCAGCTGGTTGCGGCCGGTGCTGATGAAAACTCATTTGTACAGATATCTTACGGTTACGGATTGTTTACGGGCGGTCTTGGTGCGCACGACGGCGTTCAAAAGCTCGGCGCGACTGTAATTCCTATGTCGACGGGTAACACACAGCGTCAAATCCAGACTATGATTGATTTCGGCGCTACGCATTTGTGCTGTACTCCGTCATATGCTATGTATCTTGGCGAAACAATAGAAGAAATGGGACTTACTGATAAACTAAAATTGAAAGCCGGTATTTTTGGTGCGGAGCCTTGGTCGGAGGATATGAGAAAAGCGATAGAGGATAAACTGCATATAAAGGCACACGATATTTACGGTTTGAGTGAAATTATGGGTCCGGGTGTTGCGTATGAGTGTGAGAAACAGCAGGGTATGCATATTAATGAGGATATGTTCATTCCTGAAATTATTGACCCTGATACCGGCAAGGTACTTCCTATGGGCAGTACGGGTGAATTGGTGTTCACTACCGTTACAAAGGAAGGATTTCCGCTTATTCGTTACAGAACGCGCGACATCGCATCATTGAATTATGAGCAGTGTGAGTGCGGCAGAACATTTGTAAGAATGAACAAGCCGCAGGGCAGAAGTGATGATATGATGATTATACGTGGTGTTAATGTGTTCCCGTCACAGATAGAGGAGGTTCTCCTTAAAGTTGGCGGCGAGGTTACGCCTAACTATCAGATTCTTGTTGACCGAGTAGGCAATCACGATACATTGGAAGTACAGGTTGAAATGTCGGATGCGTTCTTTAATGATGACATAAAATCAATAGAAAGCATTGAGGGAACGATTACAAAACGGCTTAACAGCGTGCTTGGTATCGGTGCAAAGGTGCGTTTGGTAGAGCCTAAGAGTATCGCGAGAAGTGAGGGTAAGGCTAAGCGTGTAATAGATAAACGTAAAATATAATTATATAAAGTATGGAAAGGATGTTTAGTTATGCTAGTAAAACAAATATCTGTATTCGTAGAGAATAAGTTCGGCAGATTGGCGGATATTATCGGAATTTTGGGCGACAATGATATAGACATCAGCGCACTTTCAATCGCTGATACTACAGATTTCGGTATACTAAGACTTATTGTAAACGACCCTGTAAAAGCTGAAAAAGCACTTAAAGACAACGGACTTGCGGTTAAGACGACTGATGTTATTGCTGTTTCGGTTGAAGATAAGCCGGGCGGCTTGGCATACATTTTAGGTGAATTTAAGAAAGATAATATCGGTATCGAATATATGTATGCATTTATGGGTAAGAAAGAACATTCGGCTTGGCTTGTGATAAGGGTTGATAAACCTGATACGGCACTTGAAACACTTAAAAGAGCCGGCATAAGCGTAATTGCATCGGAAAATATTTATAAATAATGGTAAGAACAAGGCAGACAAGCTCAAAACGAGTTTATCTGCCTTATTTTTGTAAGTTTGACAAAGTAAGTTTTCAAATCATTGCAGAGATAAAAATGCTGCAATTGATTTTTTAGCGGATATATTTGTTTGGGTCAACATATTTGCCGTTTTCCATCAACTCAAGGTGCAGATGCGGGTCGATGAATTTTTCCGCAATTGAGGTTTTGCCTACCTTACCGATAATATCACCTGTATTTACAGTGTCATTGATATTCACATTTACATTTTCGTCAAGATTTGAATAAATACTTATATATCCGTTTTTGTGGTCGATTTTTATGGTTTTTCCGTTTGAATTATTACTGATATCTGTTATCGTTCCGCTCATAATTGCCTTCACATCACTGCCGATATCGGATTTGAGGTCAATACCGTTGTGTGAACGCCAGTCGTCGAGATTTTTGTCGTACATCAGTGCGCCGTTTGAAAAAGCAGTTATAATATCGCCGGCAAGCGGCGGTCGGAAATTGCTCTCAACGATAGGTGTCGGAGTAGGAACGGCTGTTGCTGCAGTGATATTTTTAGAGACTGTGGCTTTGATAGGATTGCTTGTAGTCTTGACCGAGGCGGCAATGGGTTTTGAGGTTGCATTTATCGGTTTTGCGGTTTTACGCGGTGTCGCGGTGGCGGCAGGCTTTTGCGTGGGAATAGGGGAGTGAGGGGTAAGCGTTGGGGCGGTGTCGGGAATTTCTACAGAGTCTGAGGCGTTTTTGTCTTTTGGGAGTGCAGTTTGGTTGCCGATATAGGCAACTGCCGAAATAATTGCTATACATAGGCACAGGGCTATGTAGAACCCTGTATTTTTGAATACTTTCTTGTTCATAGTTATCAATCCTTTCGTATGCTGTTGCATTGTTATATTGAAATTTTCCCCGTTTGTGTAAAATAATATACATAAAAATATTAAGATAAATAAAAAAAGTATTCCCAAACTGCAAAATTTATAGTATAATATATAAATGTATATGCATATGTACACTCACAGGAAAGGTAAGGTGGAAGTGTGAGAATAGAAAGAATGGATATTAATCGTATTAAAGTTATACTTACAGCTGAGGATTTGGACAATATGAATCTTAGCCTTGACAGATTGACTCCGGATTCCGGTGAACTGCATACTTTTATGTTCAAGCTTATGGAGCGTGTAAAATCCGAAACCGGTTTCAATCCGTATAACGGGCAGATAATGGTTGAAGCACATCCTACGCTTGACGGTATTACATTATTGGTGACACGAATAGGCGATAATAATATAAATGTGGGCAGACCCAAATATAAAAATGTACGAGCTGTAAAAAAGAAAGTGATTTTGAAAACAGGGATTTATCATTTTAAGAAGTTTGAGGCGTTGTGCGGCGCGTTTAAGATGCTCGAAAAGGATATGATGGCAAAGTCTGTGCTTTACAGAATGAGCGGTGAGTATTATCTGGTAATCTGCACAGATTTGGTATTTGACGAATATCATTCGCTGTTGTCGGAGTTTTGCGATGACTATTCGTATCCGCCGCTTTATGAGAATGTATTGCGCGAGCATGGTGAGTGTATTGCGTGTGACAGTGGTTTAACGGATATGATAGATAAAATCAAAAAATTGTATTAAAACTATTGCAAAATAATATTATTATAGGTATAATATACTTATATGCTTTATTTAAAGTACAAATTTATTAAAAAGAGGAGAGTAATTTTATGTTTGGAATTACAGCATTTGCGGAACCGGCAGCTAACGCGGCAGCAGGACAAATGACGACAATGGATATGGTTATTCAGTTTGTGCCGTTTATTGTAGTCATAGTACTTTTGTATTTTATGATGATAAGACCGCAAAAAAAGAGAGAAAAAGAAGCTAAAGCTATGCTTTCGGCAATGAAGGTGGGCGATAAGGTAGTAACTATCGGCGGTATTTGCGGTAAAATTACAAAGCTGAAAGATGACTATGTAATTATCGAAACCGGAAGTACGGGAAATCCTAACGAGAAGTCTTACATCAAAATGGAGCGAAACGCTATAAGAGATGTAGAGAAAAAGGTTGAAGCATAATAAATTGTAAGGAACTGTTTATTTGGCATAAAGTCGATAAGCAGTTCTTTTTTAATAAAAGACTGTTTTGTACAGCACATCTGCAAAACAACAAAAACCTCCCGAAATACAGATTTATTTCACTGTATATCGGGAGGTCTGTTATGCAGCAGCTTAGGCTGTTGTGCTTTTCAAAATTTCAATTACACCGGATGAGTCATTGCATCTCTGTCGACCATATCCGGATCTATTCTATACTTTTGTGCTTGTCTGTACTCGAAATACTTAACAGCAACCTGACCGAACAATGCGTATGACAATACGTCCTCGTCCTGTTCAATCCACTGCGCACATTCCTTTTTCAATGTTTCAAGCTCCGGCTTTAGCAAATCAGCCGGACGACAGGTAATTCTCTTTTCATCACCTATTGTCTTTTTGATGATTTCAGGTGAGATTTCTGCCGGACACTTACCGTATTCGCCCTTTACAAGTCCCTTCGTTTCCTTGGAAACCATCTTGTAGCGTTCGCCCATCAACACGTTAAGCACAGCCTGTGTACCCACGATTTGCGACGATGGAGTAACGAGCGGCGGATAACCCAAATCAGCTCGTACACGAGGAACTTCTTTGAGCACTTCCTCGTAAGCATCCTCTCTGCCTTGCTGTTTGAGCTGTGAAACAAGGTTTGAAAGCATACCGCCCGGTACTTGATATTTCAGCGTGCTGACATCAACACCCATAACTTTCGGATTCATTAAACCGCTTGTGATATATTTCTCCCTTAGCGGCTTAAAGTAATCGCTGATTTCGATTAGCTTGTCAAGGTCATAACCTGTATCGTACGGTGTGCCTTGGAGAGCCGCAACGAGAGGCTCAGTAGGCGGCTGTGACGTACCCATAGCCATTGGCGACATAGCACAGTCAACAACGTCAACGCCTGCCTCAATGGCTTTAAGATATACCATAGATGCCTCACCGCTTGTGTAGTGCGTGTGCAGTTGGATAGGGATTTTAACGGTTTCTTTCATAGCTTTAACAAGGTCGTATGTAGTATACGGAAGAAGAAGTCCCGCCATATCCTTGATACAAATTGAGTCAGCACCCATATCCTCAAGCTGTTTTGCCATTTTAACGAATTTTTCGTTTGTGTGAAATTCGCTTGTCGTGTAGCATACAGTAGCCTGTACGTGTCCTTTTTCTTTTTTGCACGCCTTAATTGCACATTCAAGATTGCGAACGTCATTAAGCGCATCGAAAATTCTTAGAATATCAATGCCGTTTGCAATAGATTTTTGTACAAAATACTCAACTATATCGTCGGCATAGTGTCTGTATCCGAGAATATTCTGACCGCGGAAAAGCATTTGCAAAGGTGTATTTTTAGCTTTGTCTTTGATTTTTCTGAGTCTTTCCCAAGGGTCCTCATTTAGAAATCTAAGGCACGAGTCGAATGTTGCACCGCCCCACGCCTCAAGTGAATGATAACCGATTTTGTCCATTTTCTCTACGATAGGGAGAATTTCATCGGTAGTCATTCTGGTAGCAATTAGAGATTGGTGAGCATCTCTAAGTACGGTTTCGGTAATTTTAACCGGTTTAGCCATCTATTATTCACTCCTTATTTTTCTGATAGTAATGCATATTTTACTTTATTAAGCAAACATCGACAGGAATACGCCGGCGGCAACTGCCGAACCGATAACACCTGCCACGTTAGGTCCCATAGCGTGCATCAAAAGGAAGTTTGACGGGTTTTCTTTCTGACCCACAATCTGCGATACACGTGCCGCCATAGGTACAGCCGATACGCCGGCACTGCCGATAAGCGGATTGATTTTGCCCTTTGTAAGGAAACACATAATGTTTCCGAGGATAAGACCGCCTATTGTCGAGAAACAGAATGCCAGCAAACCAAGTGCGATGATACCGAGCGTTGAGGCACTCAGGAAATTGCTTGCTGTTGCCGTAGCACCGACGGTAAGACCGAGAAATATTGTAATAATGTTACATAATTCGTTCTGAGCAGTCTTTGAAAGTCTGTCAACAACGCCGGTTTCCTTGAACAAGTTGCCGAGCATAAGCATACCTACAAGCGACAGTGCATCAGGCACAATCAAAGCAACTATTATAGTTACTATGACAGGGAACACAATTTTCTCCGTCTGTGAAACGGTTCTCAGCTGTTCCATCTTAATTGCGCGTGACTTTTTGGTGGTAAGAAGCTTCATAAACGGCGGCTGTATAACAGGAATAAGTGCCATATATGAATATGCCGCAACCGCAATAGCCGGAAGCAGATGCGGTGCAAGAGTTTTTGTTACATAAATAGCTGTAGGACCGTCCGCGCCGCCGATAATACCGATTGATGCTGCCTCGTTTACGTCAAAACCCAGACTCGGGAAAAGAGCGCCGAGGAGCAATGCCAAAAGGAAAGCAATAAATACTCCAAGCTGTGCCGCCGCACCTAGAAGAATACTCTTAGGGTTGGCAATAAGCGGCGCAAAGTCCGTCATGGCACCGATACCCAAGAAGATAAGCGGCGGATAAATACCCAATTTTACGCCGAGGTACAGCAAATCCAAAAGTCCGCCGTTTGCAACAACGTTTTGGATAATAATATGTTTGTCCTGATCCACAAATGTGTCAACAACATTTGGGTCGGTAAATCTTTCAGCGTGCATAACAAGCTGTTCGGGCATCATAGGAAGATTTGTAATAAGCATACCGAACGCAATCGGAAGCAGCAAAAGCGGCTCATATTTCTTGACTATAGCCAAATACAACAATATACACGCAATAACAATCATAATAATAGTTTTTATAATGTCGGACGGTGCTTGTTGCAGAAGAATAGCGATACCCGTACTGTTTAGAAAATTGAAAAAACTATCCATTAATTCTGTCACCACTTTCTTTAAATAATTATATGCAATTGATTACGCGATGGAAATCAGAACGTCACCGCTGTTTACGGCAGAACCGGCAGCAGTTGAAACGCCTACAACCTTTCCGTCCCTAGGTGCCATAATTTCGTTTTCCATTTTCATAGCTTCAAGCACACAGAGAACATCGCCTGATTTGATTGTATCGCCGACTTTAACCTTTACGGCTACAATAGTACCCGGCATAGGTGCTGTTACGGTTTCCGCACCGGCAACCGGTGCACTGCTCGGAGCTGCGGCTTTAGGTGCCGGAGCAGGAGCCGCGGCTTTAGGTGCCGGAGCAGAATAGCTCACTTGTGCACCGCCGACTTCTTCAACTTCAACCTCATATGTTTTGCCATTTACACTGATATTAAACTTTCTCATAATAATTTGCCTCCTTAAAATATTTTAGGTGGTTATTTGCTTTAAATTTTGTTTGCACAAGATTAAAATCTTGAGTCAATAGTATCTCTGAGTCCGGCTTGATTCCATACCGGAGCTGTATTGTTTACACGTCTGTAAGACTTAATGTGCAGATTATATGTAGATGTGTTAAGACTTGCGGCAACGGCGGCAGTCAAAACTGCGATAAGCTCGTCCTCGTTTACATCGTCAGTTTCCGCAGTAGCGGCAGACGGAGCAGGAGTGTTATCGGAATGTGTGTCGGCAGTCTGTGCCGGCTGTTTGCTTTTAGGTTCTCTTGCAAAAACATACTTCATAAGCGTAAGCACGAACATAAGTATAATAAGAACCGAAAACACAATTGCCAAACCGACAGCCGTAACCTTAAGTCCTTCCAACAGCGATTCTGTTACTGTCATTAATATCTATCCCCTTTCTTGGATTTCATTTATAATTTTGTATCATACAGGGATATTACCGTGTTTTTTTGCAGGTCTTGACTCTCTTTTTGAAGAAAGCATTTCCAAAGCGGCAATAATTCTCGGACGTGTTGAGTCAGGCTCAATGATGTCATCGACATAACCGCGTTTTGCAGCCTCATACGGACTTGCAAATTTATTGCGATATTCCTCAATCTTTTCCGAACGTGTTGCAATCGGGTCAGAGCTTTCGGCAATATCTTTCTTGAAAATGATATTTGCCGCACCTTCAGGTCCCATAACGGCGATTTCGGCTGTAGGCCAAGCAAATACCGCATCGGCACCGAGGTGTTTTGAACTCATAGCGATATAAGCACCGCCGTATGCTTTTCTGAGTATTACGTTAATCTTAGGTACGGTAGCCTCGGAATATGCGTAAAGCAGCTTCGCGCCATGGCGGATAATGCCGTTGTGTTCCTGCTCGACTCCCGGAAGATAACCCGGCACGTCTGTCAATGTAATGACAGGAATGTTAAAGCTGTCACAGAAACGTATGAATCTTGCGGCTTTGTCGGACGAATTAACGTCAAGCGAGCCGGCAAGCACATTCGGCTGATTTGCTACTATACCAACCGACGTACCGTTCATTCTCGCAAAACCGATAACGATGTTTTTTGCAAACTCGGCAAGAACCTCATTAAATTCACCGTTATCAACTATTTCAGTGATTACGTCCTTTATGTTGTAAGCCTTGTTAGGCTCGTCCGGAATAATTGAAGTAAGCTTTTCCGAAAGACGGTTTATTTCATCTGACGGTGCTTCGTAAGGTGCATTTTCTAAGTTGTTCGACGGCAGATATGAAAGCAATTTTTTAATTTGCTCGATACATTCTTTGTCGTTCTTTGCGGTAAAGTGTGCAACGCCGCTTTTTGATGAGTGCGCACCGGCACCGCCGAGTTCTTCGCCGGTTACATTTTCGCCGGTTACCGCTTTAACAACCTGAGGACCTGTAATAAACATCTGACTTGTATTTTCAACCATAAATACAAAATCAGTGATGGCAGGGGAGTATACCGCACCGCCGGCACAAGGTCCCATAATAACCGAAATCTGCGGAATTACACCGGAGGCTTGAGTATTTCTGTAGAATATCTCGCCAAATCCCGATAATGCGTCAATACCCTCCTGTATTCTTGCACCGCCGGAGTCGTTCATACCGATAATAGGTGCGCCCATTTTCATAGCCATATCCATTACCTTGCAGATTTTTTTTGCGTGCATTTCACCGAGTGAACCGCCTATTACAGTGAAATCCTGAGCATAAACGTAAACAAGCCGTCCGTCAACCGTACCGTAGCCTGTTACCACACCTTCTCCCGGAGCTTTAGTATCAGCCATATTGAACTCGTTACATCTGTGTTCAACAAAAGCATCAACTTCAATAAAGCTGCCTTCGTCCATAAGTGCGAGGATTCTTTCGCGGGCAGTTAATTTGCCAGCATCGTGTTGTTTCTTGATTTTTGCATCGCCGCCGCCGTTTACAACAGTGTTTCTGCGGTTTTGCAAATCAGTCAATTTATCAACTGTTCCCATTTCCTTACCTCCGTTTGATAATTTTTGTTGTTTCATACATTTATTACCTACAATCTATGTATGAAACATAATGAAATAGTAATTAACCGAATTAACTCCGATTATATATATTGTACATTAAATTTGAAAAATTTTCAATCAAAAAAACTGAAAAAAGTAGTATTACACGTACAAAAAAAGAAGCAAACAAGGGATGAAAAATGTGCAAAATGCACAAAAAACATACCTCGTTTGCATTAAAAGTAATTTTGCTGATTAAAAAATCAGTGCTTTACAAAAAACAAACTCGTTTTACGAATTTAAAAGATAGCTGACCTCGTGCGATGTCAAATGCCGCCACCTTCCGAGCGGCAGATTACCAAGCTCGACTTTGCCTATGCTTATTCGCTGTAAGTACGAAACCTTGCAGCCGACAGCCTCGAACATTTTGCGTACCTGTCTGTTTCGCCCTTCGTGTATGGTTATTTTGAAGGTAGTCATACCACCTTCGGCTTCAAGCATTTCCACCTCAGCCGGTGAGGTGGTGTAATCGTCAATTTTGACACCGTTTCGCAATTTATTAAGACCGCTGATTGTAATTCCGCCTTTAATTACAGCTATATAAGTTTTGCGGGTATTAAATTTCGGGTGGGTTACCCGATATGTGAAATCGCCGTCGTTGGTAAGGAGCAAAAGACCTTCCGTTTCGTAATCGAGTCTGCCGACAGGAAAAATTCTTGACGGAATTTCGGTTTTAATAAGGTCAATAACGGTCGGACGGTCGAACTGGTCGTTTACGGTTGAAACATAGCCGGCAGGTTTATTGAGCATAATATAATACTTTTTGTTTACAGGCTTTAAGAGTTTTCCGTTTAAACAGACTTTGTCCGCGCCTATTTCAACTTTGGTTCCCAGCTCACGAACTGTTTTGTCGTTTACCTTTACACGTCCCTCGGTAATCAACACTTCGGCGTTTCGCCTGGATGCCGCACCGCACATCGCAATATATTTCTGTAATCTTACTATTTCTCCCATATCAATCTCCGTTCTGTGAATTTAAAATGTATTATCAATAAAGTTACGGTAGTATTTTATAAGCTCTGTGTATACACTGTCGTTCCAGTTGTCGGAAAGGCAGTATGTTCCGTCGGCGTTTTTCTCAAACCAACCGTAAAAGTTGGACGATAGTATACGTGCTGTTTTTACACTGTCCGTACCCAATTCTTTGAGCTGTTTAGGTGAAAGCGAACCGTACTTTTCCAAAAGACACGCTATGTGTACGGCTTTTTCGGTGTATGCGGTTGCCACCTTGCGTTTGCTGACACCGCCGACGTTTGTGTCGTGCCGGCGTTCGGCAATTTCGGTAAGCAGTGCTTTACGACGGCTTGAGTAAATACGTACACCGTCATAGGGGGTCGGGTCAAGAGCAATTTCGGCATATGAAAAGTGTTCGCCGACTGTTACAAAAATAAGCCCCAACTCCAACTTTTTCAGTACACACAAAACGTCGTGATACTTTTTTAGTGTAAAATTTTTCGGCTTGGGTACGGCAATATATACATCTGCACCTGTTCGTTGACGGTCAATGCCCTGCGCAAGCAACGCGACGCTCAGTGTGCGTTTTATTTCTATTACAATAAAGCCGTCGGCATTGCTTGCGGTAACATCGCAGTTTTTCACCTCTGCATTTACGGTAAATCCCATATTTTCAAAAAGTGATTTTATGGGAGAAAAAAGTTCTTCTTCACGCATCAAAGTGTACCGTTTCGCCGGCATTGACCTTATAGTGTCTGCCGTCAACCTCAACCCATACGGCAATTGCGGACGGGTTGTAAACCATATCGCCCTTGACACCGTATTTTAAGTTCTTAGCCGCGTTCATATAGTCAACTATTTCGATGTTTGTAGCATACCAAATATCATCTCGGTTACCTACAAGCGCACAGAAATCCTCAAGCAATTCCCAATTGTTGTCGCGTGCAAATTCAAAGCTGTGTCCCCATACATACATCATATACAGATATTGTCTTTTGAAAAGTGCTACAAAGTCCTGTCCGAGCTTCATAAGATTGGTGTTATGATGACAGGTCGCCTGCCACTCGTATAGGTCGCGCGGCATACCGAAGTTTTGTTTACTGCCGACAACCCTCGAATATTCGATACCGACTGACGGCAAAAGCTTTTTAATGTCGTCGGAGAGTGAACCGTTAGGGTAGGAAAGACCGCGTACCGGATAGCCGACAGCATCTTCGAGAATTTTTCTGTCCTCAATTATTTGCTGAACAACTTGGTCGAGCGGACAGCGTTCGATTGTCGGGTGTGTATATGTATGAGCGGCAACTTCGTGTCCTTCATAAAGACTCTTGATTTCCGAGAATTTAACCTTTTCTTCTCTGGTGTCCATAAGACCGGAATTTAAGTGGAACGTACCTTTGATGCCGTTTTTGTTGAAAATTTCAATCATACGGCGGTCGTGTATCTGACCGTCATCGTAGCTCATAGTAAGGACCTTGTGTCTGCCTTCGGGAAAACAAGTGTAAATGTTTTTTAATAGTTTGCTCATAATTAAAATCTCCTTTGCTAAATTATGTAGTCCGTCTTATTCGGACGGAGCAGTATTTGCTTTGTGTTCAAGAGTTATAACAACCAATTCGGGGCGGTTGAACAAACGCGGAATAATCATAGGATTGCCGAGTCCGCGGCTGACAATCATTTGTGTGTGTCCTTCTTTGTATACACCGCCGAAATACTTCGGAAAAAGTATATTGTTATCTGAGGCAATGCCGGTTTTCGGCGACAGCACACCTCCTACCGCCGGCAGACGAAACTGTCCGCCATGCATATGTCCGGCAAGGACTAAGTCAAACCCTTTGTTTTTGAAACAGTCAAGCAGATTTGCACGGTGAAAAAGCATAATGTGAAATCCGTCAAACGGCTGTATTCGGGAAATTGACTTATTAATGCGCATTTTTATCTGAAATGCGGTGCGTGAGTACGGATCATCAATACCGGACAGCGCAATTTTAGCACCGTTTTTTTCGAGTTCAACAGTTTCGTTGCGCAGGAAAACACCGCCGGCTTTTTCGCATTCCGCAACAAGAGTGCGGAAGTCGCTGCGCCATATGTCGTGATTGCCGGTTATCATATACAGCGGTGCTGTTTCGGCAAGACGGCGCGTAAGACGTACAGCCGGAGTTATTTCGCCGTAATCGTTTACCATATCGCCTGTGGATACTATAATATCGGGTTTTTCTATTGATATTTCATTCATAAGTCCCGGAATATGCTCGTTGTGTGAGTCAGACACCTGAACTATTTTATATCCGTCAAATTCCTTAGGTATTTTTGAAGAACGCACATTGTAATGCGTAACCTCAAGCCTGCTGTCAAGGCCTTTGACGGCAACAAGTACACCGCTTGTCAGCAACAGCTTTGATATTATACTCATACTTAACGCACCCTTTCAGACTAAAGATGTTGATTGTGAATTTGAAATACGAAAAAGCAAAAAGGAAAATACATCAATCAATGCATTTTCCTTAAAAGTGTTATTCCTGTGATGCAAGGAATGTATTGATGTCGTTTATCAGTTTATCAACATCAGCTCCGTGTACCATACAAGCCGCTTCGATAGATTCGCCGCTTGCCGACGGACAGCCTATGCAGTGCATACCGATATTGAAGAAAAACTGTGCCGTTTCCGGATTCATCTTCAATACGTCCATAATAATCATATCCTTGGTTACTTGATTTGCCATAAAAAATCTCTCCTTGTATTAAATTTATTATTATACTTCATCAGCCACAGCGTCCGGATTTTCAGACGGTGCTTCGTTTGTATCGGTTTGCGATATAATATTTTCGCCGGCGAAAACTTTATTGAACTGCTCGGCATTAATGGTTTCGTATTTGAGCAATGCCTGTGCGACTCTTTCGAGAATATCCATATGATTTGTGAGCATATCAATAGTTTTCTTATATTGAGTGTCAATTATACTGCTGACTTCGGTATCAATTTTTGAGGCGGTACTTTCACTGTATACTTTCGAGTGACCGTAATCACGCCCCAGAAATACTTCCTGATCGTCATCGTAGGACACAGGACCTATATTTTCGCTCATACCGTATTTTGCAACCATCTGACGGGCAATGTCGGTGGCACGCTGAATGTCGTTTGAAGCACCGGTGCTTATGTCGTCAAGTGCAAGCTTTTCGGCAACACGACCGCCCAAAAGAACGATAATTCTGTCAAGCATTTCGCCGCGTGCGGTGTAGGATTTATCCTCAAGCGGCAAATCCATAGTGAATCCGCCGGCACGTCCGCGCGGAATAATCGACACCTGATGAATAATTCTTGTTTCATCAACCAATCTTGCGAGTACGGCGTGACCGGCTTCGTGGTAAGCTGTCAGCTGTTTTTCCTTATCCGACATTACTTTGGAACGCTTTTCAGCCCCCATCATAACTTTAATATTTGCATCGTCGAGATCCTTGTTGTCAATTTCGGTTTTGCTGCGCCGTGCCGCAAAAATAGCCGCCTCATTCAGCAGATTTTCAAGGTCAGCACCGGTATAACCTACAGTTGCGCGTGCGATTTCTTTCAAATCAACACTTTTTGCAAGCGGTTTTTTCTTGGAATGTACCTTGAGAATTTCTTCACGTCCCTTTATGTCCGGTACATCAACAACCACCTGACGGTCAAATCTGCCCGGACGCAGCAGTGCCGGATCGAGAATGTCGGGTCTGTTTGTTGCGGCAATCATAATTATGCCTTCGTTAGTGCCGAAACCGTCCATTTCGACAAGCAGTTGATTCAGCGTTTGCTCACGTTCGTCGTGTCCGCCGCCCATACCGGCACCTCTGCGTCTGCCGACGGCATCAATTTCGTCTATAAAGATAATGCATGGTCGGTTTTTCTTTGCCTGTTCAAACAAGTCGCGTACACGCGATGCACCGACACCGACATACAGTTCTACGAAATCAGAACCGCTTATTGAGAAAAACGGAACTCCCGCCTCACCGGCAACGGCACGTGCAAGTAAGGTTTTACCTGTACCCGGCGAGCCTACCAAAAGAACGCCTTTCGGAATACGTGCACCGAGGTTTATGAATTTTTGAGGATTTTTCAAAAATTCAACAAGCTCCTGCAATTCCTCTTTTTCTTCGTCGGCACCGGCAACATCGTCAAAACCGACTTTGCGCTTTTCGTCGATAGTCACTTTTGCACGGTTTTTGGTAAAACCGTTGGATTTGCCGCCGTTTTGCTGTTGTATAATGAATATCCAAAAGAAAATGGCTATTCCGACAAGCAGTATCGGACCGAGTATTGAAATCCACCATGGAGTGCCTTTTGGCATATTTACATCGTAGACAAGACTGCCGTCTTTGACTTGCTTGCTTATTTCTTCACCGACATCGGCATAAAACACCGATATTGACGGTATTTCCACCTCAAAACGCAGATACTGCGGTTCGCCGTCCTCCTGAACAGGTGCTTTTTTGTCAACAACAAACGCATTGACGGTTTTATCGCTTACGATAATTTTTGCAATTTCACCGTTGTGAATTTGCTGAATCAAATCAGAATAAATTTTTTTGTTTGCTTCTTCAAAATAGTTGTTCACCATCATATACAGTATAAAAAACACTGATAATATGACAATCCAAATGCTAAAGCCTTTTAGTTTGTTTTGCAAATCATATCCTCCTTTTAGCATATATGTATGCAACAAAAATTAATATGCTCAAGAACTATAATAACATAATTATTACCCAAATTCAAGGTTTTGATTAATCTTGTGTCAAAGTTGCAAGATAAGGCAGTTCGCGGTAATCCTGAGCAAAGTCGAGTCCGTATCCGACAACAAATTCGTCGGGGATTTCAAAGCCGAAGTAGTCAACATTTACATCGCATACCCGTCTTGACGGCTTGTTAAAAACGGCACACACTTTAAGCGAGGCTGGATTTCGCTTTTTCAGATTTTCATATAATGCCGATATTGTAATACCCGTATCGACAATATCTTCAACCAAAATGACATCAAGGTTTTCTATGTTTGTTTCTATGTCCTTTTTGATGTTCAGTTTGCCGGTTGAAATCGTTTCGTTACCGTAGCTTGATGCTGATATAAAATCAAGCTGGCAAGGTACTTTAATATGTCTTATCAAATCGGCAAAAAATAGGACTGAACCGCGCAGTGTGCAAATCATAAGAAGTTTTTTTCCGGCATAATCGTGTGTAATCTTTTCACCAAGCTCAGAAACTTTTGCGGCTATTTGGTCTTCCGTAAGTAAAATCTTATCCAATTTCATAATAATTTATCCTTTCTTTTCGGTAAAAGTAATCTTTATACATTCACTGCCCAAATCGGCAAGAAAACGTCTGTCCGCGCGTTTTCCGACTACCCAGATAATTTTGTCATAACCTGTGGTGAGAATTGGGATTTTGTTTCTGAGCTGTGAAGGAATTTTTAAATCAATAAAAAAGTCCTTTAATTTTTTTTTGCCTGCCATACCGACAGGGTAGAAAAAGTCGCCGTTTCGCCTGTTTCGCACATAAAGACCGTCAACATCGGTGCGTATATACACCGCCTCGGCATCTGATTTTTTTGCCGACTCACAACGCAATACGTCAAAGCAAAAACCGTTTGCAATGTTTTTACCGAACGTAAGCGGTAAACAAAAATCAGAAATATCATTTTCGGTTTTCTTTTCAATATACAAATTGTCATAACTGACGGCGGCAATTGTGTTATTCGGTAAATCAACGCTTTTGCCCGTACAAGCTGTATCGGCAAGAGTCAAAACAGCATCGACGTATTTTCCGGATGCATTTGCCGGACTGTCTGAAATGTTTTGCAAAATTTTAAGCAGAACGCGGCGTTTCAGAGCTGTATGCAAAATGGTGAACGCTGCCAGATCGACAGCATATCCGCTGTCGGTTTTTCTGACGGTTTCGGAATACGCAATGTCGGATTGACTTTGTATGTAGTCGTTTTCTGCGGAAATTATGCTTGAGTTTGCGCTGATGCGGCTGACAAATGCCGAGTTGAAGTTATTCTCAATGTAGGGAATAAGGTCAAGGCGGATTTTGTTTCGCGTATACACAGGCTCAAGATTTGTTTTATCCGTAACGTAAGCAATATTGCCGCGGACACAGTATTCTTCGATTTGTGAGCGTGTCAAGTCAAGTATCGGACGGATAATGCGTTTACCGCGGGAGTAGGGAATACCGCAAAGTCCCGAAACCGCACTGCCGCGCATAAAATTCATAATAATTGTTTCGGCGTTGTCGTTGCGGTTATGTGCGGTGGCAATTTTGTCAGCACCGATACGCTCGGCAAGCTCGTCAAAGAAAGCATAACGTATTTGTCTGCCGGCATCTTCCTCGGATATTTTATTGGCGGCGGCAAAAGCTTTGACATCGGCGGATTTAACATAACATGGTATATTCATTTGCGCACAAAGCTGCTGTACAAAACGCTGATCTTCAATTGCTTCCGCACGCAGATTGTGATTTATATGTGCCGCGCAAATTGAAATGTCGTATTCGTCGATCAGCGATGACAGCAAATACAGCAGACAGCACGAATCGGCACCGCCGGAAAGGGCGACAATGATTTTGTCGCCTTTACTTATTAAATTGTGGCATATTATTGTATTTTTAAAAATTTCTTCTGTAATCATGGTTCTTCGGCGTTGTACTCTATATTTATGAATTTGGTATATTGTCCCTGCCAGCCGAGTTTAATTGTACCGGTTGCGCCGGCACGGTATTTTGCTATGATACACTCAGCTATATTCTTTGACTCCGAGTCTTTGTTGTAGTAATCATCTCTGTACATAAACATTACAATATCCGCATCCTGCTCTATCGCACCCGAATCACGAAGGTCGGAAAGCATAGGACGTTTATCGGTTCTTGATTCGCTCGCACGTGACAGCTGTGAAAGCGCAATTACCGGTATATCCAATTCCTTGGCAAGAATTTTCAATGAACGCGAAATTGCGGCAATTTCCTGTTGTCGGCTGTCTGAACGTCCCGTTGTCTGCATAAGCTGAAGATAGTCGATAACTACAAGACTCAAATCCTTGGTTTGTTTCAGACGGCGGCATTTGGCGCGTATTTCGGAAACGGTAATCATAGGCGTATCGTCGATATACAAAGGCGCAAGCGCGATTTTATCTATTACCGCGCCTATATTCATCCAGTCGTCTTCTTCGAGAGTACCCGTATTTATTTTGTGCGACTCAACCAACGCCTGACTGCACAGAATACGCGTGAGCAGTTGGTTTCTGGACATTTCAAGGTTAAAAATCGCTACGGTTTTATGCTCGTCGATTGCCACGTGCTCAGCTATGTTGACTGCGAAACTGGATTTACCCATACCCGGTCTTCCGGCAATGAGAATAAGGTCTGATTTTTGCAGTCCTGCCATATGTCGGTCAAGATGTTCAAAACCGGTAGGTATGCCGGTGAGCTTGCCTTTGTTTTGCGAATTGGCTACTATTTCGGCATAACTGCTCATTAAAATGTCACCGACAGGCAGAATGTCGCTTTGCTCTCGTGACGATGAAACATCGAAGATAAGCTGTTCGGCGTACTCTAAAATTTTATCTACTTTGTCCGGCGAGGTATAGGCTACCTTTGAAATGAGCTCTGACTTTTTTATAAGCTCGCGCCTTGTTGATTTTTCCTTAACTATCTGTGAATAATATACAATATTTCTTGAAGTAGGTACTCCGGCGGCAACTGCCGAAAGATACCCGACATCACCTACAGCATCAAGCTTATCGGATTGACTGAGTCTGTCCGATACGGTTACTATGTCGATTGGAAGGTTTTCGTTGAAAAGCTCCACAACAGTTTTGTATATTTCGCGGTTTGCGGCAAAATAGAAATCGTCCGGTGCTAAAATACCGACTGTCTGAGCGACACTCTGCGAGTCCATAAGCAAACTGCCTATGACTGACTGCTCGGCTTCCATACTGTACGGAATATCCCGAACCGACGGCGTTTCTTCCTGAGGTACAGGTGATGTATATTCAGTGTCGTATTCAAAATCGTCCAACAAAACCCCTCCTTTCGTCCGGTATGAATGTCCGAAACCAAAATCCTAAAGATACATTACTGCTCAACTACTTTAACTTTCAGTTTGGCAGTAACCTCCGGATAAATTTTTATTTCGACTTCGGTAGTGCCTAAGGTTTTAATACCTTCAGGCATAACGAATTTTTTCTTGTCCAGTTTGATGTGATGCTGCATTGTAAGCGCCTCGGCAACATCTTTGTTAGTAATCGAACCGAAAAGTTTTCCGTTGTCACCGGCTTTTGCGGAAAGAGTAACAATAAGAGCGGATATTTTTTCGGCGGTTTCTTTGGCAGCCTCAAGCTCTTTTTGCTTGTGGTAGTCTGCCGCTTCCTTTTTGCCTTTAATGACATTAAGGTTTTCTTTGGTTGCCTCGGTAGCAAGCTTGCGCGGCAGAAGAAAATTTCTGGCATATCCGTCGGAAACGTTTATAAGCTCACCTTTTTTTCCCTGACCTTTAACATCTTGTGTAAGTATTACCTGCATTATATTTCATTCCTTTCGTTGTAAAATCGTATTACGATTTAGTGTTTTTATTTTCATCAAGATACTCGATTATAGCGGACACAAGCATTTCGCGCACCTGTTCGGTGTCTATTCCGCCGGTTATTGTGGCACCGGCGACCATAGCGTGTCCGCCGCCGCCGAGCTTTTCGAGTATTACCTGTACATTGATATCTCCGAACGATCTGCCGCTGATGCCTACATTTCCGTTATCGTCAAAGATTACAAACGAGGCTTTTACCGCGTCAATCGTGAGCATTTCATCTGCCGCCTGTGAAGAAATTATACGTACATTTGCGAATTTTTCTTTGCACACCGAAATTGCAATGTTATTATTGAATATCTCAGAGGCTTTTACGATGTCAACTTTATGGTCATAATCAACCTTGTCGATGTTGGACAGCGTTTTTATCGCTATTGTATCGACACCGAAACGCCGCAGATAAGATGCCGCCTCAAAGGTACGCACACCTGTTTTCATAACGAAGTTCTTTGTATCCATCAAAAGACCGACATAGAGCGATTTTGCCTCAAACGTGTTCATCTTATTTCCAACATCGGTATACTGCACTATCTCAGCAACCATTTCGCACGTTGACGAGGCATACGGTTCGTGGTAAATCAAAGAACAGCCGTTGATAAACTCCGTACTGCGCCTATGATGGTCAATGAGGATTTTTTTTGAAACGCGGTTCAGCAGCTCCGGTGCGGCAACCATCGACGGACGGTGCGTGTCGGTAATTATGATAAGAGTGTTCTCTGTAGCAATTTCAAATGCCGTATTCGCATCTATAAACAAATCGGAATAATCCTCCATAGTGTTGGCCTCAGCCACGAGTTTGTGAATACCGATTGTGTTGTCAAGTACGATGTAAGGCGTTTTCTCCAGTGAACGTACAACGCGCTGAAGCCCTATCATAGCACCGAAAGAGTCATAGTCGGGGTTTTTGTGTCCCATAAGTATAACTTTGTCGGCGTGCTGAATAAAATCTTTCAGCGCAAACGAAAATGCTCTGGTTTTCACTCTTGTACTTTTTTCGTATTCCTTTGTATTACCGCCGAAAAATCTGTATTGCGTTTCGTCTTTTATAGCGGCTTGGTCACCGCCTCTGCCAAGCACCATTTCTATTGCGGCGCGCGCATACTCGTCACTTTGACGGATAGTCGCACCCACACCCACACCGATGCTTATTGTAATGGACTGCTTTAAGTCCTCGCCTATAGTGCGGATTTTGTCGACAACGTCAAATTTTTTGTCAATATAAGATTGCAGATATTGGTGTTCAAAAAGTATAAGGTAACGATCTCGGTCGGTTCGACGGCGCAGCGCGTTGGTGTCGTTTGCCCATTCGGTTATGTGCCGGTCGATTTCGGTTATTACCTGCTGACGCTTGCTTTCGTCCAAACGCTGTATGGTTTCGTCGTAATTGTCAATATTTACTATTGCAAGGTCAATATGTTCATTTTCGTATTTCAGTTTAATGTCCTCTGTCTGAGTGTAGTCGATAAAATACAAAACGATGGAGTAATCACCGCTGTCGTCGGTTTTCATCAGACTGCCGAGAACATCGTAATTATGCTCCTTAAACGAAATGTATTCGTGAACGCCGTTTGTGGACTTCAAAATGTTCAGCCATTTCAAATCCGCAATTACGGTGTCGATCGGGACATCAAAGAGATTGTCGCCGAAAATGTCGCTGAAGCTTTTGTTATACCACATAATAATTCCGTCTATACGCAAAACAGCGGTCGGAAGAGGGAGAGTGGATATAATATTTCCTATTGCGACATTATCGCTTACAAGACTAAGACATTCATCAAGCTCACTGCGTTTCAGACGGCGCGTAAGCAGTATATAAACGAATAGTGCCGCACAGAGAATAAAGCCGATCAGTCCTATTATTTTTGCGCCGTTTATAAAAGAAAGCACCGAAATAAGAGATACGGCGAATATGCTCAAACCTATCCCGAATATATATGAATGAATAATTTTTTTGTAGATTTTGTTCATAGCTCCTCCTTAAATGTCCGTTAGGACTCAGAGAACTTACCATAACAGCTATTTTCGATTTTTAATATATTTATTAAGTTCCGACATATCGGAAAATTCTGTTTCAAGTTCGTGTTCGTTTCGCTCGGCAATTTTTGTAAGCGCTTCGATTTTGGAGTCAATTACGGCGTAGCTTATTCCAAGACGACGCGCAAGGGTGTAGCTCATAGCGATTACGGAGGCGAGTATTTCGGAAATAGTGCTGTACGACTCCGTTTCGTCAGGCACGCACAAACCTCTGAAAAGGTTGGAAACCTCGGAAAGTATTTCGCTTTTGAGCCAGTCGATAGCTTTCAAATTTGCACTGATACGAATGTTGTTTTGTTCTGTTTTCATATGTTTTCTCTCCTTACTGAAAATGTATATACTTATGATGTCTATAGGATTGAATTGAAATTTTGGGCATACTGCAATTACAATATACCCAAAATATATTTCATTGTATCACAAAATCAGTCGTTAGTCAACAACAGATTAATAGTAATTACATAATCTTGTAAATTCCTGACTTTACTGACTCGATTATGTGATTATTCGGAATTTCAACGAAAGACCGCGCCTGATGCGAAACTCTGCACAGCGAATGTTTCCGAGGTTTTGCGGATTGTTATTCGTGAAGTTTTTTAGCCACCTTGAACAAGACCGTATCACTCATAACCAACGGGTCGCGGTGCGCGAAAAATACTATACCCTCCATATTTGAAACAATCTGCTCGACAACATACCCCTCATAAGGGTGTATAATTTCCGCGATTACTTCGTCAGCGGTAACTTCTTCGCCGGGATTTTTAAAACGCCTGAAAAATCCTGATTTTGAGGAATTTATACATTTTAATTCGTCCTCGTTTATGGTGCTTGATATGTAACCGCCGTGTATATTGTAGCGAATAATCCCCATTCTTGTAAGAAAACGTATTATAGCGCGCGATGCCTGCTTTGCGGTGGCGGCATCTATGTTGGGAGTTTCTTTTGTGTATATCGCAAAAGAATTTGTGCCGTTAAGCTGCCAGTTGTAGTTGAGAGTTGATGTGTCGTACGGGCGCGGAGTGCGCAGCAGTACAAACGGAAGTCCGAACAAATTTGCCAAACTGCTGTTTTGGTGTCCGGTAGTCATCATTCGTATGTGCGGCGCAAAGTCACCGCGCATATAAAAACTGGAAAACTGTATTCCGTAGTTATAACCCTTAATTTTCTCGAAGATACCGGCAGTGATACGTTCGGCGGTTTCACCGCCGGAGTTGCCCGGGTACATTCTGTTGATATCGCTGTTGTCGGCAGGCCAAAAACGACTGCCTATATTCATTGCATAATGGTTGACGGACGGAATAACAAGTATTTCCTTGTCTTTTGCGATTGCGCCTTTTTTTTCAAGTACGGTGAGCTCCTTTATAAGCTGTGAACACGAATACAGCTGTTGAAATTCGTTTCCGCGCATTGAACCTATAATGCAGGCGGATTTTTCGCCCGAACCGAAACGGTAGCCTGTGACACGGAGATTATCTCTGTAAAGCGAGTTTAACTCAAATATAGTTTCTGTTGTCATCGGTGTAAACCTGTCCTTTCTGGTATTGAATATGCTTAAAATGTTTTTCCGCCGAGTATACGGGAAAGCAGTGCTCCTTCGTAAACAACCGGATATTCGCGCAGTGTAAACACCATTCCGTCGCATGGAGAGGTGATTTTACTGAGCACTTCGCCGGTAAGCGGACTGACAATTTCGCCTATTAAATCACCCTTTTTAATGTTACTGCGGTGATTGATTGCCGAGATAAATACGCCGGAAACGTCCGCATATACAAATCCGACTTCGCCGTCGGTAGAAACTACAGGCTGTTTGACCGGTTCAATGTCGCCCGTCCAGATACCGAGATTTTTCATAAGGTTAAAAATACCGTTTACGATATCAATGCCGTACTTTTTTGTAATACGCATACCAACGCCCATTTCCACAACCAGGGTAGGCACACCGAGAGTGTTAAGACTGTGCGCGAGGGTTGAACGGTGTACCGAAACGGAGGCATTTACCCAAATGAAATCGACACCGAGCAGTTTTGCATAAGGCAAAAGGTCAGGCGCGCAATCCTCGTTGATACGAACCTGAGGAAGCTCACGCAGATATATATTGCTTGAATGCATATCAATACAAAAGTCGGCACCGGAAATATCATCTGTTATATGAGATGCTATGTACTCCGGAAGTGAGCTGTTACTGCCGCCGGGAAAAATCCGATTCATATCAACATTAAAAAGCGGAATAGCACGAGAAACCGCGTCCACCCCCATCGGATTGAGTGCCGGATAAATATCAACAATACCGTTAAGACAGCCGATATTTTCATTGATTCTGCGTATAAGCTCATAGCATACAAACTGTCCCTCAACCTCATCACCATGTATTCCGGTTACGATACATATACGTTTTTCGTTTCCGGTAGGGGAAAGGGGTTGCAGACGGTTGCGCTTGATAAACATTTTCTCATCTATCGGCAAATCTATTTCTATAATATTTTCTATCATTGTATAAAGTCCCTTCACATATAGTTGTATTTAATAAAACACCATATTACATTATAACGCAGATTGTGAAATATGTCCATACATTAATGAAATTTCTTGCCCGAAAATGCAAAATACCATAGCATGCACTCACTGCCGAAAAGCTGAATCAATCTCGGCAGCTATGCAAGCTATGGTATTTTGTTTAGTTTGAGTTCCTGAAATAGAATTGATTTTCCAAGTCTACGTTATGCGTTTTTCCTGTTCCGGCATCTGTGTTGAAAGAATTGATTTTTACTTTCAGCCCCCTGCAATTTGCATAAGTGGCAGAGTCAGGCAGGGGAGAAAGGTAAACGGTTACATTGTCGGCAATATCGGCACCGTTATAAGTAAATGTCTTGGTCGACGGATTATACTCATATGTGGTGTACTCGTTTTTATATTTATTGAAAATTTTAAGCTTTGAAAACTCCAAATCTGCGGTGGAATCATCTAAAGCGTTTGAACCGCCGAGCGTTTTCAATTCGCTGACACCGGACGCCGGCAGACATTTGGTTCTGAACGTTGCCATTACAGTCTGCGCATTCTGCGAAACCGCCATTTTATTGCTGTTATCCTTGGCTGATTTTGACTGGTTAATCAGCATAAACCCTATCGGAGCAATTACTATTGCAAGCAGGGCAACACACAAAACCACCTCAACAAGCGTATAACCTTTATTATTGTTACTCATAATTTACCTCCGTTCAGCCGTAAATTGTGGAAACTTTGATATAATCAATATCCGTTCCGCCGCTTATTATTGATGTGCAGGCTTTTTCGAGTGCCGCGTAGGGTGCCCAGTCAAACTGCGCGTTGAACACCTGTGCCTGTGAGTCAATATTGACCGTATACGCAACAGAGCAGCTGCCCGACTTAAAATCGCATGATGTAATCGTCGGCGTAATGTTGCCGAGCTGTTTTATATTGGAATAATTAACAGCTTTCACCGCCGCCATCTGAGCGGTTAAATCCGAACTCAGCTTGCCCTGAGCAACTGTAAGCTTGCTGTTGTAGAGTGAAGTGGCTTCGTACAATACCCTGTCGAGGTATTCGTCGTCGGTTTCGGTATCAAGGCGTACAATATTGCCAAACCCCTCTTTTACGGCATCAAGGACAGCAGTGTTTACGGTGTTTTCTATATAAGCCTGGGTATACACCATACAAGCCTGGTCGATATATATTTCCTGTTCCTTAAGTGTTTCCGACTGTTTCATCTTATAGTTTGCGACAAGTGCCGATGAAAGGGTGACTGTAATGAGCATAAGCATAGTCATTGCGAATATGACCAATACCAATGCAGAACCTCGTTCGCTGTTTTTCATAATCTATCACCTCCGATTATTTCACAACCGTAACGTCGCCCGATTTGTCCACTACAACAACTCCGCCGTATTTCAAAAAATTTTTCGGACTTCCCGTAACAGATATGCCGATATCGGAATAGTTGTATATAACCAAAAGGGTTTTTTCGTCACTGCTGACTTCGTTACCGCTCAAATTGACTGTGAATTTCGGCGATGACGCGCTTGACGTACCCTCAAAAACCCATACGAGCTGTTTTATATGTGAAGAACTGCTGTGGGTTGTGACAGGGAATTTGCTTGCGGCTTTGACTGTGGAGAACGACTCGCCGTAATCGAACGAGAATGACGTTCCCGAATTTACCGAAAGCTTGCCGACTTGCGGATGCGTGTTTACATCTGCAACGGCGGTGTTACTGCTGTTATAGAGCGTGGCATTGTCCGGCGTGAATTTCACCCTTACGTTTGCCTCGGAATATGACGGCAAATCCGATATAAGCGGTATTTTGGTATCGTCAGTGTCCGGCTCGGGGGTAGTGACGGTGGTTTCGGTGGACGAGCTTGTGATGAATTTTCCCGTACCCGTATTTTTGTACGACGTAAGCACTACAAGCGGCTTGGACTTATGTTTATCCTTTTTGTCGTACAGTGTAACGGTTATTGTTTTAAGTGCAAGACTGTCCAGTGCCGAAACATCGACGGATTTGGTTACCGTTGTTTTCTCGGTTGTTTTGCCGTCGGTATCGTCTATATTATCGTCTACGTTCTGATTCCACGTAAGGTTGTCGTGGTCGCCGTATTTTTTAATTTCCATCATATTGCCGCCGTGAAACAGCGTTTGGAAAAAGTTTACGTTAGCGTAATATGTCGAATATTTTCCGGTTGCCTTGTCGTATTGTTCTTTAAGAATATTAGGCTGATGCTCGATACCGAAAGTAATTGTACGGTAATCAAGCGCACCGGTCACGTAATATGTTATATCCTTAAAAATGTTTTCCTGCACTGTCCATTCGTCTGTCTGAACGTCCGCAAGAGTAATATTAAAACGGTTTGCGGCGGATTCATCATCAAGCGGTATACTAAATCCCCAGTCGCCGAACATCAAAAGCCTTTGGAAAAACTGGAAATACAGGTCGCAGTCCTTACTGCCCTGACCGGTAGTGCCGGTGGTAAACACAGCATATTTTGTGTCGGCGGGCGGTATTAGTGCAAGACTTTCATCGTGCCAGAAAACCTTAGACCTAAGCAACGGTCCGTTTTTTGTACCCTCGTTGAAAACCGTGTCGTTCATTGCATCATATAAATTTTTAATATTTTTTTCTTTCATATTTGTTGCATATGACCCCGTAAGACCGTCAAAAAACGGGTGAGTAACCGGAGTTTTCTGAAGTGCCGTATACAGCTCACGAATTGTTTCATACATATTTTCGGATTCCAAGATGTAATTTACTCGATTTTGGGTTTCGTTCCAATCCGAACCGGAATAGCCTTCGGGAATACGCCGTTTTACGATTCCAATCATCTCGTTGTGCCGCGAAATAAGCGTTTTCATAAAGGTGACTATTTCCGCGCGCGGCAGTCCGGCGTAACAGGAATACATACGGTCGTAATTCCACTGTGACAAATCCAAATCGGACATTACCTTTTGCGCATCATAATTTTCAAATATTTTAAATGTCGAGTACGAGCTGAAAAACACCGATTCGTTATATGCCGACGGATTTGTGAAAAACTCGTCGGCTTTGTCGGTTTTGCCGAAAAGCAGATACGCACCTGTGCGCAGCAGCATATATATGTCCCTGTCGGCATAGTCGAACACCTCTATGCGCAGACCGTATTTTTTCGGCTTATTCGGAACAAAGTCATCGTCCGTGCCGCCGTCCGCCTCTTTTTCAGTTTGTTCGGAATAGTCGATTTTGTATGTACCGCCGGAATTGAGGTTGTCGTTGAGTGCGGAAGAAATTGCATCAAACGATACGTCAACCAAAAAATCGTCTTTTACATAGGTTTGCGCCGTAACACTGTCAGATGCTAAAATTTCCTCCATTACCGACTGTGCGGTGTTGTTTGCGCTTTGCTGTACTTTCGATTTTTTCTGACTTCCGGCCGCGCCGATAAATACGTTATAGGTAGGAACGGCTATTATGCCAAGCAGTGCTATGGCACATATAATTTCCACCAAAGTAAAACCCTTTTGACTGTTAATATCCTTTTTCATAAATACCGTTTTCCTTTCATATCATAAATAACCCACCGTAAAAACGTTTAGGCAAAATAATGAATAAAACTTAAAAATCAGCCTGCAAACAGTAGGAGGCTGATTTTTATAAATCAGACTTATTCCGCGGTTGAAGGCACAGCCTGATCGTGAATTTTTGAAATTGCAAAGTATGTAAGCGTAACAGTACCGGTATAACGCATAGGACCGTCATACGGTGTAGGCGTTGCCTGTATATTGTTAAATTGTGATTTGGCAACCGATGCCGACGGGTATGTATTGCTGAACAGCTGTGACGGCGTAACGGTTTCGCTGCCTGCCGCAAGAACAGCCGCATTTGCGGATAATTCCTTTTCGTATCGTGCGTTCAGCAAATCCATATAGTCCTCGGTGGAGTCACTGTATGAAAGCTCGGAAACATAGATAGCCGGCTTTGATGCCTCAACCTTATGCAGAAAATCGGTGATACTCTGATAAGTCGACATTTCAAAGCTTACCGATATGGTGAGCTTTTGCACGTTTGCAACGGTATTGTCGACGATTTCTCTGATTTTCTTCTGCAGCTCGGCATCGGAAAGATTTTTTAAGCTTGCGTGCAACTCGTCAAACTTCTGCTGAACCGCAGGTGCTACCAACGGCTCGTCAATTGCCTTCGGAGTGCCGTCCGTTTCAAGCTCGTTTTCCTTACCGTTAGCCGGAGTAGGTGTCGGAGTTGCCGCCGGTGCGGCAGATGTATTATTCTGTGCCGGTGCCGCGGTAGGGGAGGCAGGGTTAGGTGTAGCTTCTGCCTGTGTCATACCGATATAAGCGAGTGCAAGTGCATCTGCAAGTGTCGGCGGACTTTCAGGGTCGTCGAACATAGATGCAATTTGTGCTGTCTGAGTGTTTACAAAGGTAATTTCGGAGTCGTTAAGTCCCGACAGCTTGATTTTCTCGTCCAAATCATTGATTATGTCGTCCTGTGACAGCTCGGAATACCAATTAAGAGTTTCTTCGTAGATTTTCTGCGAATAGTCATCAATTTCCATATTGGTATCGGCAATGGTCTGGTCAAAGTTTATAAACTGAGAAACCTCTTTGCGTTTCTCGGCAACCTGTGTGGTGAGCGAGTCTATTTCCGTAACCTGCGGCTGGTATACAAACATATAAAACAATGCAATCGCACCTGCAATACCAACCACTACAAGCAACACCTTTTCGTGAAGTGATAACGGTTTACGTTCCATATTTATATACCTCCTATTCCTGACTCTGTTCGTCGTCGACATAATCTGAGTTGTCGCCGAAGTTTATGGTCATAATAAATTCATATTCATCTGTCGGCACGACTGCCGATCTGCCGGTTTTCGCGGTTACGACGTTTTCTGTGGTGACTTTTTCGATTTTGGTTACAAAAGCCTCTCTAACGCCGGCAATATCCGTACAGTCACGCTGAAACTTTGCTATAAGCGCGTACGACGGTGATTTGCCGAAATACTGCATTGAATTGTTGCGTGCCTCTTGGATTTGCGTGCAGACGATTTTGCCTTCCTGTGCCTTTGTGATATCCTCCAACAGCTGATTAGGTATGATTTTGTAATTTCCCAACTGCGTATTTAAGGAGTCGACCCACGAATAATATGTGGCGTAAACATCACGCTTTACCTGTGCACGTTCGAGTATCGGCTGTTTTTCCTTTAGGTTAATTGCCGCAAGCTTTCTCGATTCATCTTCAAAATCGGCGTTGAGCTTTGCGATTTTGTTGGAGTTGTATGTATACACCCCGAACATAGCACCCGCAAGCACAATCGGGATAAGCACAAGCAGTGCGCCTGTAACGGCAACCGTCTGTTTCTTTTTCTGCAAGCCGAAAAAGTTAATATCTTTTCTTTTTTGCTTAAATTTCAGATTTAATTGTAGTTTCAATTCAGTTACCCCCTTACATTATACATTCATTAACGTTCCGGTAGCGTTGATGAAGTCAGATGGGTAGCAATCAAGAGGTAATTCCTGCTTCAAATGAATAATATTCATCGTATCAATTGCGGTAACCGGGTAGCCTACGGATTTTGTCATATATCCGGCGATGTTTTTCAGTCGTGACGTACCGCCGTATATGTAAATGGAGTCAATATTTGCATAGTTTGTGGTGTTTGTGTAATAGCGCAGTACACGCTGTATTTCCGCGGAAATATCGTCAACCACGCGCGACACCGAGTTAAACAGGGGAGTGTGTACCAATGCGGACAGGTCGACATCGTTTTCTTTCATTCTCTGCGCCTCGTCCCAACTGACAAACAAATCTTCCGACACGGCTTTCGTAATATCTTCACCGCCGATTTTAAGCGCACGGCTGAATTTCAAAATGCCTTTGTCGATAATTTGTATATTCATAAGCGTATGTCCGATGTCAATAAGTGCAATTGTTTTGTCGATAGGGTACGCCATCTCGTTGATAAAAACTCTCTGACGAAACGTTTTACTCGCAGAGTTTGACGACACGTCCAGTTTGATTGTCGCCAGACCGACATTTACAAATGTGTCCTCAAACGACTGGAACACTTTCGACGGCAGTGCAAAAACCATTACATCGGCTTTTGTACCGTCGGAGTCGGTGCGAATATCAAGACAGGTGTAGTCAATTATATAGTTTTGGAGTACATCGGCAAACAGACGCTCGACCTCCATCATAACCATATCCTGTAAATCATTGTTGTTGGAATACGGAAGTGTAAAGTTTCTCGATACAATCGCCGTACTTTCAACCACCGCTATACCCGGCAGTTTACCTTTAAGACACATATTGTCCAAAAGCTCCGAAATTGTTTCGGTTGCCAGCTCCACGTTAAGCAGTCCGTTATTTACCAATCCCTCGGGAGTGCGGATAACCCCGGCCTTGGAAACCATAACGTATCCGTTTGTGTAATGACCGTAGAGCAGCTTGGTATTGTATGTACCGATATCAAGTGTTACATAATCCTTCAAAATATTTCCCCCTTACATAATTAATGACCGCGCGTTTATCATAACAGAGCATTAAAACCCTGCAATTGTCAAATACCAATTTATAATCTGTTCGGAATACAGCATACTCACCGCCGCACCGATACAGATGAAAGGACCGAAAGGAATCTGAGTTTTGCCGCCGGCTTTCATTTTCAGAATAATGAAAACGCAGAACAGCGCCGCGGCAACAAACGCTATTCCTACAGAAAGAACCGTAGCTTTAAAACCGAGCCACAAGCCTATAACCGCTATCAGCTTAACATCTCCGAGCCCCATAGCCTCGGTTTTGTAAATAAGCGGTGCAACAAGCACGATAAGCAGAAAAAAACCGCCGCCTGCCAACACTCCGAAAAGCGAGCTTATATATTCGTGCCGTACCAAAACGGTATACGCCGCTCCGAGCAGTGCCGTGAAAATTATTATTTTATCAGGTAATATCATATGATATATATCAATAATTGTCAAGCACAAAAACGAAGAAAACAGCAGTGCCGTAAAAATAAACTCACCGCTCAGCGAATATTTGCAGAACAAAAACAGCCATATAAGCATATTCGACAGTTCAACAAGCGGATACTGAACCGATATTTTCTCTTTGCAGTAGCGACATTTTCCCCTTAGAAAAACCCAGCTGAAAAGCGGAAATAAATCCAAAATCCCCAGTCTGTGGGTACAGCTTGTGCAGTGTGACGGGGGAAACACTATCGACTCATTATTCGGTATTCGGCATATACATACATTCAAAAACGACCCCACAAACAACCCTAAAAGACCGACAACCGTATATGCAAATATCACAACAGGCAAATCCGCCATTATAATCAACCCCTTAAAATATCAGTGTTCTACAGGTCCCGAAAACTCTATGGTTTCTTCAACTTTATAAGCACCGTAGTATTTGCCGACTTTCGACTCGGCGGCGTTCCACGTAACAACAAAACGGTTTGTCGCCTCGTCGTAAGATACGGTATAATTGTTAGCATCACTGCCGTCGCACGAAACCGCCATCATATGCGAAACATCAATTCCGAGCTGTGTTTTGATGTCTTTAACTTGCAGAGTCTGCCCCTCGAGAGGGTCTGTCCCCTTATCGTTAAAAGTGATACGTGCATCGCGTATTATCTGAAGTGCGGACGACGCGTCCGTATTAATCATAGACCGCTGACGGTAGCCGATAAAATTCGGAACGGCAACCGATGCCAAAATCCCCAAAATACAGATAACCACGATAAGCTCAACCAATGTAAAGCCGCTTTGATATTTTGTTTTTTTCATATATCCACCCTCATTTCCGCAGTATTTGAGTATAAACCAAATTCCGCTTTGATTTATGCTCAAATACTGCGGAGTACATCTCCGCAGTATGTATAGATTAATTATTTGCTTTTTACAGCTTTGGTTTCTTCGACAGCACCTTCTTTTACTTCGTATGAACCGTTGTAATCACCGCACTTATCAGCTTTAAACGAAACAGTGATGCTATCAGGATCTACAGAACCGCCAACTTCAAATGTACCATCTTCTGCAGAAATCGGTTTCAAGTTAGACACTTCGCCGATGTCCTCCAATGACGGAACACTGTTTGCGCCTTCTTCAATGATTTGTGTTCTTGCAGCTCTGATAATTTCACCGGCTGTTGAAACGTCTGTGTTGATTCTTGAACGTCTTTGGTAGTTCATATAGTTAGGAACGGCAACCGCTGCCAAAATGCCGAGAATGGCGATAACTACGATAAGCTCTACCAAAGTAAAACCTTTTTGATTTGATTTTTTGATTTCTGTGTTCATTAGAAATCTCCTCCTTAAAAATAATTTAATTTTTATATTAAGGCTGTCGGAAGAAGTATACCACCACTGCCTTAATTACAATGTTATCGGTTTAACGTGATAAAACGTTACATATTATTTATCGACAAAATATTCGTGACCTTGAGTAACTCCGTCATTTTCCGTTACAACATATTTTCCGGCGTATTTTCCGGCTTTTTTGCCCGAGGCGGTAAAGCTTACGGTAATTTTGCCGTCAACCAATGAAACGGAGTAGTCCGCTGTGTCTGTTACGGTTGAGAAAAGAGCGATTCCGCCGTTGTCGGAGCCGGACGATGACGAGGAAGAAAACATAAATTCCTCTGCCGCCGAAGTGATTTGTGCATCGGTGAATGCCGCGCCTCTTTCGACTTCCTTTACGCGAACCTGACGAATAATTTCGTTTGCCGATGCAATATCGGTGTTTATACGACTCCTGTATTGGTAGTTCATATAACTCGGTACGGCAACAGCCGCCAAAATACCCAAAATTGCAATAACCACAATCAGTTCAACCAATGTGAACCCGTTTTGACGTATGTCTTTGCGCATACAAAATCACTCCTTTGATATTACATACCTGCAAGATTAAACATAGGCAGCAGAATTGCCATAGCAACAACGCCGATACCGAGTGCCATTACTATAATCATAAGCGGTTCAAGAACGGCAACAAGGTTTTTAACGGCAGTGTTCAGTTCTTCCTGATAATAGTCGGCAACGTCCTCAAGGATACCGTCGAGCGAACCGGACGCTTCACCTATAGCCACCATTGATGTGAGCATAGTAGGGAACAGCTTGGTTCTGGTTAAGGAACGCCCGAAAGGCGAACCCTGACTTATCTCGTCTTTTACTTTCATAAGTGCCGCAACGCCTACACTGTTGTTGGCAACACGTGCGGCAATGTCAAGCGCATCTACAAGATTAACACCGCTGCCGAGCATAATGGCAAGTGAACGCGAGGTTTTGAAAGTGATACTGGTAAGCTCGAAATTTTTAACAATAGGCAGCTTGAGCTTTACTTTATCAAGCCACTTTATAAAAGCCGCCTGTTTTGTAATATACCAAATACCGACTCCGAAAGCGGCAATAACCAACAGACAAATATACCATTTGTGCACCAAAAAGTCTGACGCATTCATCAGAATCTGAGTAGGCAGCGGAAGTTCCGCGCCGCTTTCTTCAAAGATTTGTGCAAATGTCGGCAAAACGAATATGAGCATTGCTATAACCATAGCAACGGTGAGTATCAAAAGTACAGCAGGGTAAATCATAGCCGATTTTACGGTAGACCCTGTTTTGTACTCATTTTCAAAGTAGTCGCTGAGTCGGCGCATAACCTCCTCAAGGTTACCTGTTACTTCGCCCGTTTCAATCATACTGATAAAGATTGACGGAAACGCGTTTTTGTGCAATGCCAGTGCCTCGGAAAAGGAAGTACCGGTCGACACGTGGTTTTTAACGTCAGACAGTATATCCTGCAGTTTCTTGTTCGGCGCTTGCAGAGAAACGGTTTCCAGACAGTCCAAAAGACTGATACCGGCATGGAGCATTGTATAAAACTGGCGGCACGCAAGATAAAGATCCTCGGCGGTTACTTTTGTGAGTGCGCCGTAGCCCTTTTTCTCTTTTGCCTTTATTTCCGCACCGGCTTCAACAATAGACATAGCAAACAGATTTTGTTCGCTGATATACTTCATTACCTCCTGTTTTGTTTCGGCGTTATATGTATCTTTAACACGAGTTCCGCTCGAATCAATAGCAACATATGAATATAATGGCATTGATAACCGCTCCTTCTGTTTAGTTCATTTTTTTGAAAGCGTCCTGATCAACGGCATACTCGAAAGCTGTGTCGTAGGATACAAGACCTGCCTTACATACCTCTGCCAAAGCCGCGTCCATAAGCTTCATTCCGAATTGTGCGCTTGTCTGCATTGTTGAATAAAGCTGATGAATTTTTCCGTCGCGGATAAGGTTTGCGATAGCCGGAGTTCTTGTCATTACCTCAAATACCGCAACTCTGTCCGTACCGTTGACGGTAGGCAAAAGCTGCTGTGAAATTATAGCCTCCAAAACACCGGCAAGCTGAACTCTTACCTGTTCCTGACGGTGCGGCGGGAATGAACCGATTATACGGTCAATGGTTTTCGGTGCACTTACCGTGTGGAGCGTTGACAAAACCAAGTGTCCCGTTTCGGCGGCGGTGAGGGCGATGTCGATTGTTTCGGGGTCGCGCATTTCACCGATAAGGATAACGTCGGGGTCTTGACGGAGTGCGGCGCGCAGTGCCGTTGCAAAGCTGCCGGAGTCAAGTCCGATTTCTCTCTGGTTGACTATACTTCTCTTGTTTTTGTGTTCGTATTCTATAGGGTCCTCAAGCGTAATTATATGTACATTACGATTTGTGTTTATGTAGTCGATGATTGAGGCGAGCGTAGTGGATTTACCCGAACCCGTAGGACCGGCGATAAGAATAAGTCCCTTATGCTTATGCGCAAGCGTTTCGTATACGGGTGGAAGTCCGAGTGATGCCGGACGCGGAATGTCCGGAACGATAATACGCGCCGCAATACCGTGAAATCCCCTTTGCTTATAAGCGTTTACACGAAAACGCGTGCCTGACGGGTCGGTATACGAAAAATCCGCCTCTCCGACTTCCTCAAGCTCCAGAAACTTTTCGTCCGGTGCAATTTGCCGCGCCAGTTCCCTTGCTGTGCGGTCAGTGACAATTTCGTCGCCGATAGGAATGAGTCTGCCGCTTTTTCGCATCATCGGCGGTGAAGAAACGGTTATATGTAAATCTGAGCCTTTTTCCTCGGATACCGCTTTAAGTAATTCGTCTATGTGCATCGTATATACCTCCGTAAAAGTTGTAATCAATTATTTAAATACCAATCTCATAGATTTTACACCCAAGACGTAATTTTGTAAAGTGGTAAATTGCTGATTTTATGAAATAAGATACATAAAAATTGCTTGTAATAACCTACAATATTCCAATTCACATTTACATATTTAATTATACTACATATTTTATATTTGTCAATAGAAAATATGAATAAAATATGAACAAAATAAATATTTTATGAACTTAGGGTGTAAATTGTAAATTTTCTGCCGTGTTATGAGTTCATAGTGAAAGCCACCTTAACCATTTCGTCAACGGTTGTGGTGCCGTTCATAACCAAGCGCATACAGTCGTCCCAAAGTGACTGCACTTTATATTCTTTGCGTGCAAAGTCCGCGATTTCGTCGGAGGTTGCATCTTTTACAATCATAGCTTTAATTTCCTTATATATAGGTAGAATTTCGTGTATTGCGGCACGGCCCTTGTAGCCGGTGTGGTTGCAGTTTGTACAGCCTTTGCCGCGGTAGAGCGTTGTATTGAGTGCTTCCGGCGAACCCGGAGTGAGTCCGAGGAACTTGCAGTCGCTGTCGGTAGGGTGGTACGACTCCTTGCAGTTCGGACAGATACGCCGCACAAGACGCTGTGCCAAAACGCCGATTAGCGCCGACGACAAAAGCCACGGTTCGACTCCCATATCCTCAAGACGTGAAATTGCGCTTGCGGCATCGTTGGTGTGTATGGTGGATAGCACCAAGTGACCTGTGATTGCGGCACGCACTGCGATTTCGGCGGTTTCGTTGTCACGAATCTCACCGACCATTATGATGTCTGGGTCCTGACGAAGAATGGAACGCAGACCGGCGGCAAACGTAAGTCCGGCTTTTGCGTTTACGTGAACCTGATTTATACCGCGCAGTTTGTACTCGACAGGGTCTTCGACTGTGATAATGTTTTTATTCGGTGTGTTTACGCTGGAAAGTGTGGTGTACAGCGTAGTGGTTTTACCGCTTCCGGTAGGTCCGGTAACAAGGAAAATACCGTTAGGCTGTCTGAGCGTATCTTCAAACACCTCGAATTGTTCGGGTGAAAAGCCGAGCTGTTCTTTTGTAAGCTGTATGTTTGACTGATCAAGCAGACGGATAACTATTTTCTCGCCGTAAATAGTCGGAAGTGTGGAAATACGAAGGTCTATTTTCTTATTTTTAACATTTGCCTCGACACGGCCGTCCTGCGGTATTCTGTGTTCGGCAATGTCCATTTTTCCTAAAATTTTCACACGGCTGACCAGTGCCGGATGAACAGAAATAGGGCTTTGCAAAACCTCCTGCAATTCACCGTCGATACGGTATCTGACGCGTACAATGTCCTCGAAAGGCTCAATGTGAATATCACTTGCGCCGAGTACGGAGGCTTGGGATATGATTGAGCTGACAAGACGTACCGTCGGTGCATCGGAGAGTGAGTCGTCCTCGGTGTTTTCAAGTTCGTTTTTCTCACTTATTTCCTGGCTGACTTCGGATGCTATTTTTTCGGAGTACTGTTTTCCGTAGTACACGTCAATGGCGTGGGCGAGCTTTGCGCGTGAGCTTATCATCGGAACAACTTCCATACCCGTATAGAAATTTATATCGTCTATTGCGAGCAGATTGAGAGGGTCGGACATCACGACAATGAGTTTTCCGTCGTCGGATATTTTTGCCGGAATTATAACGTGCATACGTGCCAAATCCTCGTTAATCAGTTTTGCGACGTTAGGGTCGATAATTTCCGAATCCAAATCGAAAATACCGACTCCGGTCTGTCGGCTCAACGCTTGAATCATATCGTTTTCCTTAATAAATCCCTCGTCGATAAGAACGTCGCCAAGACGTTTCTTGGTCGATTTCTGGAGCATAAGTGCCGCATCAAGCTGATCCTGACGGATAAGTCCGCTGTCTATTAAAATTTCACCTAATTTTTTTCGTTCTCTGGGAATGTGCAATGTTATAACCACCTTTCATACGACAGAATACTGCCATATAATATTATTATATGTTGTGCAAAAGTATTATGTCAAGTGTTTTTGCTTAAAATGTACAAAAAACAACAAAAAACAGAATTAAAATAGGTGAAAATAGATAAAAACGATATTTCTTTAGTTGCACGATAAATAATAAAAGGACAAAAATTTTCCGTTTTGTTAAAAAAATATTGATATTGACATAATTTTTAGATATAATATATAGTAAAAGGCAAATTTATAGAATTATATCTTGGAGGTAAGTATGACAGAGAATAAAAGATTGGCAGATTTGCTGTTTCCCGATATTGTAAACACGACGGATTATTATGAAAAAATGTATCCGCAGCGGGAGCTTGCAGACGGTGCTGTGGTTACGCGTTTTGCGCCGAGTCCGACCGGTTTTCTGCACATCGGCGGATTGTTTGCGGCAATGGTGAGCAAGCGTGCGGCAGATGTGACACAGGGCGCGTTTTATCTGAGAATAGAGGACACGGATAAAAAGCGTGAAATAGAGAACGGCGTGACGGAAATAGTAAAAGGACTTTCGGCTTTCGGAATGGACATAAAAGAAGGAATGATTAACGAAACCGAATCTGTCGGTGACTACGGTCCGTACATTCAGAGTGAAAGAAAAGAGATATATCAAACCTTTGCAAAATCGCTTGTCGAAAAAGGTCTGGCGTATCCGTGCTTTTGTACTGAAGAAGAAATTGCGGAGCTGAGAGCCGTACAGACGGAGAAAAAGGCTGACCCCGGGTATTACGGAGAGTATGCAAGGTGCAGAAATTTGAGTTATGAAGAAATTAAGGACAAGCTGGACAGCGGCAAAGAGTTTGTGTTAAGACTCAAATCTCCGGGAAATGCGCAGAACAAGGTTGTGCTTGATGATTTGATAAAGGGCAGAATTGAGATGCCTGAGAATATCAACGATATAGTGCTTTTGAAAACCGACGGTATTCCTACATATCACTTTGCGCACGCGGTAGATGACCATTTAATGCGTTCGACGCATATTGTGCGCGGTGACGAGTGGATTTCGTCCGCACCGATACATTTGCAGCTGTTTGATGTGCTTGGTTTTGCCGCGCCGAAGTATGCACACATTTCGCCTATTATGAAAGAAGAAAACGGCGGTAAAAGAAAGTTGAGCAAGAGAAAAGACCCTGAGGCGGCGGTTACCTATTACAGCGAGGTCGGTTACCCGAAGGAAGCCGTTATAGAGTATCTGCTTACTTTGGCAAATTCAAACTATGAGGAGTGGCGGCTTGCAAATCCGACAGCACCAAACAGTGAGTTTGAATTTTCGCTGTCAAAGATGAGTCAGAGCGGTGCGCTGTTTGATTTGGTGAAATTGACGGATATAAGCAAAAATTACATTTCGTTGCTTGACGCACAAACCGTGTATAACGGTATTTTGCGGTGGGCAAAGCAGTATAATGAGCGTTTTGCGCAGATACTCGAAAATGACAGCGAATATGCGCTGAAAATATTTGCTATAGAGCGTAATCCGGAAAAGCCGCGTAAGGATATAACAAAGTGGTCGGATGCGGAGAATTATGCGGCGTATTTTTATGATGAACTGTGGGACGGTAAAAGAGATTTCGCTGACAACCTCGCAAATGCGGATATGATTGAAATTTTGGAAAAATACAAAAGCGTGTACAACGAAAGCGACACAAGTGACGAGTGGTTTCCGCGTATAAGAGAAATGAGCGAGGAATTGGGATATGCAAAAGCGCCTAAGCTTTATAAAAAGGATCCCGATTCATTCAAAGGACACGTCGGCGATGTGAGTACGGTAATACGCGTTGCGGTTACCGGCAGACGCAACACTCCCGATTTGTACGAAATACTTCAGGTGTTGGGCAAGGAAAAGGTTATGAAAAGATTTGATGAGGCTGTCGCGCTTTTAAAGGAGGATAAATAAATGGAACTCGGCACGAATTTTATACATGAGGCGATTAACAAGGATTTGGAGGAAAAGGTGTATGACCATGTGCAGACACGTTTTCCTCCCGAGCCGAACGGTTATCTTCATATAGGACACGCCAAGGCTATATGTATTGATTTCGGTACTGCAATCAAGTATAACGGAAAGTGTAATCTGCGGCTTGACGATACGAATCCGGCAAAGGAAGATGTTGAGTATGTTGATGCCATAAAAGAGGATATTAAGTGGCTGGGCTTTGAATGGGAAAATGTATATTTTGCATCGGATTATTTTGATAAACTGCACGAATGTGCGGTAAAACTCATTGAAACGGGAAAAGCGTATGTCGACGATTTGACGGCGGAACAAATAAGAGAATACAGAGGTACGCTGACCGAGCCGGGCAAGGAAAGTCCGTACAGAAACAGGAGTATAGAAGAAAATCTCGATTTGTTTAAAAGAATGACCGACGGTGAATTTGAAAACGGCGCAAAGGTACTGCGTGCAAAAATTGATATGACAGCCGGAAATATGAATATGCGTGACCCTATAATATATCGCATTATGCACGCCTCTCATCACAGAACGGGCGATAAATGGTGCGTGTATCCGATGTACGACTTTGCACACCCTATTTCCGATACGCTTGAGGGTGTTACACATTCGCTGTGTTCACTGGAATTTGAGGACCACAGACCGTTGTACGACTGGTTTTTAAAGGAACTTGGCTTTGAAAAACCGTCAAGACAGATTGAGTTTGCAAGAATGAATTTGAATTATACACTTACAAGCAAGAGAAAATGCCTGAGCCTTGTAAAGGATAATATTGTTTCGGGTTGGGACGACCCCAGAATGTCAACACTTTGCGGTATGCGGAGAAGAGGTTATTCACCGGCGGCAATTAAGGATTTCTGCGACAGGATAGGTGTGGCAAAGGCTAACGGCGTGATTGATTTTGCGCTTTTGGAACACTGCGTGCGCGAGGACTTGAATCAGAATGCACCGCGCGCTATGGCTGTACTGAATCCGGTAAAAGTTATTATTGACAATTATCCTGAGGGTAAGACGGAGGAAGTTGAGGTTGCCGTAAATCCGGTAAAACCGGAATTGGGAAAGCGTAAGGTGGAGTTTTCGCGCGAACTTTACATTGAAGCGGACGATTATATGGAAAATCCGCCTAAAAAATATTTCAGACTTACCGAGGGCAGAGAAGTGCGGCTCAACAGCGCGTATTTTGTTACGTGTACAGGCGTTGAAAAGGACGAAAACGGAAAGGTTACGGTAATTCATTGTACTTATGACCCTGAAACACAGGGCGGTAACGCACCTGACGGACGTAAGGTGAAGGGTACTATTCATTGGGTGTCGGCACATAATGCGGTTAATGCCGAAGTGCGCTTGTATGACAGACTGTTCAATGTCGAGAACCCGTCGAACGAAGAAAATGAGGGGGATTTTGTTAAGAATTTGAATCCCGCTTCAATGGTTGTGTTGAAAAATTGTAAGATTGACGCCGGTTTGGCAAACGCAAAATCGGGAGATACATTTCAATTTATGCGTCAGGGATATTTCTGTGTCGATACGGATTCGACGGCGGACAATATGGTGTTTAACAGAACTGTTGCACTCAAGGACTCGTGGGCAAAAGAGAACAAGTAAATAGTCAAAGGAGATAATGAAAATGGATTATAACAAATATTTGTCGGACAGAGCACGTCCGCTTAAAGCATCGGCAATACGTGAAATGTTTAAAAGAATGGCAGATCCGGAAATTATATCGCTTGCCGGCGGTAATCCGGCCTCTGAACTGTTTCCGGGTGAAGAGCTTTCAAAAATTGCCGGAAAAATACTTATGACCAATCCGTCCGGTGCACTGCAATACGGTACAACAGACGGTTACGGACCTATGAAAGAGGCAGCAAAAAGCAGAGCGGTTAAAGCAGATTCGTTTAACGAGGAAACAGACAGTCTGCTTGTGACCACAGGCGCACAGCAGGGTATCGACCTTGCGGCAAAGGTGCTTTTAAATACCGGTGACAAGGTGGTTGTGGAAAATCCGAGCTTTATAGGTACACTCAACTCGCTGCGTTCGTACCAAGCCGATTTAATCGGAGTGTCGGTTGAAAGTGACGGTATGAATGTTGATGAGCTTGAAGAAGTGCTGAAAAACAATGATGTGAAACTGATTTACACCATACCTACTTTCCAAAATCCGTCGGGAACAACGATGAGTCTTGAAAAGCGTAAGAGAGTTTTGGCACTTGCACAAAAATACGATGTGCTTATTATAGAAGATAATCCTTACGGTGATTTGAGGTTTGCCGGAGAAGATGTTGCAACAATTAAGTCGATGGATAAAGAGGGACGGGTTATTTATGTAGGTTCGTTCTCAAAAATACTTTCGCCGGGTATGAGATTGGGATACGTTGTTGCACCTAAAGAAATCTGTGACAGAATCGAAGTGGTAAAACAGGTAAACGACGTACATACTCCTGTGCTTACACAGATGATGTGCGTTGAGTTTATGAAAAAGTATAATATTGACAGCTATATTCAAAAAAACAGAGAGCTTTACGGTAAAAAGTGCAGACTGATGCTTGATTTGATGAAAGAGTGTTTCCCAGAGGGCAAGGTGGAATGGACAGAGCCGGAGGGCGGTTTGTTTATATGGTGTACCTGCCCGACTTGCGAAAATATTGACGTTATCGTAAACAAGAGTCTTGAAAGAAAAGTTGCGATAGTTCCGGGAAGCAATTTTGCAACCGATATTACAGCGCCGTCAAATCAATTCAGACTGAATTATTCGTCGGCATCGGTTGAAAAGATTGAAAAGGCAATAAGAATTTTGGGCGAAGTTTTGACCGAAAATCTGTAATTACCCTGTATTTTAAGAAAGGACTTTATAAAATGAGCGATAAAAAAACTATATTCAGCGGTGTACAGCCGTCGGGTACAATCACACTGGGTAACTACTTGGGTGCGATTAAGAACTGGGTACAGCTGCAAGACGAATATAACTGTGCATATGCGATTATGGATTTACATTCGATTACGGTACGTCAAAATCCGCAGGAGCTAAAAAAGCGCACGCTGGATTTATTAAAGCTGTATATTGCGTGCGGTATAGACCCCGAGAAAAATCTGCTGTTTGTGCAGTCGCATGTGTCGGCGCACGCGGAGCTTGCGTGGATACTGAACTGCTATACATATATGGGCGAGCTTTCGCGAATGACTCAGTTTAAGGATAAATCTCAGCGTCACGCGGAGAATATTAACGCCGGACTCTTTACTTACCCTGTACTTATGGCGGCGGATATTCTATTGTATCAGGCGGATTTGGTGCCTGTAGGACAGGACCAAATGCAGCATATCGAAATAGCGCGAGATATTGCACAGCGTTTTAACGCGGTTTACGGTGATGTGTTTACAATACCGGAGGGGTTTATTCCGAAAACCGGCGCAAGAGTTATGAGCTTGCAAGATCCGACAAAGAAAATGAGTAAGTCGGACGAAAATCCTAAAGCATACATATCTCTTATGGACGATATGAACGTAATCGCAAAGAAGATAAAAAGTGCCGTTACAGACAGCGACGGCTGTGTTGCGCACCGCGAGGGCAAAGACGGTATTAATAATCTTATGGGCATACTGTCATCTGTTACAGGTGAGAGCTTTGAAAGTATCGAAAACCGTTATGTCGGACGCGGTTACGGCGATTTTAAAGCCGAGGTGGCAGAGGTGGTTGTGGAATGTATACGGCCTATTCGCGAAAAGTACGACGATTTGTCGAACAACAAGGACTATTTAGAAAAAATATACAAGGAAAGTGCTGAAAAAGCAAACTATATAGCAAACAAGACTTTAAATAAAGTAAAGAAAAAAGTCGGTTTTTTGCCGAGATAGTTCTGCAATCAGAGAAAGGAAATTGATATGGGTACTCCGGAATCATTATGCTTTGCTTTTGCCGTAGCGTTTATTTTTTCATTTGTATCAACACCGCTTGTGAAAAAGCTGGCATTTAAAATCGGTGCGATTGATGTACCGAAAGATAACAGAAGAATGCACAAAAAACCCATTCCGAGATTGGGAGGACTTGCGATAATATTCGGATTTTTGGTGTCGGTGCTGTGCTTCGGGGAAATGAACCGCGAAGTCGGTGCGATGCTGCTCGGAGCCGGAATTGTAGCGGTGATGGGAGTTGTGGACGACTGTAAAAATCTGAATGCTAAATTGAAGTTTGTTATTCAGATAATTGCGGCTTTGGTGGTTGTTTTGGCAGGCGATATACGTATTGAAGCTTTTACAAATCCGAATATATTCAGTGAAAATCCGTATTGGGTACTGCCGGAATGGCTGTCGATAGTCGGAAGTGTACTCTGGATAGTGTTTATTACAAATGCGGTTAATTTGATTGACGGTCTTGACGGTCTGGCGACGGGTGTGTCGGCGATTATGGCGGTGTCGCTGGTCTTTTTGGCGGTGCGCGTGGGCGAAAACTCAATCGCGATTACCTGTATAGCGCTTATGGGGGCGTGTTTCGGATTTCTGCCGTTTAACTTCAATCCGGCGAAAATATTTATGGGTGACACGGGAGCGTTGTTTTTGGGATTTATACTTGCAACTGTGTCGATACAGGGTGTGTTCAAAAGCTATGCGGTAATTTCGTTTGCGGTGCCGCTGCTCATTTTGGGACTTCCGCTGTTTGACACGACATTCGCAATATTAAGACGTCTGTTTACCGGAAAAGGTATTATGACTGCTGACCGCGGACATCTTCATCACCGACTTATTGATATGGGATTTTCGCAAAAACAGACAGTATTTATACTCTATGCGATAAGCGGCGTACTCGGTATTACGGCGGTTGTGCTTGCCGAGAGCGGTGCACTCAGAGCATTGCTTTTGCTTGTGTGTGTATTGGTGCTGTTGCTTATAGGAAGTCTGCTTACCAATAATTCCGAAAATGATACAAATGACAAGGAGGAAAAATAGTATGGATAAAATAAAAGTAATGACTGTATTCGGTACAAGACCGGAGGCTATAAAAATGGCACCGCTTGCGCTTGAACTCAAAAAATATGATGAAATAGAGTCTACCGTATGTGTTACGGCACAGCATAGACAAATGCTTGACCAGGTTCTTGAAATTTTTAAGCTGAAACCCGACTACGATCTTGACATTATGAAAAACCGCCAAACTCTGATCGGTATCACAACGCGCGTGCTTGAAGGACTTGACGAGGTAATCAAGGAGGCAAAGCCTGACATTATCCTTGTACACGGCGATACGTCTACGACTTTTGTAGGCAGTCTTGTGGCATTTTACAATCAGGTAAAGGTGGGACACGTCGAGGCGGGACTGCGCACTTATGACAAATATTCGCCGTTTCCGGAAGAAATGAACAGAAAATTGACGGGACAGATAGCTGATTTGCATTTTTCGCCGACGGTGCAGAATAAGAAAAATCTTCTGCGTGAGGGCATTTCGGAGGAGAACATATTTATAACGGGAAATACGGTTATTGATGCACTCAAAACAACCGTAAAAAAGGATTATAAGTTCAGCGATGACACTCTTAACAGCCTTGATTTTGAAAACAGGAGAGTTATTATAGTAACGGCGCATAGACGCGAAAATCTCGGTGAGCCGCTTGAAAATATATGCGAGGCACTCAAAACAATAGTTACGACGTATGATGATGTTGAATTGGTGTATCCTGTGCATATGAATCCGGCAGTCCGTGATACTGTAAACAGTATTTTGGGCGGAGTCGAGAGAGTGCATTTGATAGAACCGCTCACTGTTGACGAATTGCATAATGCGATGGACAGATGCTTTATGGTTATGTCGGATTCGGGCGGTATTCAGGAGGAAGCGCCGTCACTTGCAAAACCGGTATTGGTTCTCAGAAAAGAAACGGAGCGTCCGGAGGCGGTTGCGGCAGGTACAGTTAAAATTGCCGGTATTGAGAAAGATAATATAATCAAGCTGGCAAAAGAGCTGTTAGATGACGAAAATGCGTATAACAAAATGGCACACGCGGCAAATCCTTACGGCGACGGTGAGGCATCACGCAGAACGGTAGAGGCTATTTTGTATGCATTCGGCAAGAGAAGTCAAAGACCGGCGGATTTTAAAGTTGAATAATTTTTCTTTAAAAGGGTGTAAAAGTAAGATATTTTATACCCTTTTTGAATTTGTTTGAAAGGGAAAGCGTATGATTTTTAATTGTATTGTAAGCGTGCTTGTTTGGGGTGCGGCATTGATTTCGGTTTTACGTGTATGTGGTAATTCGGGATTTGCACTGCCGGACGGGCGCATAAAGAATTTTATTTGTGCAAAGAGCAATATGTATTCCGGCGAAAGGGTGTCGGTGAAAGAATGTAGACAGACAGCGCTGTATGCGTTTTTATACAGGTTGTTTGTATACGCGGCAGCAATTCCTATCATATATATATATATATATATATGATAGGACCGGATTTTCGTTTGACGACTATCTGGCAACGTGGCAGAAATGGGACGCGACATGCTACATAAGAATTGCCGAAAACGGATACAGTTATACCGAGGAAGGGAAAAATTTGATGTTGGTTTTCTTTCCGCTTTATTCGTTTGCGGTAGGTATACTGAGATATATTTTGATAGACACGCGGCTTGCGGCACTGGTTGTATCAACGTTGTGCTACAGTGTTGCCTGTGGATATATTTACGCACTTGTATCGGAGGATTATAACAAAAGTATTGCAAGGGCGAGTGTTGTGCTGATATCAATATCACCGTTTTCGTTTTTCTTCGGCGCTATGATGACGGAAAGCATATTCCTGATGACCACCGCTATGACATTTTACTATATTCGCCGTCACAAATGGAAACTCGTTGCGCTGACCGGTACATTGGCGGCACTTTCGAGAATGATAGGCGTTATAATGATATTGCCGGCGGCGGTTGAGTGGTGCGAAACATACAAGCCGTTTGAATTAATAAAAGAAAGAAAATGGAAACAGCTCGGCAAAGCAATTGTTAACAGCGGACTGTATATTCCTGTAATTATACTGGGTACGTGTATTTATTTAATGATTAATTTCTGCGTGACCGGAAATGCATTTATATTTATGGAATATCAAAAAACACATTGGTATCACGAAAATTGCTATTTTGCCGAAACTGTGGTTGAATTGTTCAGAAATGCGCTGTCAGGCAGCAAATTATGTATTTCTATATGGATTCCGTCGGCAGTGATTTTGGCAGTGTATATAGGACTGCTTGTTTACTCCGCACGCAGACATAAAAATATGTATATATTATATATGACAGCATATCTCGTGATAAATACGTCTGTTACGTGGCTGATAAGCGCACCGCGCTATATGTCCGCCGCACTGCCGGCGTTTATAGTGCTTGCGGAAATGACCGAAAGGAAAAAGCTAGTCAGATATGCGCTGTATGTGCTGTTTGCAGTGGGAATGTTTGTATATTTGACGTTATATCTTATGGGTAAAGACGTGATGTAATTTTTGTGTGCAAGTATTCGGCAAAAAATGACTGCTATATGGTTTAAGCACCGAGATTTTCGGCGCAATAAAACAGAATACAAGTGTTGATTATAAAAAGCGACAATCACTGTGAGTTGGTTGTCGCTTTTTGCGATATTATATACTGGATTTTACCGCAAAGTGTAATTATAATATATAAGTGGCTTGCAACAGCAAATATATTATGGAGGTCTTTATATGCATATTAAAAAGTTACATACCAAGCTCGTCGAAGATTCAGGTGAGTACAGACAGGATAAAAGTATTTTAGAATATTACATAGTTGAGCGGAGAATAGGGGAGCAGTACTGCGAATTAAAGAGTTACGGCATACAAATCAAGAAAATATCTGTATTTCCGGGCGGACGGCAAAGTGAGGAAAGCAAGCTGATAGGCGATATATTCTTTGATGAAACGGATACGGAGAATTTTGTGTGCAAGCTGGTTGAGAACAGGGTTAGTCCGGCTGAGTTTAAAAGCGTGCTTGATGAGTTTGTCACGCAGACAATTGCAATGCGCAAGAGAGAAGTAATTGCATAAACAGCTTAAAAAATTGGGGTGTCGGCAAAAGCTGACACCCCGAAAAATATTTTAACCGTTAATTTTTGTGTAATTGAGCAAACCGCCGGCGTAAAGCATAGCTTTCTGTCTGTCGGACAGCGATACGCGTGCTTCAAACGTAAAGCTCTTTGTAGTGTCAGTGACTTTTATGATGTCACCGGCACGCAGTTGCTTTTCGACATTTTCGATAACAAGGTTATCCATTTGCTCGATTTTGTCGTAGTCGCTTTCGTTTACGAAAGTCATAGGTATAATACCGGCATTTACAAGATTAGCCATATGGATTCTTGCAAACGATTTTGTAATAACCGCTTTAACACCCAGATAAAGCGGTGCCAGTGCGGCGTGTTCTCTTGAAGAACCCTGACCGTAGTTTGAACCGCCTATTATTATGCTCTTACCCATACTTAAAGCTCTTTCAGGGAACTGCTCATCGCATACCGCAAAGCAGAACTTTGAAATAGCCGGAATATTTGAGCGCAGCGGCAAAATCTTTGCGCCGGCAGGCATAATGTGGTCGGTTGTAATATTGTCGCCGACTTTAAGACTGCAAGCGGCATCAATGTTTTCGGACATAGGCTCTGATACAGGGAACGGCTTAATGTTAGGACCGCGGAGTACCTCAACCTTGTCCATATCAGTTTCGGCAGCAGGTTCTACAATCATATTGTCGTTTATGTTGAATTTTTCCGGCATTACATATTCCGGCATATCACCGAGTGTCCTTGGGTCTGTCAGCACACCGGCAAGAGCGGATGCTGCCGCAAGCTCAGGCGATACAAGGTAAATTTGACCGTCCTTTGTACCTGATCTGCCTTCAAAGTTTCTGTTAAAGGTTCTGAGTGAAATACCCTTTGAATTAGGTGACTGTCCCATACCGATACACGGACCGCACGCACTTTCGAGTATTCTTGCACCGGCGGCAATCATATCAGCCAACGCGCCGTTTTCCGCAAGCATATTAAGTACCTGCTTTGACCCCGGAGCGATTGAAAGAGATACATCAGGGTGTACGGTTTTGCCTTTGAGAATATGCGCTACTTTGAGCATATCCTGGAGCGACGAGTTTGTGCAAGAACCGATACAAACCTGGTCAATTTTCATACCTTCCAATTCTTTTACCGACTTTATATTGTCCGGTGAGTGCGGACAAGCAAGGAGAGGTTCAAGCTCACTTAAATTAATTTCTATTGTTTCGTCGTATACCGCATCGGAATCTGCCGAAAGCTCAACATAAACATCTTCACGTCCCTGTGCCTTGAGGAATTGTCTGGTTGTTTCGTCAGACGGGAAAATCGACGTTGTAGCGCCGAGCTCCGCACCCATATTGGTTATAGTTGCTCTTTCCGGAACGGAAAGCGTTTTAACGCCCTCGCCGGTGTATTCGATTATTTTACCTACACCGCCCTTTACGGACATAATCTGCAACACTTTAAGAATAACATCTTTAGCGGATACCCAAGGATTAAGCTTTCCTGAGAGCTTAACGTTGACAATTTTAGGACATGTGATGTAGTAAGTTCCGCCGCCCATAGCGACAGCAACGTCCATACCGCCCGCACCGATTGCGATCATACCGATACCGCCGCCTGTCGGGGTGTGGCTGTCCGAGCCGATAAGAGTTTTGCCCGGTGCGCCGAATCTTTCGAGATGTACCTGATGACAGATACCGTTGCCCGGACGAGAGAAATATATACCGTGTTTTTTGCATACACTGCCGATGAAACGGTGGTCATCGGCGTTTTCAAATCCGCTTTGCAGTGTGTTGTGGTCAATGTAAGCAACGGAGCGTTCCGTCTTTACTCTCGGCACACCCATAGCCTCAAATTCCAAATATGCCATAGTACCTGTTGCGTCCTGAGTAAGAGTCTGGTCGATTTTGATACCGATTTCGCTGCCCTTAACCATTTCACCGTCAACAAGGTGAGCTTTTAAAATCTTTTCTGCAAGAGTCAATCCCATAATTTTACCTCCAAATAATTCATTCATATAATATTTTATCTAATTCATTCATATTTGTCAATAACAAAAAAGCAAGAAACCACTCCTATTATGTATAAAACGCGTAACACTTTTCGATACAAATACATATACTATTTCATAGCAATAAGTAATGTTTGCAAGTGAGGTGTTTGTAAGCTATGAAGGCTATTTTTATCATAGTGCTGTCTATGTTTGCGGTGTACGGCGTATTTGCCGCGGTATTAAGGGCGGTGGGGTGCTGTAGGGAAGGGGGCGAGAAATGTCTTATTGTAAAGATCAAAAGCTCATCTGATGATGTTGAGGTGCAGATACGTACACTTTTGAAAAAATATCCCGACTGTGAGATAGTTATAGTCGATGACGGTTTAAAAGACGAAGCGAGAAACGTTGCCGAAAAGCTGTGCGATGATTATGAAAATATCAGACTTATAAAAACAGTGCGTGAAATATGAACAGTTTTTCAAAGATGTGCATATAATGTATTATGCCGAAAAGACAATATACGTTGTAAGAGGTGAGTACATAATGGTGAGAGGGTTTAAAGCGTTCGGACTGGCGGCGTTTGCGTTTTGCATAGGGGTAATTTCGGGGCTTGTACTGCCGATATATTGTGTGGCGGTTATAGAAGCGGTTCTGATTATATTGATTGGATATTTTTGCCTATTTTGTAATTAATCATAGTGTAAGGAGATGTTTTTATGAAAGTTGTGGTTATGAAGATGCCGAAATGCTTGGCTGGGATTGTGCGCGCGGTACTTAAAATGAAATAGCGGCTCGGATAGGCTGTCGGCTGAAAATGTCGACAGCCTTAGTTATTTTTTGCGTATGTGTTGCATTTAATTACGGTGTGTGTTATAATTATGATATTAAAGCATGGCTTTTCAGACACTTTTGTCAGTGTAAAATGATGATTCGGAGGTGAGATGAAGTGCAGTTTGCTGCATTGTGGCTTGTTGCGGTGATTGTATTTGTGATTTTGGAGGCGGTGTCATATCAGATTATAAGTATATGGTTTGCTCTCGGCGCGGTGGGTGCGATGGTTTGCGCTGTTTTCGGAGCCGGATTTACGGTGCAGGCAATTGTGTTTTTGGCGATATCGGTTATATGCGTATGCTTTACGCGTCCGGTATTTAAAAAAATGCTCGGCAACAAAATTGTTAAAACCAACGTTGATGCTATGATAGGCGCAGAGGCATTGGTGACGGAGGATATAGACAATATATCCGCTACCGGACAGGCAAAAGTTGACGGTAAATTATGGACGGCGCGGAGTGCCGACGGTAACGCGATAAAATCCGGAAATACTGTAACGGTAGAACGTATTGAAGGTGTAAAGCTGATAGTAAAGAGCAAATAGCAAAGTTTGAGGAGGATTTATAAAGTGGGATTTCTGTTTCTTATATTAATATTGTTTATAATAATAGTTTTGGTGGCAAATATTAAGATTGTACCGCAGGCAAATGCGTATGTAATAGAGCGTTTCGGTGCATATCTTACGACATGGAATGTAGGACTGCACGTTAAAGTGCCGTTTATTGATAAGGTTGCAAAAAAGATTAACCTTAAAGAGCACGTTGCTGATTTTCCGCCGCAGCCGGTTATCACAAAGGACAACGTAACTATGCAGATTGACACAGTTATTTATTACCAAATTACCGACCCTAAACTTTTTGCGTACGGTGTCGAACGTCCTATGATGGCGATTGAAAACCTTACCGCAACGACACTGCGTAACATAATAGGTGACCTTGAGCTTGACCAAACACTTACATCCCGCGACACCATAAATACGGAAATGCGTTCTATTCTTGATGAGGCTACCGACCCGTGGGGAATAAAGATTAATCGTGTTGAGCTTAAAAACATTATTCCGCCTCGTGAAATTCAAGATGCAATGGAAAAGCAAATGAAAGCTGAGCGTGAACGCCGCGAGCTTATTCTTCGTGCGGAGGGTGAGAAAAAGTCGGCGATTCTTGTGGCAGAGGGCGAAAAAGAGTCGGCTATATTGCGTGCCGAGGCTAAAAGAGAGGCGGCAATAAAAGAGGCGGAAGGTGAGGCACGTGCCATTTTGGAGGTGCAGACGGCAATTGCCGAGGGTTTGAAAAAGATTAATGAGGCAAATCCGTCAGAGTCGGTTATTGCTATTAAAGCACTGGAAAGCCTTGAAAAAATGGCTGACGGCAAAGCAACCAAAATTATTATCCCGTCGCAGTTACAGGGAATTGCGGGTCTTGCAACGTCGGTTAAAGAATTGATGGGAAACGAAAACAAGAATTAAGCGGAAATTTATGATTGACAAACAGTCTTTCGGGTGATATAATTTTGATAAAGTATGTGGAGAGGGGTTGTCCGCCTTGGTTTGTAAATCTTACAACACATTGATAGGAATTAGCAAACTGAGGCACTTTGATTATACATATATTGTAAAAGTATTATCGGACAATTATAAGGCGTATTATATCTAATTTGGGGTGTAATACGCTTTTTTTGTTGCCGAAAGGGAGGAAAATATTATGAAAAAGAGATTGGCTGCGGTTTTGGCTTTGATTGTTGCATTGTCACAGCCGTGTGTGTTTGCGGAGCAGAAAACCGCAGTTGAAAGGGAAGAAGGGGTTGTTGCCGAAGTATATAATGATGAGTATGTTCGCGCGGCAGAAGAAAGAGAAGAAAGACGAGAAAAAGCCGGACACGCTGACGAAATGCGCGATGCCGAAGTCGATTTGGCGGCAGAAGAAAATGCAGAGCTGTTTGCGGAATACGGTGATTTTGAATATAGCGTAAACAATGATAATACCGTTACGATAACCGACTATAGCGGTACAGATACAAATATTACAATTCCGTCTGAAATTGACGGCAAGCCGGTAACGAAAATCGGCGATTATGCATTTGAGTATTGTACTGATTTGAAAAGCATAGCTATACCGGACAGCGTAACGCAAATCGGTGATAGTGCGTTTTATGATTGCATTGATTTGACAAGCGTATCAATGCCGAACAGTGTAGTTCAAATCGGTGAATTGGCGTTTATGTGGTGTGTTGATTTAACAAGCATAACGATACCTGACAGCGTAACTCAAATTGGCAAAAATGCGTTTAGTTGTTGTAGTAGTTTGACGAGTGTAGTACTCCCCGACAGCGTAACGCAAATTGATGACGATGTGTTTTCTGAGTGTACTGATTTAACAAACATAACGATACCTGACAGTGTAACACAAATCGGGAACGGGGCGTTTAGTGGTTGTAGTAGCATAACAAGCGTAGAAATTCCCGACAGTGTAACCGAAATCGGCGATCTTGCGTTCGGACGTTGCAGTAAACTGACAAGCATAACAATCCCTGACAGTGTAGCGCAAATCGGGATTGGAGCGTTTTCCGGCTGTATCGGTTTGACGAAAATCAATGTAAATGAACAAAATGCAAATTATACGTCGGTAAACGGAGTATTGTTTAATAAAGTTAAAACGGAGCTGATACAATATCTGGTCAGCAACAAGCAGACGAGTTATGCCATACCTGACAGCGTAACGTATATTGGTTATGGTGCGTTTGAGTATTGTACTGATTTGAAAAGCGTAGCCATACCTGACAGTGTAACGTACATCGATGATTGTGCGTTTTGTGATTGCACCGGATTGACAAGTATAGAGATACCTGACAGCGTAACTCAAATTGGCCAAAATGCGTTTGGTTGTTGTAGTAGTTTGACGAGTGTAGTACTCCCCGACAGCGTAACGCAAATCGACGATATGGTGTTTGAAAATTGCAGTAGTTTAACAAGCGTAATAATCCCGAACGGTGTAACCGAAATCGGTCATGGGGCGTTTAGTGGTTGTAGTAGTATAACAAGCGTAGAAATTCCCGACAGTGTAACCGAAATCGGCGATCTTGCGTTTGGTGGTTGTAGTAGCATAACAAGTGTAGAAATTCCCGACAGTGTAACCGAAATCGGCGATCTTGCATTTAGTGGTTGTAGTAGCATAACAAGTGTAGAAATTCCCGACAGTGTAACTCAAATCGGGGACAGGGCGTTTAGGGGTTGTAGTAGCATAACAAGTGTAGAAATTCCCGACAGTGTAACCGAAATCGGGAACGGAGTGTTTTCCTATTGTATCAGTTTGAAAGAAATTAATGTAAATGAACAAAATGCAAATTATACATCGGTAAACGGAGTATTGTTTAATAAAGTTAAAACGGAGCTGATACAATATCCGACAGGGAACAAACAGATGAGTTATATAATCCCTGACAACGTAGAGAAAATCGGAGATTATGCGTTTTGTGATTGCACCGGATTGACAAGTATAGAGATACCTGACAGCGTAATGTATATCGGTGGATGGGCATTTATGGGTTGTACAGGTTTGACAAATACAGAAATACCGAACAACGTAACGTATATTGGTTATGGCGCGTTTTGTAATTGCAGCAGCTTAGAAAGCGTAACAATTCCCGACGGCGTAACGGAAATTGGCGATGATGCGTTTTATAAATGTAACAATCTCACAATTTACGGTTATGCGGGAAGTTATGCCGAAAAATACGCAAGCGAAAACGACATACCGTTTAAGGTAATCAAAAAGTCCGCGCTTAATTTTGATGATGTGACTTTAACCAAGCCGACGGCAAATTATGCCGACAAAAAAGTTGCGGTGGATATATCGGTCATCAACAGCAAAGTAAATTCGGAAAAGTTTACCGTTTTTGCGGTTGGCTATGATGCAGACGGGGCAATGGTCGGAATTACAAGCGTTGACGTTACGACGAATAGTTACAACGAAAGCATTAAATTTGACACAACCGAAAAGCCGGCATACGTGAAAGTGTTCGCGATTGACGCGGCAAACGGCGTGTCACCGCTGTGTGATGTACAGGAAACAAAATTGAATTAATGCAAAAGGAAAAACTCGGTATAGGGGAGAGCCTATACCGAGTTTTTGTTACCGCGCACCGTTTTCGGTTGTGCGCTTTTTATAGTTTTCCAGAAAAGTGATGTCGTCCTTGCTGAGTTCGGCGCGGTCGAGCATATCGGGGCGTTTATTGTAAGTATTTATCAGTGCCTGTTCGCGTTTCCATTTTTCGATGTTGGCGTGGTGTCCGGAAAGCAGAATGTCCGGCACTTTTCTGCCCATAAATTCGAGCGGACGCGTATATTGCGGATACTCCAAAAGACCGCTGAAATGCGATTCGTTTTCGTACGACTCTTCACTTGCCAGTACGCCCGGTATTAACCGTGCAACCGTATCAATAACGGTCATTGCGGGGATTTCGCCGCCGGTCATAACAAAATCGCCGATTGATATTTCCGCATCGACAATTTCGTCCAGTACCCGCTGATCGATTCCTTCGTAGTGGCCGCACAGTAAAATGATGTGTTTATGCGCCGACAGCTCCTTTGCCGCGGTTTGGTTAAACACTTTTCCTTGCGGGGACATATAAATTGTCAGCGGTTTATAATCCAAATCCTTGACAATTGACATATATGCATCATATACGGGCTGCGGTGCCATAAGCATACCGCCGCCGCCGCTGTAAGGATAATCATCAACCTTGCGGTGTTTGTTCTTTGTGTAATCGCGTATATCAATAAAGTTCATCTCGATAAGATGATTATCGCGTGCTCTGCCGATTATGCTGTCGCCGAGTACCGCTTCAAACATTTGCGGAAACAGAGTGAGTACATCAAACCGAATCATAAGTCTTCCAATCCTTCCAAAAGTCTTACGGTAACTTTATGTTCCGCCAAATCAACATTCACAATTACATCATCAATTACCGGAATCAAAAGCGGTTTTTGCCCGTCACGCTTTACTTCGTAAATATCACTGCTGCCGGTTGAAAACACGTCTTGAATTGTGCCCAAAAGCCTGTTGTCGGTTTGCTCGTAAACCGAAAGTCCGATGAGGTCTGTAATGTAGTATGCGCCTTCCGGCAGTGGCGGCATTACGTTGCGGTCGACATATAAAACAGTGTCTTTATACATTTGTGCCTCTTCAATACTGTTAATTTCGCTGAACTTGACAATAATATTGCCCTTTTGGTATTTAACATTTTTAATTGTCAGCTTTTCTTCGCCTGAATTTCTCTTTGCAAATACATACGGAATCTCTTCAAATGTATCGGGGGTATCGGTCCACGGAACTATTTTAACCTCTCCGCGCAAACCGTGTGTATTCACTATTTTTCCGGCTTCCAAATAATCCATAATAATCCTCCGTAATATATCCGTATACAAAAATCGGAGGCATAAAAATGCCCCCAATCAGATGTTTTCCTTATTGTAAGATTTCGACAACAACGCGCTTGTTTTCACGGCTTGCGGCAGCCTTGACAACCGTACGGATTGCCTTGGCAATTCTGCCCTGCTTGCCGATAACCTTACCCATATCGCTCTCAGCAACTTTGAGCTCCAAAATCACCGATTGCTCGCCGTCAATCTCAGAAACACTAACCTGTTCCGGACAATCAACCAAAGCCTTTGCGATAATTTCCAATACTTCTTTCATTATACTGCCCTCCGTAACGTAACATTAGATGATGTTATTCTTCTTCAAAAGAGCTTTTACAGTATCGGTAGGTTGAGCGCCATTACCAATCCATTTCTTTGCCTTGTCAGCATCGATATTAACTGTTGCCGGGTCTGTCAAAGGATTGTATGTGCCGATTTCTTCGATAAATCTGCCGTCACGAGGATATCTCGAATCTGCAACAACTACTCTATAAAAAGGAGCCTTCTTTGCACCCATTCTTCTTAGTCTGATTTTTACTGCCATTATTGTTTCACCTCCAAAAATAATTATTTATATATAAGTTAAAAACTTATTAACATATTAAAACTTGCCCATCTTTTTCATTCGTTTCATCATGCGCGCCTGTTTTCCGCCTGTGAACTGTTTCATCATTTTCTGCATTTGGTCAAATTGCTTTAACAGGGTGTTGACGTCCTGAACTCTTGTGCCGCTGCCTTTGGCTATACGCACCTTACGGCTTGCACCGATAATGGCAGGTTTGCGGCGTTCTTCCATCGTCATAGACTGAATTATGGCTTCGATATGCGCCAACTTCTTTTCGTCAACATCAACGTTATCGAGAGCCTTTTTGTCAATACCCGGCAACATACCGAGCAACTGCGTTATAGGTCCCATCTTTCTGATTTGCTTGAACTGGTCAAGAAAATCGTTAAGGTCAAACTGCTGTTTTCTGATTTTGTCCTCAAGCTCCTGAGCAGTCTTATCGTCCATTGCCTCCTGTGCCTTGTCAATAAGTGTAAGCACATCGCCCATACCGAGTATTCGGGATGCCATACGGTCCGGGTGGAACTGCTGAAAATCCGAAAGCTTTTCGCCGACTGAAGCGTACTTTATAGGTTTTCCCGTAACCTGCCGCACTGAAAGTGCCGCACCGCCCCTGGTGTCACCGTCCAGCTTTGACAAAATAACACCGCTGATTTCAAGCGTTTGGTTAAATGTTTCGGCAACGTTAACCGCATCTTGACCCGTCATAGCGTCTACAACAAGCAAAATTTCGTTAGGCTCTGTTACCGATTTAATATCTTTCAGCTCCTCCATCAGCTTTTCGTCTATATGGAGTCTGCCGGCGGTATCGAGAATAACAGGGTCGTTGCCGTGCTTTTTGGCGTGTTCCAAAGCCTGTTTTGCTATTTCAACAGGACTTATGTCACTGCCGAGAGAAAACACCGGAATACCTATTTGACTTCCCAAAACCTCAAGCTGTTTTATTGCCGCCGGACGATATATGTCACATGCCACCAGCAGAGGACGCTTATCCATTTGTTTTCTTAAATGCAAAGCCAATTTGCCGCAAGCGGTAGTTTTACCGGCACCCTGCAAACCGCACAGCATAAATACCGAAGGCGGAGTGTTGGAAAATTCAAGTCTTGAATGTTCGCCGCCCATTATTTCGATAAGCTCATCGTTTACAATTTTTACAATTTGCTGTGCCGGAGTCAATGACTCCATAATCTCCTGTCCGAGAGATTTCTCCGATACATTCTTAACAAAATCCTTAACAACCTTAAAGTTAACGTCAGCCTCAAGCAACGCCAGTTTAACTTCGCGCATTGCTTCTTTTATATCTTTTTCGGTGAGCTTGCCTTTTCCGCGCAATTTTTTAAACACGCCCTGAAGTTTATCACCTAAACTGTCGAATGCCACGAAAGAACCTCCTTTATTACAAACTTTCCTTTATATCATCGGATATTTTTCTAAGCCTTAAAACCTCGTCCGCCGCCGTATTAGGTAACGGAATTTCGGAAAGGTGTCGAATCACATTGTCCATTTCATTTATCTGTGTACTCAGCTTTGCGAATCTTCCGGCAAGGCCGAGTGCATTTTCCATATCAACAAGCTGTTTTTCGCCGCGCTTTATAAAATCGCGCACGCCCTGTCTGCTGATATTCATATGCTGTGCTATTTCAAATAAAGACAAATCCTCGTTATAATAAAAATCCAACGCCTGCCGCTGCTTTTCGGTAAGCAGTTCGCCGTAAAAATCTATTAAAACGCTTATATGCAAATCTTTGCTCATTTTATCTCTGCCTTAAAGTTGATATGTAAAGGTTTTAAACTTTACATACTGATTTTACAGTATAACAATACATTTGTCAAGTGTTTTTTTGATTTTTTATTTCTTTTAGTAATTCTGTATATTCTTCATAGGTTAAAATGCGGTTTAATACGTCAATTAGCATATTTGACGACAGTCTTGCCGGAAGATTTAATTCATCGCAAAGACGGCGGCGCAGGTCTGAGCTGTTGTTTGAGCCGGAAAGACCGTTGGCGTACAGGTGACTTTTTGTTATTGCGGTGCTTTGTCTGACCGGTACGGCGGTTTCGTCGATATGACAGCCGGCTTTTTTCAATGCGTCCAAAATAATATTTTTGTCTATACCCTCCACGCCTAAAAGACCTTCTTTTCCGGCTTTGCTTTTCCGACGTTCTTTACCTTTGATGTCGGGTATGTATGCGTGCTTTACCCTGCATTTGGGTATAGCCTGTTTGATGTAGTTTCGGATTTTAAAGCCTGCGGCATCGGAATCGGTTAAAATTACTATATCGGATTTTTCCGAAAGCGTTTTGAGAGTTTTTAAAGCGGCGTTGTCGGAAAAAATCCGAAATCCGTTTGTCACAAATATTACGCCGTCTATAAAACTTGACAGCTTGATTTTATCGTACACGCCTTCAACAACAATTATTTCGCTGATTTTATACATACTGTTCATTCCTATCTGTAAATATTACATTTTGCGGCTGAATAATCCGTCTGATATTATGTTATTTTAATTTGGATAAAATGTCAATGATAAAATTTTCGATTTGCGTGAAATAGTATTTGACGGACTGCCGGTTGGTATGTTATATTATAGGTAAGCATCGGGGTGCTTTGCGATACAGATATATTAATGTTGTATAAAAGACGGTTTTACATAGTGACAAAAGATTTATCAAATAATTAAACAAAAAGGAGCTGTTTTTATGAAAGCATATGAATTGAAAATATCGCTGAAAGATGCGAAACCGCCTATATGGCGTAAGGTTATAGTTCCGTCGGATATTAATTTTATGCAGCTGCATAATATAATTCAGGTTGCAATGGGTTGGCAGAACTATCATATGTACGAATTTAACTTCAAGGAATTGGACGAAGTAATAACAAATGACAGCGAGGCATGTGACGAATACGAGTATTTCAATTCAAAGGCGAATGAAAAGCAGTTGCTTGCAATTGGATTTTACGAGCATATGCCTAAGACATTATATGCCAAGGAGGTTAAAATCGACAAGTATTTGGAAAAGACAAAGAAATTCGTCTATATTTATGATTTCGGAGATTATTGGGAACACAAAATCGAGCTTGTAAGCGTAATTGATGATTATGTGGGACAGTTGCCGATTGTAACTAAATTCAGAAAATCGTGTCCGCCTGAGGATTGCGGCGGTATTTACGGTTATTATGAGCTTTTGGAGGCACTCGATAATCCTTCGCATCCGCAGCATTCGGAATTTACAAGGTGGATTGAGAATATAGGCTATTCCGACGAATATGATGTTGATACGGTCAATGAGATTTTGAAAGGCATAACAGATATAGATGATGACGATGTGTTTTGAATTTTGACATATGAAATTTAAGATCAAGAATTAAATAAAACAAAGACTGAACCGGCGGTTGTACAGACTGCCGGCTCGTCTTTACCGATGACTGCGGCGAAAACATCGGAATTGCTTTATCATACGGAATATTCTTGTGTTTATTTAACCGTTTAAAAAGCTGTCTATCAAATAACCGCCGTTATCTTGATGTTTCAGCAAAATCCAAAAGGAAGCCGTTGTTTCGCTTGGGTCATAAACCGATTCGGGGTGCGGTGTCATAGCTACCGTTACAAAAGCATACACTCCGTCGGACGACTTTAAGTATTCTGTCGGGTTTATATCCATTTCGGTAAGAGCCGCTCTTTCCATACCGAAAACTCTGCCGTCTTTAAAAAATGTGTTTATGCAATTTAGAGTGCAGTAGTTTTTCATAGTTTCAAAATGCCCGTCATTAAAAAATTCAAAAAAGCGCGACAGTGTGTATTCGGGGGTGTTGTAAGCATAATAGTCCGTGCCGCTGTTGCTTGAAAATACAGGGTTGCTTTTGAGCGCGGCTGTTTCTCCGCTTTTATCATAAATTATATAATCCAGTTCGCGAAGTTTATTATTTTCATCGCGTTTATTTTCAAAACCGTACAGTATGTAGTTCATATTGCGAAGCGGAATGTACGCCGTTGAATTTTTCAAAACCGTCGGGAGTTTAAACCCCAAGCTTACATTAACTTGCTTTTTCTCAATGGAATTATTTATGTAATCATCATAAGTTATATGTTCGAGGAATATGTAGTTACTGCCGATTTTAAAGCGGAACATTCCCGATTCGCCTTGAAAGTACGCAACAACTACATCTATCGTTCCGTCGTTCCATTTTACCTCGGCAACACCTTCTTCTTTTGGCATCGCTTTTTTAAGGGTTTCCCTGAGCGGAACATATATTTCTCCGTTTTCGACAAACGGTTTGTTTGCAAGCTCAACTTTTTTGCCGTTGTTTATGATTTCAATTGTATAATCCTTTGTTGTCAAATCTGTCAAAATACCGCTTGCAAATACGGTTGTTGACAGCATAATCACTGCTGTCAGCGCTGATACTGCCGATATGAATTTATTTGTTGCTTTTTTATTCCTAATCATATAGAATCTCCTTTTAAGCGTATGTTTACTGCTTGCCATTTGTGTTGTCAGCGGTCTTGAACCGCTTTTGGAGCGACTGAGCATATCCAAAATCATACTCATATAGTCATTTTTCGCGTTGTCCGACAATTTATCGGTCACCTCAAAATCGCAGGAAACCTCGCATTCTATGTCAATCTGCCTTGACACGACATACACAAGCGGGTTAAACCAATGTATACACAAAACCGCCGTTGCAAACCATTTATATAAAATATCGTGTCGCTTGTAGTGTGTCAGCTCATGCATAAGAATGTAATTCATATCGTTTTCCGAAAGCGGAATATTCGGCAGAAACAGTGTCGGATTAAAAAGTCCCACAACCAGCGGCGCATCAAGCATATCCGTTTTGCGTACAGTCAAGCGTTTCGGAAGATCTGTTATGCTTGTATCAGCCTCTGAATTTTTATGTATTGTTCTTAAAAACAGATTATATTTTACTGTTTTTGCAAGCAATATCGCAATCATTCCCCAAAACCAAATATTTGCCAAATTACCAAACATATTCGGTGGTATGGATATTTGAGGAATTGTCGGTTTCTTAATTTGTTTTTGCGGTTGAAAATCGGCAGCTTGATTGAGCATTTGCGATGTTTCCGGTGCGATATTTTCCGCTTGTTCGGTTATAACTGTCAGAATATCCGGTGTACGGTTCGGCACTTTGAAATGTACAGGCAAACTCATAACAATTAAAACCGTCAGCCAAATATAATACTGCCATCTCGGACTGAATAATTTTCGGGTGATTGGTGCAAGGCACAGCAAAAATATCGCCGCCAAACCACCGACTGCCGACATTAAAAGTATGCTTTTGAAAATTTGCGCAAGCATAATAATTCCTCCTACAAATCGAATAATTTACGAATTTCGTCGATATCGTCCTTTGACATTTCGTCACTTTTGAAAAGTGAAACCGCCAAGTCCTTGACAGAACCGTTGTAGAGCTTTTGCACAAAAGATTTTGTCTGTGATTTTCTGTAAGATTCACGATTTAGGATAGGAGTATAGTAGTTGACTTTATTTTCCTTATAACACTCCACAGCACCTTTGTCTTTCATACGCAGCAGAAGTGTTGCAACGGTTCTGTATTCCCATTTGCCCTCCGGCAGTTCGTCGCAAACCTCCTGAACTTTCATAGCTTTATCGTGTTTCCACAAAATCTGCATAACTTCAAGCTCAGCGCCGCTTATTTCGCAAGCCCTTTTCATTTTGGAATTCCTCCTTAGCACAATGTATTACAACTGTAGTATAAATACATCTTACAACAGTAAGAGTGTTTTGTCAAGCTCTTTTTCGGTTTTAATGTACGATTTAAGTTTGTTGTAGTCCGATAGATTGCGATAAACTATGAAATTTCGTGAAATTTTATGACTGATATTGAAAAAACAGTATTTTTATGATATACTGAGTTTAAGACGGACGGTGGACGGAAACAGAACAGTGTCCGAAGTGTTTGCGGTTTGCATAATTATTTGGGAGGAAACGAGAAAAGTGAACAGAAAAACACACTGCGAGGAATGTATAAACTATGTTTATGATGATGATTGTGAATGTTATGTGTGCGAGGTCAGCCTGGACGAAGATGAAATGAGCCGTTTTATGACGGGTTCGGTTTACTGCTGTTCGTATTTCAGGCTGAATGACGAATATTCAATAGTAAGAAAACAAAATTAGTTTCGGGAGTCGGAATATGAAAGAAAAAAACGGTGCTGTAATAGTAGCGGCAGGCAGCGGAAAGAGAATGGGTGCAAAGGAAAACAAAGTGTTTTTGCCGATTTGCGGTATTCCCGTTCTGGTACATACTTTAAAAGCGTTTCAGGAGTGCGATGATATTGACACTTTGGTAGTGGTAACGCGTGAATGTGATATTGAGCTTTGCAGACACTTGATAAGCGAATATGAAATCACAAAGGTGTCAGATGTTGTTTCGGGCGGCGCGACAAGGCAGAAGTCGGTGTACATAGGCTTGCAAAGTATTTGCGAGGACTGCGGTGTTGCAGCCGTACACGACGGTGCTCGTGCACTGATTACAAAAGAATATATTACCTCAACAATTAAGGCGGCGCGTATGTACGGCGCGGCGGCACTTGGAGTAAAGTGCAAGGATACTTTAAAAAGTGCGGACAAGGACGGGTTTATAACAGGAACGGTGGACAGAGAGTTTACCTTTAATATACAGACTCCGCAGACATTTGACCGCGAAATACTTGACAGAATCCACAAAAATGCGGCACAAAAGGGGATTGATGCCACTGACGATTGTGCGCTTGCGGAAGAAATGAGTATAGCGGTGAAAATAGTTGAGGGCAGTTATGACAATATTAAAATAACGACTCCGGAGGATTTGGTGATTGCGGAAAATATTTTGAAAAGGAGACGGCTGAAATGAGAATCGGGCAAGGATATGATGTACACAGACTGGTAAGCGGAAGGGACTTGATTTTGTGCGGAGTTAAAATTCCGTATGAGCTTGGACTTGACGGTCATTCGGATGCAGATGTTGCGCTGCACGCGTTGGCGGATGCAATACTCGGCGCGGCGGCACTTGGGGATATAGGAAAGCATTTTCCCGATACGGATATGAAGTATAAGGGTATATCAAGTATGATATTGCTTGAAAAGGTGACAGAGCTTATTGCGGAGAAAGGGTATATCGTAAATAATGCAGATATTACCGTTATAGCGCAGAAACCTAAGCTGTTGCCGTATATCGAGGATATGCGCCGCAATGTGGCAAAGGTTCTCAGCGTTGAAACAGACGGTGTGAACGTTAAAGCCACAACTACCGAGAAATTGGGATTTGAGGGGCGTATGGAGGGTATATCCGCAATGGCGGTATGTACGATTTGTAAGCGGTAAATTATATTATTTATACAAAATTAAATTAATTGTTGCAGGAATGTTCATACATAAATAGATATAAGCAAAAAAATTGATTTCTATATAATTATATGCTATAATACGAAGTAGAACTTAAAATGAATGGGAATGAGGATATTATGAACACGGAAATTTTTTTGTTTAATGATAAAATGAAATCGTTAAGCATCGAAGAAATAAAGAATAAAATCATAAATGGTGATTGTCTTGAAGTGATGAAGGCTCTGCCGGACAAATCTGTTGACATTATAATTACATCCCCACCATACAATTTGCTCAATTCAACTGGAAATGGGTTAAAGAAAAATACTAAATGTGGGAAATGGAAAAATGCTGCTATAAAAAATGGATATAAAGAGTATGATGATAATATGCCATATCCTGAATATATAGAGTGGCAGAAATCTTGCGTTGCTGAAATGTATCGTCTTATAAAAGATAATGGTGCAATATTCTATAACAATAAAAACAGGGTTCAGGGAGGATTATTGCAAGATAGAAGAGAAATTGTAAAAGATTTTCCAGTCAGACAAATTATAACTTGGAAAAGAAGCGGAGCAATCAACTTTAATGCTGGATATTTTCTGCCTACAACCGAGCAAATATATATTATATGTAATAAGGATTTCAAATTAAGGAAAGGTGCTAATAAATTAACTGATGTATGGGAAATTAAGCAGGAGATGAATAATCCGCATCCTGCGCCGTTTCCGGAAGAATTAATTGATAGAATTGTAAAAAGTACAGAAGGAACAATTATTTTAGATCCTTTTGGTGGTTCAGGGACAACAGCAGTTTCAAGCTTGAAGGACAATAAAAATTTCATAATAATTGAAAAATCAATGCTATATTGTAAAATGGCAAAAGCCAGAATAGAAGGGAAAGGAGATTGGAGGAATGTCACAGACGATTCACCAGAAAATAGAAAACTCTCCATTTAGAAATATTTATTGGTTTTCTAGATATTTATTAAATACAGACCAATATGGTGCTTTGGGAAAAGTAAAGGAAATACAACTACTTAAGGTAATTTCTGTACTAGAGAATATTATGGTGCAATCGGTAATGACTGACGATGAAAAGTTTATTGTTTGCAAAAATACACTGTTTACCGAAATTAATGAGATGGTAAAGCAAGGTACAAAAAATGCTGGATTAGTACATAATTTGATTGACGTTCTTGATAAAGAGATAAAAACAATGGAAGATGTTGTGATTTTTTGCGTTGCGATGAAATATGTGGTAGCTCCTATAAATCAAGCTATTGTTGCAGTTCCATCGGATGATACAGAATTTTGTGAAAAAGCTGCAACAAATATTTTGTGCACGCTTGGAGAAGAGAAAGTAGGACTTTTAATTGAAACATGGGATGGATTAGGCGTTAAAGGATGTTTGGATATTGAAAGAACTGCAGTTGTGGAATCATTTATGAATCTTATTGATAATTTATCATCATTAGATATTATAAAACACGATAGTTTAGATGATAATTTGATTTTGACGGCTTTTGTACAAGAATTTGAAAGAAGATTAGGACAGAAAAGAAAGGCAAGAGGGGGTAATTCATTAGAAACAGTTGTTTCGTTTATTTTTGATTACTATAAATTTACGTCGACAGAAGCACCAGAGCATTTTAATCAAGATTTAGAAGTTGATAAATGGTTTAAGTGTAACGATGGTTGGAATATTGGCATAAGTTGTAAAAGGACATTAAGGGAAAGATGGAAGCAAGTAAGTCAAGCTGATAGAGGCACATTATCTCATTTCAAAATAAAAGAATTGTGGCATATAATAACTTATGATAAGGATTTATCTGATGACAAAATTGTTCGCTTGGGAGAACAAGGGCAGATTTTCTATTTAATGGATAGTAGTGAAATATATCAAAAATGTATTAATCACATTGGAATGAAAGATTATGTACGTCCTTTGTCTAAGCTCGTTTCAGATATTAGAAATAATATTAAATAAATTTAAGTGTCAATATAACCAGCGTATTTAAATGAAAAATATGAGAAAAAACTATGCTACGATGATGATTTTTGCAAATGCAACATATTCAATCCAAATCAAATTAATTGTTGCAGGAATGTTCTGAATGTGGTATATTTATATTAGTATAACTTTGATGAAACAGGAGGTTTTTGATATATGAAAAGAATTATCAGCGGTATTTTGGCATTGACGGTATCAATGTCAGCGACGGCATCTGTGTTTGCAAAAACATTCAACGATTTGTCCGACAAGCAGTGGGAGTGGGCAAAATCTTATGTTGAGGAAATGTCGGATATGGGGCTTATTGCCGGATATGAGGACGGAACGTTCAGACCGGGCAACAGTATAACGCATCAGGAGGGACTTGCACTGTTTGCGCGCGCTATGGGTTCGGCTAATGACTCAAACGATGAGGTGGTTGCGCTTGCACTCGAAAAATACGGCTATTTGCTTGAAACATACAATATTTATGCGAAAGAAGAAGTCGCATTTCTTTTGTACAGAGGTGCGCTTAAAATCACAGAGCTTGACAAGTACCTAAAGGGTACGCTTAAAGACGAACCTATGAAACGTCACGAAGCGGCTGTTATCATAACAAAGGCACTCGGAAAAGAGAATGAGGCAAAAAACAGTGTTTTAACAGACCTTGAGTATAAAGATGCACTCGATATTCCGCTTGAGTCGATTAACTATGTGTACAAGGTGACACAGGAGGGAATAATGCAGGGTATGGGTGACGGTACTTTTTCACCGAACACCGATGTGCTGAGAAGTCAAATGGCGGTTATGCTCTACAGGACAGTTGACAAAATCGGTTTGTCAATCGAAAAGGGAAAGCTTATAAGTATTGATACCAATATAAAAAATATAACCGTAAAAGATGCTGAGGGTTTCCAGTATCTTGTGGGTTATTCGGATTCTGTAATAATGAAAGTGGAAGGCGAGCCGGCAAAGGCAGACGATGTTCCGGGCGGTGTTGATGCTGTATTTACATACTCCGGCGATTCACTGCAATATGTCGATACGCTTACAGCGGTGCCGGACGAAACCATAACCGCTATTTATGCCGGATACTCAAATTCCGGAAGTGAACTTAAAATATCGGTTTATCCGCAAAATACTGAAGATACTAGCCTTGTTACATACACTTGCGCCTCTAATGTGGCGATGTTCTATGACGACAGTCCGGCGACGATAAAATCGTATACAAAAGAGGATAAACTCGAGGTTGAGCTTAGCCGCGGTTTGGTTACAAAAATAAGCGGCGGACCGAAAGAAACCACTATCACAAATGCTACGGTAGAAAGCGTTGAAATAGATCCGGAATTTAAACTTACAATTAGTCACGCACTTAAGGAATATGACGGTAAGAGCTTTTTGATAGGTGAGAATGTTACGGTAAGGAAAAACGGTGATCCGTCGACATTCAGAAGTATTTATACGGGTGATAAAGTTAATCTGACAATGGAGTACGGTATTATCACAAAGGTTGTAGCAAGCTCAAACACAAAAAAGGTAGAGGGTACAATAGCTGAGGTTACAACGTCTGTTCAGGGTTCGTCCATTAAAGTAAAGGTTAACGGTGAATATGAGGTGTATGAAGTTCCGAAAACAGCGCAGATAACGGTAAATGACCAAGACGGGACACTGTATGACCTGCACATAGGCGACACCGTAAAGCTTACAATAGAAAGTCAGGCGGTAACCAAAATCGCAACAACAGCCTCGTCGGCAACTGCAAAACAGGTGTTGGGTGTTATTGATTTGGTTAATTCGTCAAGAGGTATTATAAACGTCAAAATAACAAATTCGGACGGCTCGGTTGATAATGAGATGATTTTTGCGGACGAAGATGTTGTTGTGCTTGATGTAAACGGGAACAAGCTTTCGTTTAAAAAGCTGACCGCCGGACAAACCGTGTCGGTTGTCTGCTCGCTGAAAAACGGGGTTTACGAGGCATCAACGGTAATTGTTATGGCAGGCGCCGCACAGTAAAAAACAGGCAGGATAAAGTTTTTCTTTATTCTGCCTCAGACTGTAGACAAAACACAATGTGTTTTGTATTAAAGTTTAGGTCAAGCCTT
>CAYRCC010000002.1:0-19356 GCA_964422725.1 uncultured Lachnospiraceae bacterium
TCTTCGATTTCGTATTGTTTCGTGAGGTTATTATAACATAAAAGCAAGGCGGCTGCCGTCGCCGCAGCATTATGTTTCAATGTTCTCCGAAACACAGAAATCTTCGATTTCGTATTGTTTCGTGAGGTTATTATAACATAAAAGCAAGGCGGCTGCCGTCGCCGCAGCATTATGTTTCAATGTTCTCCGAAACACAGAAATCTTCGATTTCGTATTGTTTCGTGAGGTTATTATAACATATTTCAAATTCCCAAAGGTCTGCAAATTGCGGACAAATAGCAAAAAATATATCAAAATTCCGAATTTGCTCTTAAATAAACACTTAAATAAAAAAAATTATGTTTTTTTAAAAAATGTATTGACAAATAATATTCAGTATGATATAATTGGCAAAGTAAAAGCAAGCAGAGCAATTCGTTCTCACCGTACGGCGCAGGTTTTGCGGTAAATACATAAGTGTCCCGTAATTCGGGGTGTCGGTTTGTATGTTGACGGATAGCTGTGCTGTCCGTTTTTTTAATATTCATAAACAACATTTATGAAGATTTGGAGGGATTCGTATCAATATTAAGGAATTGCAGATTAACGAAGAAATTCGCGACAAGGAAGTTCGTGTCATTGCCGCAAACGGTGATCAGCTGGGCGTTATGGACGTAAAAAAAGCTATGTCGATGGCAATCGAAAAAGGGCTTGACCTCGTTAAAATTGCTCCGCAGGCTCAGCCACCGGTATGTAAAGTTATGGACTACGGCAAGTATAAATTCGAGCTTGCAAAAAAAGAAAAAGAAAACCGTAAAAACCAGAAAGTTGTTAATATCAAGGAAATTCAGCTTTCGCTTTCGATTGATACAAATGATTTCAACACAAAATGCAATCATGCGGTTAGGTTTTTAAAGAACGGCGATAAGGTTAAGGTGACTGTACGTTTCCGCGGCCGTGAAGTTAGTCATTCCAAGATAGGCGAAGCCCTTTTAGAGCGTTTTGCGGAAAACACAAAAGATGTCGGTACTGTCGAAAGAGCCGCAAAGCTCGAAGGCAGAAATATGACAATGTTTCTTGCGCCAAACGCATAAAATTTGTTGAATTAACGGAAGTTTTCATATTTAAAATTCGGAAGGAGTTGTATTTATAATGCCTAAAATCAAGACACATAGAGGCGCTGCCAAAAGATTTGGCCTTACAAAGAACGGTAAAGTTAAAATGAACAAAGCCGGTAGAAGACACATTCTTAACAAAAAGACAACCAAGAGAAAAAGACATTTGAGAAAGCAGGCTTATTGCAGCAAGGCTAACGCATCTGTAATTAAGACACTTATTCCATACAAATAATATCGAAAGTGAGGTAACTGAAATATGGCAAGAGTTAAAGGTGCTTTAAACACCAGAAAACATCATAAGAAAATTTTAAAGCTCGCTAAAGGCTTCAGAGGCGGCGAGAGCAGACTATACAGAGTTGCTAATCAGGCAGTTATGCGTTCAATGCAGAATGCATATATCGGCAGAAAGAGAAGAAAACGTGATTTCAGAAGATTGTGGATTGCAAGAATCAGTGCTGCGGCTAAGATGAACGGTATGAATTACAGCACATTTATGAACGGTCTTAAAAAGTCCGGCATAGAAATGAACAGAAAGATGCTTTCTGAGATTGCCATTGCAGATCCTGCCGCTTTTACACAACTCGTTGAAAAAGCTAAGGCTGCTCTGTAATTTTTAATACGCACAAATTTCGGGCGGTGTGAAACAAACACACTGCCCGTTTTCTATTTTTTTACCGACTTATCAATCATCGAAAAGCTCCAATATTTTAAATTTAATCTCAAAATCCGGTTTACTGCCGCCGCTTGTGATTATGTCATAACTTTCGCGGTCGAGCGAATTTCTCAGTATTTCGCACTCCTCATCACCCATCGTCCCCGTACTTTCCTGTGTAAAGCACAACGGCGGAAACATTACGCACCACCAGTTTTTCCCCTCTGCCCTACCCAGCTCCACCCTTACTGCATTGTATTTCCCTCGCGGCAGCATTATATTCGCGTATACTTTCGTCGGAAACTCAAATTCACCGTAATATGCCTTTGCCGAATACGTTGCACCGCATTTTTCCAGTTCATCATTAGCATATCCGACTATTTTGTACATATTTTCAATCACAATTTTTCTGCACTCCGCCGTACTGTCCGCTCCTTTAAAACACTGTGACATTTCCGCAATTAATCTGTCGCGCACCTTTAGTTTGACCGCTTGCGCCTCATCACCGTCATTATCCGCTACCACGTGCAATCGTATTAAATTATCCGACAAATCAGTATGTATACTGTTTGAATTTATAGCAAGTATCAGCGACACCGCAAGCCCGATTGCAATTGACAACAATATTTTTCTCATTGTAAATCCCTTTCCTTTCTTTATTAATGATTGTTGACAATATTTATGTTTTATATACATATTTGGGTTGAAAAAATCAAACAATATATTAATACGCACAAACCCTCTAACAGCTTTCGACTACTTCTCGCAGTATTCGCACCGCTTTATCCATTTGCTCCGACTCAACAGACGTACACGACAGTATCATATTCGTACTTCCAAATTTATCGTCATATGCGAAAATTGCTATACCTCGCTCTGCGGCGGCTGATATCAGCTTTTCCGGCGATATTTTGTTTTTCAACACAACACACAGCTTAATTCCGTTTTCTGTCTGTGAAACATCAACACTATCGCCAAATACGCTTTTTACGGTGTCTGACAAAAGCTTAGCTTTCGCCCCGTACAATTTTCTCAGTTTTCTTGTCTGTGATGCCAAATGTCCGTCACTTATAAAACGACTCAATGCTATTTGCTCTGTTTTTGAGGCTGTCTGATTGTACCTGTCCGCAATTGAGTAGTATTTATTCAAAAGGTCAGGCGGAAGTACCATATAGCTTATGCGTATCGACGGCATAAGCTGTCGCGAAAAAGTACCCATATATATAATGTTATGTCCTCCGGTAAGGCTTTGGAGCGACGGTGCCGGGCGGTTGAAATACGAAAACTCGCTGTCGTAATCGTCCTCAATAATAAGGCTGCCGTTTTTATCGGCACTGTGAATAAGAGCAAGCCGCTCACGTACCGTCATCACCTCACCCTGATTATTCATATGTGACGGTGTAGTGTAAATGACAGGTGCCGAGTCGGGACTTGCGAATTTTACGTCCCAGCCGTAATCGGTAAAAACCGCTATACCCTGCCCAAAATCAGCATCGCTGAAAGAAATGCTTTTCTCGCCGTCCCACAGCACACATATAATATGCAAAAGACTCTGTATTCCCGCACCGACTATAATGCTGTCACTGCCGCACACAACGTTTCTCTTTTCACCGATATATTTTGCGAGCGCACTCCTAAGCTCATATTCACCCTGCGGTTCGCCGTAAGATAACAGCCTCTCGTCCTGTCTTAGCGCGCTCTTTATATATCTGCGCCACAAATTGAAGTCAAAGCTGTTGCGGTCAACCTTAGCCGAGGCAAAATCATATACTATGCTGTTTTTTCGGTTTTTCTCACCGTCACTGCCGACATTCGGCTTATACACCGAAAAATTCAGATTATTTACATAATATCCGCTTTGCGGTTTTGCGAGTATATAACCGTCGGCGGCAAGCTGCATATATGCGTTTTCTACAGTAGTGCGGCTGACGGACAGCTGAGCACTGCTTCGCCGTATAGACGGCAGTTTACTGCCCGATGCAATCTTGCCTGTAGTTATTAAGTCTTTATAGTAATTGTATATTTGCATATACAACAATACATTTTCGTTTCCAAACTGTATATCCATAAACTGACCCCTTAAAAAAAGTTATTTTTGTGTATTTTCATAATGACACTTTTAGTATATTATATATAAAACAACAAGAAAATGCAAGAGGGAATCAGAGATGAAACGAGTAGCTGTTATAAATGACCTGTCGGGATTTGGGCGGTGTTCGCTTACGGCGGCACTTCCCGTACTTGCGGTTATGGGGATTGAGGCATGTCCGCTGCCTACCGCTGTACTTACCAATCAAACCGGTTATGATACTTTTTACTGTGATGACTACACCGAAAAAATAGACGTATTCTCGCATCACTGGGAGAAACTCGGCAAACGCTTTGACGGCATAAGCACCGGATATCTCGCAAACGAGGCACAGATAGAGAAAATAAGCGAATTTATACAAAAATTCAAAAAAGACAATACACTTTTGCTTGTTGACCCTGTTATGGCTGACGGCGGCAAAATTTACAGTACATACACAGAAAAGCTGTGTAACGGAGTTAAGCATCTGTCTATGCAGGCAGACGTAATAACCCCTAATCTGACGGAGCTGTGTATACTTACAGACAGCGATTACCACAGCATTACGTCGCACCGCTGTGACAGCGGTTATCTTGATATAATAGCCGATACAGCCGAAAGACTCTTGAACAAAAAAGTTAAAGCGGTCGCCGTTACCGGAATTGAATACGACAACTGTATATATAACGGAGTTTTTACCGAAAACAGTCGTTTTTACAGCCGTACACCACTGTTTGAGGCGAGTTTTTCGGGTACCGGCGATTTGTTTTCGGCGGTGGTGTTCGGTGCACTTATAAACGGTGAAAGCATAAACAATGCGGTTGAAAAGGCGACCCGTTTTATAGAGTCGTCCATTAATGCGACTGCAGATGAACTAAAAAATGCAGATTATAATCCGAATGAAGGCGTAAATTTTGAGCGCTGTCTTGGAATGTTGTGCAAGACTTGTCAAAAGAACGGAGAAAGGTGAAATGAACAGAAATGAAAACACACTAAATATGATTACAGCTTCTCTTTTCGCCGCATTGATAATGGTTTTTACCGCATACGTAAAGGTAAATACCGGAATAAACAGCGGATATCTGCACTTTGGTGACTCTATGATATACCTTGCATCGTGCTTTTTGCCGATACCGTATGCTGTCGGCGCGGCGGCACTCGGCGGTGCACTTGCCGACATACTTGCCGGTACTGCCGTATGGGCACCGGCGACGGCGGTTATAAAAGCGTTTAATGCACTTGTTTTCGTGTTTATCCGCCAAACGCACGAAAATCCCATCAAGGTACTGACGGTTTCCTCCGCAATTGCCGCTATAGTATCGGGTATTGTCACCGTTTTGGGGTATCTCTTGGCGGAAACGCTTATGTACGGATTTGCTCCGGCGTGCCTGTCCGTACCGTTTTCGATTATACAGGCAGTCGGAAGTGCGGTGTTTTTTTATGTAACCGCATTGGCACTTGATTGCGCAAAATTCAAAAAGAAAATCAAGCGTTCAGACCACAGATAAAATGTAAACATTTTTAAGTGTTTTTAACGCTAAAAACAAAGCTTATATTAATACTGTAAAAGGAGTTTTTTTATTATGGCAAATATAATTTATACTTTTGAAAACCAAATTTATCTTAATTTAACAAACGAATGTCCATGCAGATGCACATTCTGTATCCGCAACAACGGAGATTCCGTCGGTGATGCCGAAACGCTGTGGCACAAGAAAACCCCCGAACTCGCCGAGGTTATTTCGGCAATAGATAATTTTGATTTCGGCGACAGCCGCGAAATAGTAGTGTGCGGTTACGGCGAACCAACCTGTGCGCTTGATTTGCTTGTAAATACGTGTAAGTATATAAAGGAAAAACTCGGTTTTAAGATACGGCTTAACACAAACGGTCTTGGAGATTTGGTAAACGGGCGCAGTGTAGCCGAGGAGGTATGCCGATACATTGACTGCGTTTCCATTAGTCTTAACGCACCTACCGCCGAAAAATACAATGCTGTGACACGTCCAAAATTCGGTGAACCCGCCTTTGAAGCTATGCTCAAATTTGCACGTGACTGCAAAAAATTCATAAACGACGTGCGTTTTTCGGTTGTCGACACTATAAGCGATGAGGATATTGAAGAATGTAAGGTTCTCGCGGCAAGTATGGAGATTCCGCTGCGTGTCCGCGAATATACAGCCGATTGATTGCCGGTGCGTATTCAGGCTGTATCATAATAAATCTTAAGGTTTGTACTAAATATGAAAGGTGCTGTCAATTCAATAACAGCACCTTTTGTATTTTTACTTTTCAATTGTAATAGTTTTTATCACCTGAGGAGTTACCGGAACGTCCTGCGCATCTGTCTGGGTAGCTGCGATTTTATCAACCACGTCCATACCCTCCGTAACCTTACCGAATGCCGCATATTCACCGTCAAGGTGCGGTGCGTCCTGGTGCATAATAAAGAACTGGCTCGATGCCGAATCCTTCACTGATGTTCTTGCCATCGAAAGAACGCCGCGTGTGTGCTTGAGGTTATTCTCAACCCCGTTCGATGAAAACTCACCTTTTATCGACTCAGCTTCCTTATGCTGATAACTTGTATCGTATCCGCCGCCCTGAATCATAAATCCCTCAATTACTCTGTGGAAAATAAGACCGTCAAAAAACTTCTCGTTTATAAGCTTTTCAAAATTAGCCACCGTAATAGGGGCAACCTCCGGATACAACTCAGCTTTAATAACTCCGCCGTCCTGCATTTCGATTTTAATATTCACTTTCTGTTCCTCCTTAACTTCATTGCTGTTTTGATTTGTTTCTTCGTTTGTATTGCTCCGGCAAGCGGAAAATGTAAACACAGCCGCAAGCATCAGTACAAACAGTATAATTTTTTGTTTCATTTATAATTGCCTCCGAATTTTATTGTTTATTCACCGTCACCGGCGGTTACATCAGCTTCACTGCCTGCGTCGGGTGTTTCAAGGTTTTCGTCGTTGTTTTTATTATTATCGTCGTTTTCACTGCTTTCGTCATCTTTCTCGGTACGCGCAATGCTTACCACACAAGTTCCGTCAGCCGGCCGCATAAGCCGTACACCCTGTGTATGACGACCGTACGTACCTATTTCCGAGGTACCCATACGAATTATGATACCGTCCGAAGTAATAAGCATAATGTCGTCTTTATCGGTAACCGTTTCAATTCCGACGATTTTTCCGGTTTTTTCCGTAATTTTATAAGTAAATATACCCTTACCGCCTCTTGTCTGAACCTTATATTCATCAAGATTACTCTTTTTACCATAGCCGTTTTCCGTAACCACAAGCAAAGCGGAATCCTCGCGTGCAATACTTGCACCGACAACATAGTCGTCTTTACCAAGCTTAACAGCGCGCACACCGCGTGCCGTTCTTCCCATAGGGCGCACGTCCTTTTCGTTAAAACGTATAGCCATACCGTTATGAGTGCCGACAATAATATCATCGTTGCCGTCCGTAATCTTAACGCGTATAAGCTCGTCACCGTCGACAAGCTCAATTGCACGCAGACCGCCGTTTCTGATACGCGAATATTCCATAAGGTCGGTTCGCTTGATAGTACCGTTCTTTGTAACAAACGTAAGGAATTTATCGCTTACAAATTCCGAAATCGGAATCATTGCCGAAACCTTCTCACCGTCGTCAAGCGGCAGCAGATTGCGTATTCCCATACCCAGCGCCTGTCTGCCCGCCTCCGGAATCTGATAACCCTTCAGCTTGTACACAACGCCCTTTGTTGTAAAGAACAATATATTATTATGCGTTGAGGTGGTAAACATATGCTCCGCAAAATCCTCTTCGTGAGTAGTCAGACCTATAATGCCGCGTCCGCCGCGGTGCTGTGTCTTATAAGTATCAACCGGAACACGTTTAACATATCCTTTATGTGTAATTGTTATTATAGTTTCCTCTTCTTCAATCAAATCCTCGATATCAATGTCATTTATACCAAACGATATTTCTGTACGGCGCTCGTCACCGTATTTATCACGCATCAGCGTAAGGTCATCTTTAATTATTGCAAGGATTTTTGCGTTATCCGCAAGTATCGCCTGCAGTTCGGAAACCGTAACCTTAAGAGCATCATACTCCTCTTCGATTTTATCGCGTTCCAAACCGGTAAGACGGCCAAGCCGCATTTCCACAATCGCCGTTGCCTGAATATCGGAAAGAGTAAATTCATTAATCAATCTTTCCTTAGACTCCGCAATTGTAGCTGACGAACGTATTATCTCGATAACTCTGTCAATATTGTCTATTGCAATACGATATCCCTCAAGCAAATGCAGACGCTCCTGAGCTTTTCTCAAATCATACTCCGTTCTTCGGCGTATTACGTCCTCCTGATGACGGATATAATAGTCAATCATCTCGCGCAGATTAAGCACTTTCGGAACCTTATCAACCAATGCAAGCAAAATTATACCGTATGTGTCCTGCATTTGGGTATACTTATACAAATTATTCAAAACCACATTCGGATTTGCATCACGCTTTAAGTCAATCACAAAGCGTATACCGTCCTTGTCCGACTCATCGCGCAGCTCGGAAATACCTTCGATTTTGCCGGCACGCACAAGCTCGTCTATTTTTTCGTGCAAACGCGCTTTGTTTACCTGATAAGGCAATTCCGTAACTATAATTCTGTTCCTATTTTCAAGCTCCTCTATCTCCGCACGGGCACGCACTATTATACGTCCCCTACCCGTACTGTATGCTTTTTTGATACCGCTTGTCCCCATTACGATTCCGGCTGTAGGAAAATCCGGACCTTTAATGTAACTCATAAGCTCGTCAATTGATATATACGGGTCGTCAATCATTGCGATTATGCCGTTTATAACCTCTGTGAGGTTGTGCGGCGGAATTTTGGTAGCCATACCTACCGCAATACCGTCCGAACCGTTTACCAAAAGATTCGGAAAGCGCGACGGCAACACGTCAGGCTCAGTGTGCTTGTCGTCGTAATTCGGGACAAAATCCACAGTTTCCTTGTTTATATCGGAAAGCATTTCTGCTGCAAGTTTTGTCATTTTTGCCTCTGTGTAACGATAAGCGGCAGGCGGATCGCCGTCAACCGAACCGAAATTTCCTTTGCCGAGCACAAGCGGATAACGCAGTGAAAAATCCTGAGCCATACGAACCATCGCATCATACACCGAAGTATCACCGTGAGGGTGATATTTACCCAAAACATCACCGACGGTTGCCGCTGATTTTCTCAGGTCGTTTTCATAAAACAAGTTTGATTCAAACATATCATACAAAATACGTCTGTGAACAGGCTTCAGTCCGTCGCGCACGTCCGGCAATGCACGGCTTACGATAACGCTCATAGCGTAATTAATGTATGATGTTTTCATTTCATTATCCAGATCGACATCAACAATAACCTGATTGTTGATAGACTCCATATCCAATGGTTTTTCTGAACTTTTATTCTTTTTAGCCATGTGAGGAAATACCTCCTGATCATCATTATTAACCACACTATTATATCACAAATACACAAAAAATGCAATATAATCAAAGCGTATTTTGCTGATTTTTTTTACGTTCCTTGTGCGAAAAATAGCGTTTTTCACCCTCGTAATAGAGTTTTTTATCGTAATCGGAAAGGGCTGACGGGTCAATCGGCTCAAGCCTTGACGGTACACCGTTTTTATCAAGCGACACCATAGTGAAAAACGCCGTCAAAGCGATTTTGGTTTCATATGTTGATGTCAAATCCTCCGCCTCAACGGCAACAAACACCTCCATAGACGTATTCCCGACATAAATGACCTGTGCCGTACAGGTGACAAGGTTTCCGACGAACACCGGACGGCGGAACTTTAATTCGTCCACACGCGCCGTAACAGTGTTTGTACGGGCGTATTTCGATGCCGCAACTCCGGCGGCAGAATCCATCATTTTCATTATCTCACCGCCGTGCACGTTACCTGCCGGATTTGCTTGATACGGCAGTACCATTTGTGCAAGAATTGCTGTGCGTTTATTCATAAAGTAATCAATCCTTTCCGTATATATCCGCAAAATTCCGTTTTCCGCCGTTCCGAAGTACGTTTTCGTCAAACCGCGCCGATTTTGCCGTTATTTTAATATTCTGCGCATATATTTAAAATATTATAACCGTTTCATACTGCGGCTTTATTCTCCTCCATATCCTTACACATATCCGCACAACGCGATATTTGCCGCATATTACAAAAAATCTTTATAAAAACACCTAAGCACGCAATATGCTGTAAAACATTCAAGAAATCTTTCCAATTTACCTCCAATTCTGCCGCAAACAGCGATTTATTATGTATAAATGCGCCAATCTGCCAATGCAAATCAAATACAGTAAAGCATACCCAGAACACCACTCCAAACCGGTTTCCATCTCTGATACTTCGCGCCGCCCATATCAAAAAAAGGCTCATTCCAACCAGTTTCCCCCAACCGGTCAAAGGCACCGCAAAAAACAGTTCTTTAAACGTATACGTGTCTGAGGCAAGATACGGCTGTATGGTTTGGATAAAAAAGTCAACCCCCATTCCCCATGACGCATCTATGCAGAAATGAATAAACACCGAAATAATACCCCATACTGCCGCCGCACTCAGCGCTATACTGTAAAAATCATTTTCACTTCTGTATTCATCAGCTTTTTCTCTGTACTTGTCATATATTAAATCTGTGTACCCTTTCAACTCACTCACAAGATAAAAAACGCTTTGAAATCTTTTATCCGGCGAAAGTGCGATACACTTTTTAATTACACCCTCAAGCGGCCCTTTATACATTTCTTCATTTGGGAATCTCCCCGTAAGCATCACATTCATCAGCACTCCGAGCGAATATATATCCGTCTGAATATCACTTTGTCCAAAACCGAACTGTTCGGGCGCAGCATAACCGGGAGTGCCGAGATATTCCGTATCATGTCCCGCATCCTCTTTATGCATTCGTGCAATATTAAAATCTATTATTTTAAAAATCCCATCGCTATACATAATATTTTCAGGTTTTAAATCCCTGTGCACTATTCCTCTTTCGTGAAACACCGCAAGTCCTTCACATAATTGAGTAATTACCCACAAAACGGTTTCTTCGTCCCAATTCATATCATATATAAAATCCGAGAGCCTTGTACCATCTATTTTTTCCTCGATAACGCTATATTCACCGTCACCGGAAAATATAGCATAAATTTTCGGAAGATGTATATTTTCTGCTGACTGTATCTTTTCATAAATTTCATATTCGTCCTTGCCGACTCTGCGTTTTACTCCCTCTTTTCCGGTTTTACCGTGACGTACAAGTATAACGGAGTGCCCTGATTTGTCAGACAAAACTTCAATCTCCTCGTAATCAAAAATGTCAGTGTTCAAATTATTATTCACCTCTTGCATTTATGCATAATTTATAATATTATAATATCATATATTATTACAAAACACAAGGAGATCCGCTATGGCTGACACAAACGAACTTTTACGGCAAATAAAATCACAACGTAATATCGAGGAATATCTCGAAAGCAACAAGGACGAATTTCTGGATTTCAATTTAAGCGAATACCTAAAAAACATTGCCGAACAAAAAGGGCTTTCAAAAGCCGAGATTATCAAAAACACTAATATAGCACGTACATATGCATACTCTTTTTTCGACGGAACACGAAAACCAAACCGTGACCAAGTTTTACAGCTGTGCTTTGCTATGTCGCTCAATATCGACGAAACTCAGGATTTGCTCAAGCACACCGGATTTTCCGTCCTTTATCCGCGCAATCCTCGTGACAGTGTAATCATTTTCGCGCTTGAAAACAAGAAATGCATAATGGAAGTCAATAATATGCTTTTTGATAACGGAATGAAAGTTTTTGAATAAAAAATGCAAACGAGTTTTGCATTAAAAGTTTAGGTCAAGCCTTTTTGATAGTATCGGAAAGATGTCCGGCGCACAAAGTGCGGTTTTGCCAAAGGCAAAACTACTGATTAGTACCGGAAAGATGTCCGGCGCACAAAGTGCGGTTTTGCCAAAGGCAAAACTACTGATACTTGCGGATTTTCAAGGCAGAGCATCACCGTACTCAGACAGCAAAATCCTCTCAAACGTAATTTTCATCTCTTTTATAAAAGGCTGCCGACATTTTGCCGACAGCCCCAATAAACCTATTTCGCGCTTTAAAACTTACTGTTTTTTATATTTTTCTATAAAACGCGCTATACGCTTTAACGCTTCCTGAATATTTTTAATCGAATACGCATACGAACATCTTACAAATCCTTCACCGCACTCACCGAACGCATTGCCCGGAACAACCGCAACCTTTTCCTCCTCAAGCAGTTTCAGACAAAACTCATCGCTCGTCATTCCAGTTGACTTAATGCATGGGAAAACATAAAACGCACCGAGCGGCTCAAAACACGAAAGTCCCATATTCCTGAAACCGTCAACCATACAGCGCCGTCTGTAGTTATATTCCTTGCACATATTTTCAACATCACTGTCACAGTTTTTCAATGCCTCTATAGCCGCATACTGGCTTGTGGTAGGTGCACTCATAATGCAGTATTGATGTACCTTTGTCATAGCCTTTATGATTTGTGCCGGTCCTACCGCGTATCCCAATCTCCAGCCTGTCATTGCAAACGCTTTTGAAAATCCGTTCACCACAACCGTCCGCTCGCGCATACCGTCAACAGCCGAAAACATAGTGTGTCTTTCGTCACCGTAGCGCAGCTCGCCGTATATTTCATCAGACAGCACAAGAATGTCCGTACCGTCAAGTACCTCGGCAATTGCCTCCAAATCGGTCTTTGACATAACCGCACCCGTCGGATTGTTGGGATACGGCAAAATCAATAGCTTGGTTTTCGGCGTAATTTTTTCTTTTAACTGTTCCGGCATAAGCCTGAAATTGTCCTCTTCCTTTGTTTCTATCGGCACCGGCACTCCTCCCGCCATCACCGTACACGGCTTATAACAGACAAAACTCGGTTCGGGAATAAGTACCTCGTCCCCGGGATTTACCACACAGCGTATCATAAGGTCAATCGCCTCACTGCCGCCGACAGTAACCAAAACCTCCGACTTCGGACAATACTCAACCTCATATTTTCTCTTTGTATAATCGCATATTGCCTCGCGCAGCTCCATAAGTCCCGCATTTGCCGTATAATGCGTATGTGCCTGTTCAAGCGAATATATACCTGCCTCGCGAATAGTCCACGGTGTGGCAAAGTCCGGCTCGCCGACACCCAGTGAAATAGCATCTTTCATCTCTGCGGCAACGTCAAAAAATTTTCTTATTCCCGACGGCGGCATTGACTGTACCACCGGAGAAAGCAATTTGTTAAGCTCTTTCATAATGTAATCACCTGCCTTGTATCCTTTTCACTGTCCTCAAAGTAAATTCCGTCCTCTTTATACTTTTTCAGAACAAAATGTGTTGCTGTGCTTATTACCGAATCCATCTGTGCCAGTTTCTGCGCAACAAACAGCGCAACCTCTTTCATAGTCTTTCCCTCTATCGTAACCGCAAGGTCATACGCGCCCGACATAAGGTACAGTGATTTAACCTGCGGATACTTGTATATTCGTTCCGCCACCTTGTCAAAGCCCTCACCGCGCTGCGGCGTTATTCTCAGTTCTATCAAAGCCGTAACAACTTCACGGTCTGTTTTTTCCCAATTAATGAGAGTTCTGTAACCGACAATAACATTTTCCGCCTCAAGGGCGTCTATCGCGGCGGCGACCTCGGCGACTGTTTTGCCTGTCATCTGTGCAATTTCCTCAACAGTAACCTTTGAGCCGTTCTTTTCAATAATCTCTAAAATGTCATTCATACAAATCTCTCCTTGCCATAAATATTCGGCTGTCGTTAAAACAAATGCAAGCACAGCATACCGCGCTTAATATATATCAGCTTATGTTTTTGTTTATTTTACAGCCTGATTTAATTATTATATAATATTTTTACATAAATATCAATACATTTTCCCATAAAAATCTCGTTTTTTGACTATATACCGCAATTGAGGTACAGCCGCAGTGCAATTTTATCCAAATTACATTATATCAACTTTTAACTCAAAACAATTTTTAAACACCTCAAATTATCCGTTTACGATTTTATCATAAAAAACCGACCCCCATCGTTAGATTTCAAATCTGACTTTTGGCGGTCGGTTTAAACCACGTTTTTTCGGTTTAAATGTTTTTTGCAGTTTTATTTAATGCTGTCAATATCATACGGCGTAATCTGATAAACAAAATAATTAAGCCAATTTGAAAACAGCAAATTTGCATGACTGCGCCAACGCACTATAGGCGGCTGTGTCGGGTCATTATCGGGATAGTAGTTTTTCGGAATCGAAATATCAATTCCTTTTGCCAAATCACGCATATATTCCTCATGCAGCGTTGTTGCGTCATACTCCGAATGACCCGTCACAAATATACGTCTGCCGCCCTTTGAAAACACTATGTATACGCCGGCCTCGTCGGACTCTGCCAAAATTTCAAGCTCGGAAACCTTATCTATATCTTCGGAATTTATTGCGGTGTTGCGCGAGTGCGGCGCATAAAATTCATTATCAAAGCCACGTACCAATTTTGCCGTTTTACGGTTTACGTGGTGCTTGAACACTCCGAAACACTTTTTCGGTATTGAATATTTCGGTATTCCGTAATGATAATACAACCCCGCCTGAGCCGCCCAGCAAATGTGCAGTGTCGACGTCACATGCGATTTTGTCCATTGCATTATTTCTTTGAGTTCTTCCCAATAATCAACGTCTTCAAAATCCAAATTTTCCACAGGCGCACCTGTAATAATCATACCGTCATACTTTGAATTTTTAATTTCCGGAAACGTTTTGTAAAATGCCGCCAAATGCTCGTAAGATGTGTTTTTTGATTTGTGCGAATTCATTTGTACAAAATCAATCTCAAGCTGAAGCGGCGTGTTGCTCAAAAGCCGCAAAAGCTGTGTTTCTGTGGTTATTTTGGTTGGCATAAGATTTACTATCGCAATTTTAAGCGGACGAATATCCTGATGCATAGCCTGAGTTTCACTCATTACAAATATGTTTTCACTTCTTAACTGATTGGTTGCCGGAAGCTTATCCGGTACTCTTATAGGCATTAAGCATCCCTCCTTGTACTGTACATATATATTAGTATAACTCATTTTCCGCGCAAAATCAATGTTTAATTAATATAAACAAATACCAAGCATATGCACGCGTTTTGTCCGCACCGACTGTCAATCACTGCTGACGATTATTCGACAGCGCATTGTAAATCATTACTGCAAACTGCCCCTTGGTAACATTCTCCTGCGGATTAAAATTACCGTTTTCGTCACCGTTCACTATTCCCAATCCCCTTGCGGCGGCAACATAACGGTTATATTCTGCCGATACGAACCGCGAATCGTTAAAACCGCAGTCGAAAACGCTGTCACTTATATATTTTATGTCACCGTAACCTATCGCGCCGACTATATATTTCACGGCTTTTTCACGCTTTACAAGTTCATCGGGATTTTTTTCCTCCGCCGAAATAAAACCGCGCCTTATTATACTTTTATAAAAATCGTCAACATCTTTGTCCGTCCGCGGACTGTACCGGCCGTAAAAAACACTTAACGTTTCCAATGCCTCTTTCTGACTCAGCACATCATCGGGCTTAAACTTATCATCGTTCAACTCTATCACGCCGTTTCGGATAAGCGCATCAACCGCCGTTTTCGCATAATGACCCTCCATATCCGTCGGATATATTTTCACACTGTCATAAAGCTCGCCGATATCTCCGCTGTGCGCGTTTACATACCGCGCATCAACGCGCGGACGGTAAACAAGCTTTATATCCTGTCCGTCAGCGCCGAACTCCTCATAATAAAGCCGAAAACCGCCGTTTTTAAACAGCTGTGCATACGCCTCACCCTCGGACAAAATACCGTCCGGCGTTTCAAACTCTACGCCGTCCGTATAGCTTATACTGTAGCCGCATATGGTTTTATCCTTAGGATTAACACTGACCGTCACCCTGTTGTCATAAAACGGTATACCGTTCACCGCGCGCACATACTCTGCCGCATTGCCGGAACACTTATAATATGTATACTGCGATCTTTTCGGGTTGTATTTTTCGACAAAAGCATCAGCCGCGGTTTTTACCTCTTTTTCGGACAACTCCGCGCCATTCTCAAAACGGTCGTAAGCATAATCGGGAATAAATACCGCTATAACGTCACCCGTCACCGCATCAAGCGTTACGTTTGCATACGAATCGTTTTCGTCCGACATTCCTATATCGACCGTATATTTATCGCCGTACTTATTATAACTGTACGCATTGACACCGTATTTGTCGAGAACGGTGTTCTCAAGCGACAATGCGATTTTTTCGGCTTCTTTTTCCGATATCAGCTTTGTCAGCTCACTGATTTTTTCGATTTCCTCCGCCGTCAGAGAGGCACTTCCTTTGTCCGCGGCAGCGTTTTCCGTCGCGCCCGACGCCAAATCCCCTCTGCCGTAATACACATCGTTTGTCTGCACTTGTCCCGTTTTCGCATCAATCATTTTATCGCTGATTTTATAGCGCAAAACCGCTGTTTTCTCATCATTGCCATAGTCGGTTTCATACACAAGTTCAAGCGCGCCCGACTGCTTATATTTCTCCTGTGCCTCCTCGGCGGCAATCACATTTTCGGCTGTCGGAACACCGCTGTAATTCCAATTACTGTAATAACTTGCAATCTCTTTATTTGCCTTGCCGATATTCAATATTACGTAATTATCCGAAAAATCCACTCCGTTTACTTTCCTCGGTACATTCACATATATATTGGTATCGTCCGCATTAAGACTTATCTTGGCATTATCAAAATCTATTTCACCGGCAAACGACACCCCTATATCGGCAAACCACGCTTTCGCTATACCCTTTATTTCATCGTCGGTCAACGCGGTGATTGCGTATCTGTCGCGAAAACTGCCCGCGTTTTTTGCAGAATATTTGTGATAACTCGTGATATCACCCCTGTCATTTACATAAACATCAATAGAATTTTCATATTCCTTATCATGCCACGAAAACTCATATGTTGTCATATCCTTATACGTGGATTTTCCGCTTTCAAACTCGCCGAGCGTATCCGGAATGTCAATTTTCGATTTCACATCAGCCACCAAAGCTTTTATATCAGTTTCACCGCAAGCGGCAGTGCCGCCGTATGCCGCCCTCTCCGACACCGCACAGTACGCATACGGCGCAAACGACGATACAAGCATATTTGCCGCAATTATTACCGCTATTGCTTTTTTCATAATAACCCAACCTTTCTTTAAATGTAAAATTTTTATATATCTTTAGACGAAAATTACAGGAAAATGTTCCCGAAAAAATCGCAGCGAATTATTTTCTCCGACACCTTAAAGTATATCGCGCCAAACAACGCGTGTCAACCGATAATATTCCGTACCCCTCACACAGCCGACATTTTCATTGTTTAAAAAACAGACTTTTCACACAACGGATTTTTAAACTTGAATTATATTTTGCGATATTATATAATAGTAGCGTATTAATCTGTGGCTAAGTGTATGATATCATACATCTCTGTCAAAGATAATTTAGAGAGAAAGAGGAGATAAAACAATGAACAAAGCTACCAAAAAAGTTTTGTCAGGCATTATAGCATTGTCAATTGTTGCAAGCGGCAACGCACTGCCGATAAGTGCGGCAGTCGGCACAATGCAGTATAATGCGGGCACTGTTACGGTTACGTCCGACACTGCCGGTACGGGTATGCTTATTAAAGCAGATGCTGACGGCATTTCGGTACTCAAGGATAACGTTACCGTAAACAACGGAGAAACTACCATTTCCGATATCACCTTAAAATCGGGTGACAAGTTGTATTTGTGGGAGAACTTTAAAACTCTCAAGCCGCTTACGGCATCATTTACCGTTCCTACGGCTTATACCGTTAAATTCGTTGTCGACGGCGTTGAAACGCCTGTTACTGTAACCGAAAACACAAAAGTCGAAAAGCCTGAAGATCCGACAAAAGAAGGTTCTGTATTTGTAGGCTGGCAGGTAGACGGCGATGACTTTGATTTTAACACGCCTATAGCCTGCGATATGACTATTACGGCTGTATTCAGAGAATTACAGCAGTTCACCGTAACATTCAAGTCGGGTGACACGCAAACACCTGTTACGGTAACCGAAAACGAAACGGTTGCAAAGCCTGCAGACCCTGCTGTCGGCGAAGGTTATATGTTCTTGGGCTGGTACGCGGACGGCGTATTGTATGACTTTACATCTAAAGTTACCAAGAATATAACTCTTGAGGCTAAAATTGTAAAGGGTATTACTTATGTAAATGAAGATTTCAACACTTACGAAGCTAAAGTCTTCATTTCGTCGGCAGGTCAAGATGCTGAGAACGCACCTGACCCTGTAACGCTCGGCAATGTAGTTTACGCCGCAGGACGCAGAAATAACGGTTCTATTAGCTGTAACGCCGCTATCGCAAACAGCGAATTGGTTATTTCCTCTGACAAATTCGCAACCAGTAGCCGCGGTATTTCCTTTACGTTTGCCGAGGCGGCAAACATTCCGACCGTTTCCGACCTTGCAGACGGCGAAGTGCTTGAATTGTCGGCTAAAATGAAAGCAACTCAGACATTTACCGTTACAGACTTCGGCGATATTACAACAGCTGATTTGACAACATCGTCAGAATATGTAAATGTCAGAATAATTCTCGATAAAGATGCAAACAAACAGTATCTGATTGTAACCGATACAAACGGAAAACTGCTTTCGTCTAAAATTGCAGACCTGACAATGACAACATTTAATGGTATGACATTCTTTGCCGGTTCGGGTACTCACAACATTGACGACCTTAAGATTATGAAGAAGGACAAAGACACTGCCGTTCTCAGCGTAACCGTAACGGATACAAAGGAAAATACAGGTCTTGCAGACACAACAGTCAAATTGGGCAATATTTCTTACACAACCGCCGCTGACGGTACTGTAAGCATACCTGTTCCTAACGGTACATATGAAATTACAGCAACCAAATCCGGTTATGAGCATACAGCTCAGCTCGGAGATGACGACACTCAAACCGTAACAGCCGATTCGGATAAAGCGGTTAGTATGTCATTACAGTTAAGAGTATATGGTAAAATTCCTGATACTGTTGAAATTGAGAACGGACAGTTGTTTATAGCTGCTCCGAGTGATGCTGTGCCTACTCCGACGGTAACTCCGGCTGCGCCTACTCCGACGGTAACTCCGGCTGCGCCTACTCCGACGGTAACTCCGGTTGCGCCTACTCCGACGGTAACTCCGGCTGCGCCTACTCCGACGGTAACTCCGGCTGCGCCTACTCCGACGGTAACTCCGGCTGCGCCTACTCCGACGGTAACTCCGGTTGCGCCTACTCCGACGGTAACTCCGGCTGCGCCTACTCCGACGGTAACTCCGGCT
>CAYRCC010000002.1:19456-110713 GCA_964422725.1 uncultured Lachnospiraceae bacterium
CTGCGCCTACTCCGACGGTAACTCCGGCTGCGCCTACTCCGACGGTAACTCCGGAAGTGCAGACTCTTTCTGAAGATGAAACCGAAACAACAGAAACCGAAATAACGTCAAAAACAGCGGCATTTACCGTAAAAGTTCTTGACCAGTTCGATATTCCTATGACGGCTGACGAGTACGGTCTTACATGGGCAATCTATAAAACGGGAACGGAAGAAACAGACCCTAATGTAACTATAGACGAAAACGGTGTTGTTTCTGTTAAGAAAGCGTTTAATACAGATGATAAGGTTGCAGCATTTGATGTTGCCGCAACGGTTAAGACGGACGACAGAGGTCAGACCGTTAAAAAGACGATTTATATCGGAAATAACGATATTATCTATTATGAACCACTTAACTGGTCGCAAGTCGGCGGTACAAGTAACAGAAATAGCAGTGTGAATTTTATAAATGCCGTTACACTTCCTGACATGACAAATGTTACACTCAACCTTAAATATCCAAACGGTACTGACGGACAATCATCATTGGCATTGGTTACCGATGCCGGCAAACTTACAGGTGTTACTCTCGTGGGCGACGGAAGAGTTTGTGCTTGGACCGGTTGGAACGGTAACTCGGCAATGAATCAATATGATGATATTTTTGTTGGAGGTGACGAAAGTAAAGGACTGAGAGTTACAGAATTAAAAACTTTGATTGATAATTATACAAACGGTGATACAATTACCGTATCGTTTGTAATCGACAAACCGAATAATGCGATTACTGTGAACTGCGGCGGCGTAACAGAGTCTTTGACCTATTCGATAGCGCCTGAAACGCTTAAAGGTATTCAGTGGGGACAGTATCGTTCTTCTGGTGCTATAACTATTGATAATGTTATGATTCAAGAGCCTGATAACGATTATCTTGCAATTGCCGGCGATGCTGACTTTGCTAAGATATCGGGTACTACCGTAACAAGAGAGTATACTCTCGGTCAGTCGGTACTTGTGGACGGCGAAACATTTACCTGGTCGGTTGAAGCTCCTGAGGGTGCTGAGGCTGATGCGGTTACAGTAGCAAACGGCGATACGGCTACAAGCGGTATTCTTTCCGTAGCGGATACGGCAACAAAGGGCGTTTACACATTGAAAGCCGTAAGTACAATAAACGAAAACAAGAAAGCCGAGTTTGCGGTTACTGTTGCGGACTTCCAGGGCGACAGCGATAATATACAGGTTACGCTGGCAGGCGCACAGGCATATCGCACAACCGATACAACAGGCACATACTCTGTTGCTAAAGTAACGGACAAGTTCGGCGATGACATTACGGCATTGCTCCCTGCGGCAGTATGGACAATTGACAATACCGATGTTGCAACAATTACATCAGACGGTACGCTTACAGTTGTAGGTGCGGGTACGGCTACCGTTACGGCAAAAATTACAAACGGTACTTCAACAATTACAAAGACAGTACCGGTTAAGGTATCGGCATACAGCATCACAGGTGAGGCATCAGGCGATACGACAGCGGTTAATACAAGTCTTTTGGTAAGCGGTAATGATATAGCTAAATACCTTGTAACAACAGCAACGGCTGACGGTACGGCAGTTAAGAGCACTGAGGTTGCGGCAAGCGATATTACAAGCGGTTCATACACTGTTGACACTAAAGGTGCGGCTAAGTATGAAATTGCTCCGATATTCTCATACAACATCGGCAACGCCGGTACACTAGGTGTTTACGGCGATGGATTTGATATTGCAATTCCGGCTGATACGTATAACTTTGAGGTAACCGTTACAGGTTCAAGATGTGACGTTTATGCAAACGACCAGATGCTTGTAAATAACATTTTGCAAGGCGGCAGCGTAGGTAATACCGTTAAGGTAAACGACATTGTTGTAGACGACGGTGTTGCCAAGATTACAACAGACGACTATGCAAGCGGTCAAACGGCAGCAGGCAGCTCGGTATCGGTAAGCGTTGTTAAATCACCGTCAATCGTAAACAGAGCAAAGAAAATGTACGTATTGGGTGACTCGCTCGTTTGCGTATACTATAACGGTGCCAATAAAGATGCTAACTGGCAGACAGGCTGGGGACAGGTACTGCAAAACTACGTTAAAGACGTTGAAGTTGTTGACCTTGCAAACAGCGGTATAACAGCTGTAGGCTTGCTCGGCAGTGCGTTTACGCAGGTGCTTGAAAGTGCAAAAGAGGGCGACTATCTTGTACTTGAAAGCGGTTATAATGACAAAACGTATGATCCTGAGGCTGTGATGAAAGATTCTCTCAGAGCAATGATTGCAGGTGCTGAGGAAAAAGGCGTTAAGGTAATCTTGGTATCTCCTAACGCATCGTCGCATACATACGGTGCAAACGTAGCATGGACAACATTTATGGAAGATGTTGCAACCGAAACCGAAACGGATTACATTGACTTGTCGCAGAAGTCATATGATTTCTTTGAAAGCACATATGCCGGCGACAGAGATAACTTCAAAGCTACATACAATGTATCCGACAGACTGCACTCAACATTCCACGGTGCTAACAAGATGGCTGAAATAGTTGCACAAGGATTGTACGACCTTGGCCACAGCGATATTGTAAATACCGAGTATGAATATACTTTCACAGATTATTTGAACAACGAAATAACCTGTAAAGTAAAAGCAACGGACACATCAGCTGAATAATCAGTTTGAAACAAATGCGGTTGCGGTAAAACGATTTTCAAATCGGGTTACCGCAACCCTTTTTTATGCAATTTAAAACTTCCAAATACTTGCAGGTATTTGGAAGTTTTTTTGCGGTAAAATAAATTTGTAATAACAAAATATACTATATTAATATCAAAAAAGGAGTATTTAGCTATGAAAATCAAAAGAATGATTACTGTTCTGCTGATTGCAGCAGTCACCGCGGTATGTTCGGTATATGCCGCAGCGGCAAATGAGCTTTTGAAGTATCAGCTGAAAAACAGTGTATGCGCGTTTACGGCGGACGAGTTCGCGGATATTTACAACGGCAGTGTTATTCCGGAATCAATAGTTATCACGTCACTTCCGTCCGATAAAACCGGAAGTCTTGAGGTAGACGGCAGAAAGGTTGAAAAAAACAGGAGTATTATGCTAAACGACATTTCAAGCCTAACCTTCACTCCGTCCGAAAATTATCTGGGTGATGTCACCTTTTCGTACAGATTTTACAATGGGAGTGAGTACAGCGAAAATTCAAATGTTACGATAAAGTATGTCGAAAATCTTTCAAATGCCGTCCCTACGGCTGTATCATTTTCTATCGAAACCGAAACAGATACCCCAAAAAAAGCAAAACTCAATTACACTTACACAGGAAACGAAAGTCTTAGTTATACAATATTTGAATCCCCCAAAAAAGGCAGTGTGGAAATAACCGGAATTAACGGTGAATTTGTATACACTCCGCACTCCGGCGCAACCGGCAATGACAGTTTTTCATTCAGAGTGTCCACAAGCTCGATAGACTCAAATATAGCAACCTGCAGTATCTCCATATCATCAGCCGTTCAACCCCCGTCACCGTTCAATTTTGTTTATCAGGACACGCAAAACCACTGGGTGAACTATTCTGCCGTAAAGATGGTTGAGAGGGATATTTACAAGGGTGAACGAATCGGGAGTAAATACTATTTCCGCCCCGAAACACAGCTTACGAGAATTGATGTTATCAACTACATTCTCGCCGCACTTGACGTAAATATTGACGATGTAAACACCGACGATATCCATATTTTTACTGACAGTCCGCAGTTGCCGGATTATATAAATAAAGCGGCATATAAAGCGTATCAGCTGGGAATAATAGAGGGCAGTAAGACAGACGGCGGCGTGTATCTTAATCCGTACTCACCGATTAACCGCAGTGAAACGGTAAAAATGCTCGACAAAGCAATAGGTCCGAAAACTCTGAGTGACGGCAGATTAAATTATATTGATGCACCGAGTGTGCCGGATTGGGCAGTACAGCATTTTAAAAATATGATTGCATACGGTATTGTAAGAGGTTACGACGATAACTCGCTCAGACCGTTTGAGAGTGTAACCAAGGCACAGGCAACGGAAATGATATATCAAATGCTTAAATATAACGATACGAACACCCCGACACTTGCACGCCGCACTATGCCCGAATTCTATTTTAAACGTATATTGTAATTTGGGAGGGATATATATGTTGAAACGAATGGGAAAGCAAACCGTATTTTTCAATAATCCGCCGAGCATAACCGCCACTGCGGCAATTGTCGGCACAAAGGAGGGCGAAGGTCCGCTGTCGGCTGAATTTGATGCTGTGCTTGCCGATGATTACTGCGGCGAGAAGTCGTGGGAAATGGCGGAGAGTAAATTACAGCAAAAAACCGCCGATACTGTGTTAAAGAAAGCGAATTTGTCGGCTTCTCAAGTAAACTATATACTTGCCGGCGACTTGCTTAATCAATGTTCAGGAACACATTACGGTCTGCGCGAGCTTGGTATTCCCTTTCTGGGAATATACGGTGCCTGCTCAACTATGGTTGAGGGAATGTCGATAGGTGCAATGCTGATTGACGGTGATTATGCCGAATATGTTATGGCAGTAACATCAAGCCATTTTTGTTCATCTGAAAAGCAATTTCGTTTTCCGCTCGAATACGGCGGACAGCGTACACCGTCGGCGCAATGGACAGTAACGGGTTCAGGCGCGGCAATACTGGCACGTGACGGAAACGGTCCGTATATCACCAAAGTCACAACGGGAAAAATTGTGGATATGGGAATAAGCGACGTCAATAATATGGGTGCCGCAATGGCACCTGCCGCATTTGAAACCATAACAACGCATTTTGAGGACACCGGAACTGCTCCGAGTGATTATGACTTGATTTTGACAGGTGACTTAGGGAAAGTCGGTTCGGATATATTGGTTGATTTATGCAAAAAATCGGGAGTGGATATAAGCGGAAATCATAATGACTGCGGCAAATTAATATTTGATATCGAAAAGCAGGACGTACATTCGGGCGGAAGTGGCTGCGGATGCTGCGGTTCGGTATTTTGCTCCCATATTTTCAAAAAACTGAAAAGCGGTGAACTCAATAAAATAATGGTTGTTGCGACAGGTGCACTGCTTAATCCGTCAGTTGTACTGCAAGGCGAAACGATACCGTCAATTGCGCATGCAATAGCCATAGAAAACAAGCCGCACTAAACAGGAGGACAGTAAAAATGGATTATTTGAAAACATTCGTTGTCGGAGGCTTGATATGCGTAGTGGGTCAGATATTAATTGATAAAACAAAGCTCACTCCCGCAAGAATACTCGTAAGCTTTGTAGTTGCCGGTGTGTTTTTGCAGTTAATCGGGGTTTATGAGCCGATAGTTAAATTTGCAAATGCCGGTGCGACTGTGCCGCTTACCGGGTTTGGGTATCTTTTGGCAAAGGGCGTACAGCGTGCCGTTATGGAGGACGGCATACTCGGTATTTTCACGGGCGGTATGACCGCCGCCGCCGGTGGTATTACGGCGGCTATAATATTCGGATTTTTAGCGTCGGTAATATTTAAGGCTAAATCCAAAAAATGAATTTGTTCAAGGGGATTTCGCCGTCCGCGGACAGCGACAACTTTCCAAAAAATTTTAAACGCTTAGGAATTTCGCACCTTGCGGACGGCGGTTTAAGGCATAGCCCTAAATCGCCGCAAACCTCAATGGTTTTGCCTACCGTCGGCATTTCTTAAATTACATTTGCGCCGCCGCACCGCTTTTACTTGTTGACAACTTCCTTTGCCATATCCGCAAGCTCGTCAGCCGTCAGTTTGCCGCCTATCTGCAACAGACAATATTCCACGCCGTCCTTTTCCCAAATAGCACTCTGCACCTTTTGTGTTTCAACCTCCGATGCGCCTATGCTGAATACTATTTCTCCGCTTTCCTCGGCTTTTTTATCCTCCTCGGTAAATTCGTAATCTATCGGTACGAACTTATTTATATAACTGTAGTAGTAGATAGATGCGCCGCTTTCGGTCGCGATTATTTCGCCTTGTTTTTCCGTTTCCGAATTATGCTTATCCTGCGAGAAATATACCATATCACCGTCTTTTTCGTAGTTAAACGATACGGATTTGAATTTTTCGATAGAGTTTCTGTTTTCGTCCGTAAAATTATTTTTTACGACACTACCGTCCTTAAATTTGTAACCGTTTGCAAAGGTGTCAATTAAAACAGCTTTATAACCGATGTCTTTTACAACCTGTTCCTGTGTCGGAAGTGATGTGTAATCCGGTATTGACGATGATGAAGCGAACTGCATTTTCACGATTCCGGTTGCGGCAAAAGCGGTAACCCCCAAAGCCAAAACTGCCGCTGCCGCAATAAGTACTAACTTTTTCTTTGATTTCATAACATTTAACTTCCTTTCCTTTGATGCGGAAGCTATTTTGGTATTAACCTTGCATTTGATACTTTGAACATCTATATCAAGTGCCGTACACGAAGTGTTTTCCGACTCCTCAATATTCAATTCTTCAAACAAATTATTCCTTTTCATAGCATTTCCTCCGCATTTGATAACATTTTTTTGAGTTTGCTTTTTCCTCTTGAAAGCTTGGTTTTTACGGTAGATATATTAAGCTCGGTTGCTTTGGCTATGACCTTGAGTTTTTCGCCGAATTTGTAGTAACGCACAAAAATTTCATTGTCCGGCTCGCCCAAATCCATAACAGCGCGCCAAAGGAAATCATCTCTCATTGCTTTATCGGCAAAATCATTATCTGCAAGTTCAATATCATCGAGGCAAACATAGTCTTTTTTACTATGTAATTTCTTTAATGCAAAGTTACGCGCCGCTGCCGCTGTATATGACCTTATTGTACCTTTTTCCAAGTCAATGTACTGTGCATTCTTCCAGAGCATAACAAACACATCGGAAACTATTTCCTCAATATCCTCTTTAGACAGTCCAGTGCCGACCATATTATACAAAACCGTACTCAAATATGGTGTGTAAATTTCGATTGCGTCGTCTATCGAATTTGGTTCTTTGCTTTTCAGCCGCAAAAGGAGCTTTTTCTCATCCGTCATTTTCAACCTACCTACCATTATAAAGTTAAAGGCTGTTAACCTTTACGCTTTTATATATCCGGAAAATCATCAAAAAGTTTCACTTTTTGCAAAAAATATTTGTATTCTTTGTTTTACGCATTAAAACCGCACACCTCTAAAACACCTTACATCAGCCGTTGTCTGTGCAAAACAAAAAGAATGTTTATCAATACAACCCAACATCGGAATTTTATATCAATATAACATTCTTTTCATTTTATATCAATCATTAATTTTTGTAATCGTCCTTCGCGCGCCGGAAATCTTTCCGATACGCTTTTTGAAAGGCTTAACGATTTTTTGTATTCCAACCATCAATAGTGCTGTCTTTAACCGCAGTAAACAGCCGCGTTTTTAAACCGCGGTTTGTGTTCTTATCAAGATACTTTATAATATCCTTTATTTCCTGACGCTTTGTATGTCCGTCAGCCGGACACTGACTTTTCACTACCGGCAGCGGCAAACGCCGCGCCGCACCCACAATATCCTTTTCCGGCACATAAATCATAGGCCGTATCTGATATATATCAGTCCTGTCCAAATATGTAACCGGCGAAAAACAGCTTATTCTGCCCTCATATAAAAGACTCAAAAAGAAAGTTTCCAGTACATCATCTTTATGATGTCCGAGCGCAACACGTCTGCACCCTTGCTCTATTACAACGTCGTTGAGCGCACCGCGGCGCATCTTCGCGCAAAGCGAACATGGATTTTTTTCTTTTCTAAGGTCAAAAATCACTTCTTTTATATTAGTCTTTTTTACTATATATTCCACACCGAGTCTGTCACACATTTCCCGTATCGGCGAATAATCCGCGTTATACCCCATATCGAGTGTAATTGCGACAACTTCAAATTTCTTGGGATAATATTTAGATAAATCGGCAAGTGAATGAAGCAACGCAAGACTGTCTTTCCCACCCGACACACCGACCGCAACTCTGTCGCCGTCATCTATCATATCATATTCTTCTATAGCTTTTCTTACATAACTTGTAATTTTTTTCATATAAGCCTATTTCATCTCCATAAGTTTCCAATTTTTAACCAAGTAGTCAATACCCGAAAATACCGTCAGTGCAACCGTAATCCACATAAGAACGTCGGTTATCGGCTGTGCGATAACTGCACGTGCCGGTATAAAATCAGCCTCATTCAGTATTATTGCCGCAATAATTGCCACCATTTGCATAACCGTTTTCAATTTCCCCCAAAAACTCGCCGCAATTACTTTGCCCTCGCCGACTGCCAACAGCCGTATTCCCGAAACGACAAACTCTCTTGCCAGTATAACAAACAACGCCCACGGTGCTACTCTGCCGTCACCGACAAAAACCACAAATGCAGCTGTTGTAAGCATTTTATCCGCCAACGGGTCAACAAATTTTCCGAAAGTAGTTATCTGATTATATTTTCTTGCTATATAGCCGTCAATTCCGTCCGTTGCCGATGCAATCACAAACACTGCCAGTGCAAGCCAATGCCAGCCTGTTCCCGGCAGCATAAGAAAAATCATAAACAGCGGTACAAGCAATATTCGTGTAAGAGTTATTTTATTTGCAGTATTCATATAATTTCCTTTCCGCATAAGCCTTCTACTAATCGACGATTTCACCCGTAAGGTCATATTCGTCAAAATCCAATATCTTCACCTTTACTATTTCGCCCATCTCAACCTCATCATGCGCGGCAAAGTATACTCTGCCGTCCACACCGATACTGTCACCGCGACTTCTTCCGTAATACATAAAATTGTCCTCGTCATACCCCTCGGTAATAACCTCAGTCACACTCCCAAGCTTTTCTTCATTCAGCTCACGCGAAATTGTCTGCTGAATACTCATCAGTATATCACGCCGCTCCTGCTTTACCTGTTCGTCAAGCTGACCGTCAAACTCCGCCGCCGGAGTATCCTCCTCCGGCGAATACGCAAACACACCCATTCTGTCAAAACGCATTTCCTTTACAAATTCGCAAAGCTCATCAAACTGCTCCTGTGTTTCCCCCGGAAATCCAACTATTATAGATGTTCTTATTGTGCAATTGTCCAGCTTTTCGCGCATTTTTTCTATTTTTTCCCTAATTTGTGCCTTGCTTGTACGCCTAGCCATACGGCGCAGAATTTCATCGTTTGCATGCTGAATAGGCATATCGATGTAATTGCATATTTTGTCATATTTGGACATTGTTTCTATTAATTCGTCCGTCACTGCCTCGGTATAGAAATAGTGCAGTCTTATCCAGTCTATTTTCTCTATTTTACAAAGCTCCTCCAGCAATACATCAAGCGAGTATTTACCGTACAAATCCTTTCCGTAACGCGTGGTGTCCTGTGCGATTATAATAAGCTCCCTGACTCCGCCGTCCGCGAGTCTTTGAGCCTCATTTACAATATCTTCAATTTTTCTGCTTCGGAATTTACCTCTTATCATAGGTATTGCACAATATGTGCAGTTATTGTTACAACCGTCCGCAATTTTCAAATATGCGCTGTGCGGCGGTGTGGTCAGGATTCTCGGCAGTCCCTCAGCAACATCGCGGTCCTTATGACCGAATACAATGCTCCTTTCGCCGTTAAAGGCACGGTTTATTGTATCCGCAATCGCATCATAGTCACCCGTACCCAAAAGCGCATCAACCTCCGGCAGTTCTTCCATCAGCTGTGTGTTGTAACGCTCCGCAAGGCAACCCGTCGCAATAAGCAGTCTACAGCGACCTTTTTTATATTCCGCCATTTCCAATATCGTATCAATTGATTCCTGTTTTGCCGATTCGATAAAGCCACACGTATTTACTATAATAACGTCGGCGTTCTGCGGCTGTGCAACTATTTTATGTCCGCTGCCGGCTAAAAGTCCGAGCATAATTTCCGAATCCGTCTGGTTTTTCGCGCAGCCAAGCGACACAATTCCTATATTATATCCCATTTTCCGCTTCCTCTCTGACTAAATCTATACACTTAAAAATATCTCCGACACTGTATCCGCGGTTTGCAAAATATCTGACGGTTCTGTCAATATTCTTTCTTTCAAAGTCACCGCCGAGCTTGTTCTCCACAAGCGGATACAAGGTCTGTGTTTCGTCTGTTTCCAGTTCTTCAACGGTATCGGCGATAATTGAGCTGTCAATACCTTTTTGCGCAAGCTCTTGCTTTATTCTGTGTTTGCCGAATTTCTTATTCTCACTTAAATGTTCGGCAAAAATTCTCGCATATTCACGGTCATTTACTATGCCGTAATCTTCCAAATCAGCAATAACAGCATCGGCAATTTCAGGCTCCGCACCTTTTTGTATAAGCTTACGCTTTAAGTCATACGCCGAATGTATACGTATATCCAGTATACATAATGCACGCTCTCTTGCCTGTTCAAAATCCATAACCGCTTTCCTCGTTTTCACCATATTTGCGGAACAATCTGCCCCACAATAAATATTATACATTCAAATCGCAATTATTGCAACTGTTTTTAATGTTTGGCTGTGCAAAAAAGCTCAAACGGAAAATGCAGAGCATACTTGCCCGCAATCGCCGGCAAATACACTCTGCATTATTTATTTCGATTTACTTGTGCCGCAGCCGCCGTCACGCAATTTCATTTACTCCCAACCATTGACAAATAGCCCAACAAATATTTTTCAAGCAAACTATATATTTTTCTATAAAACAAAAATGCTTGCAAGAACATTTTTGCACAATCGACAATAAAAGCCGCCGACTGACAGCACTGAGCATCAACTGTTATGAGCACATTTAACCATATCTCCGACTAAATCTTTATACATTTCTTCCAATATCTTTGTCGGTTTCCAGCCAAGCCGCCGCAGTTTATCCGAGGACAGCCTGAGTTCTGTTGCGGGTGCGTAACCATACCTTGCTGAATTTTCGGTTTCATATACAACACTGATTTTACCGTCTGCAAGCTTTTCCGCAACTAACTGTGCCATTTCGCGTATTCGCATTGTGTTTTCCTCGTTCACCACATTGTACACTTCACCGTTCTCCCCTTTATGCAATATAGTAAATATCGCATTTACAACATCTTCGGAAGCACAGTAGTTTCCCATCGACATTCCCAAAGTTCTGAGCACAATATCCTTGTTTTCAATCACCGCCCTTGCAAACTGTACAAAAACACGGTTATCCCCCTGCAAAACTCCCTTTCCGAAAGTCTGCGCAAGACGTGCAATTCTCACCGGAACTCCATACTCCTGACAGTAAATATGGCAATAATGTTCAGCCATACGTTTTCCCATCGAATAACAGCTGCGCACCGAACTTAAATCAATACTTCCAAGCTGTTCTTCCGAACGTGCCGTTCCCGTATCTTCAACCAAACCATAAACCTCCATTGACGATACGTACACCATCGCTTTAACCTTCTTTGCTCTTGCAAACTCCAATACACTCTGTGTTCCCAAAACTATTCCGTTTGCCACCTCAACAGGCTTTTCAACCATTTCGGACGATTTGGTGACCGATGCGCAATGAATTATGTAATCTATATGGTTTTCAATATCGGCGCTGTTAATTTTTTCGACTGACGTATTTATAAATTCCAATCTTAAATTATCATATTCCGAATACATAAACTCCGCTTTCTTTATATCACGCACAGGCAATATTATTCTTGCGTTTTCATATTCATCTAAAATCCTATCAACCAATAAATGTCCTATAAAACCGGTCGCGCCGGTAATCAAAAACACAGTATTATTCATATATGCTTTACCTCAATATTATCCCAGCCGTCTAACCCAAAAAAATCTATAACTTTCCACTTCGTATCACTGTAACAGCAATCGGGATACAAAGCCGTCTTTTTACATTCCGCCTCTTTTATAACATCACATACTCCGCTCCTAACACCTATAAAAGTCCCGGCATATTCAACCGCTGACTTCAGTTCATCTAACGGCACTCTTAATTCGGCCGTTTCGGCAAGTGCCTCTTCTTCACCGGTTACATTGGTAAAAATTTTATATCCCATATTTTTATAATGAGAAATAATTTTAAACCAAATATCCTTATCAATTCCGGCTACAGACTTTGAATAAGGTGCCAAAATAACAGTTTTTCCTTGGCTGATTATATCCAAACCGCGGAATTTTTTACAGGCTGTCGGTTTCTGCGGTACTGACTCTTTATCCAATCCATACACGCCATATTTATAAAAATCTTCAAACTTTATAAACTTAACCTTTAACGCCTGAATCATTTTATTGGTATAGGGTCTGTCGTGATGAGCTATAAATGCATTTTTTTCATCAGTATACAGCACAGCCTGTACCAATTCGTCCATTTCATTTTGCAAAATCGTCATTACATTCCCGACACCGAACATCTTGACAATTCTGCCGCACGCATTTCCTACGGCAATAACGGTGTAATCAAAAATATTGTTTTTATCCAAATAATATTTCAAATATGACATCGCATAGTATACATCACCCAACGCATTAAACGGACATAATATCAAAAAGCTGTTTTTATACTCTCGTTTTATACTTTCAAGCAGTGCAATTCCTCGTTTTACTCTCTTGTACTTTTTGTCAACTACATTCCGGGAAAGTGAATATTCCGAGAATGTATTGTATTCTACAACCTTTTCTATATCTCCTTTATAACCGATGTCGCTAAGCTGCTTCACCATTGCCGCATACGCTCTCGATGCAATACAGACAACAGACTGCTTGGAATTATCCGACATTACAGTCTGCGGCGGAACAATCGGAACACTTTCGTATGAACTGCCGTGTTTGGCTATGTTGTTGTCAAGTATGGCAACAGGAGTATAACCGTAAAACACAAGCATTTTCACCAATTCCTCGGTAGCATTGCAGTGTCCGAAAAGATATATGCTTTTACCCGCAAACCCATTTTCGCGTATTAACGATTCAACATTAGTTTTCATTTCATCATAGTGCTGTTTATCCATAACTCACCCATTTATAACCAACTTTAACAGTTCATTACTGTTTATAATTTTCGTATTATACAAATTCCAAAGTCCGACAAAGCGACTTTCCGTTGCCGAAATGACAATAATTTTATCCGTAAATTCGTATAACGTATACAAACGTTTGATATCTTCATTATTTTCCTCAAACAGAATCAATATGTCATCACCGACAAATTTGTCTTTTTTGCATACTTTGAACCATTTACAAACAACTTCATCAGTTAAAATAACTATTTTTCTGTATTTATTTACGCACAATTCAATTTCGGATATATTCATATTATAATGTTCCTTTTTAATTAACGCTTATTTCACAAATTCAAACACAATATAATCGCTTAATCCCTTTTCTTCCAAATTCGCTTTCCATAATTCGTCCAAACCCTTTGATATAAAACTATACTCCTTATGTCTTCCGGGACACTTATTTTTCATCCAATAAACAAAATTACCCAATCCATACCTCTGATAATACTTACAAACATAATTATCTATTCCGCAGAATTTCGCGATTACATCAAAACTCCCTTCACCAAGCACCCAAGGATGCTGAGTTGAAAACAGAAACGATTCATAATCACTTCCCAACAATTCACGCATAACAGGCGCATCGGTAGGCGTACCGATTATGGCTTTTCCCCCCTTTTTTAACAGCTCATATATTTCCCACACAAACAATTTCGGGTCTTGAATATGCTCAATTACATCAAACGAAACGATTACATCTATTTTACCTTTATAATCTTTTAATGCATCTCTTGAATAACTAAATACCCCCCCGATAACCTTTATTTTCCATTTCCGCTTTGTATGCATTTGACGGCTCAATCGCAATTATTTCTTTTGCCACAGTATTTATATAGTCCAAAAAAGCTCCGCCGCCGCAACCGACATCAGCCACTATTTTATTTCTGAAAATCTCTGTACCTGTAATTCTGAATTTATCCATACTTTCACTGTCATGCGCAGAATAAAATTTTTCTATTTCGGAGGTACCTTCCAATTTCTCTCTGTACTCTTTACTTTCGTAATAAGTCTTATAATCTTCTTCCAAGTCAATATGCCATATCGTTTTACACTTATTGCATTGGTACATATTTACTTCTTCTTTATAATAATTTCCTACTTTTCCGTCACGTATTTTTCCTGTATACGTAATTTTAGTATCTTGACTGTCACACAATTTACAATTCATAATCATGCTCCTTTGCATTGTAAAAATTATATACTGTCAGGCATGGCATACATTATTGTATCGCCCGACGAATACATATAATGCCTCAAATAGACCTTATAATTACATTTCAACAATTTAATAAAATTGTATAAAACCAATAAATCATCTTGCAAATGATATGCACAAATTGCAAGAATCGGTTTATTTGCTTCAATTACGTCCCTCGCGCCCTCCAATGCATTTCGCTCCGCGCCTTCAATATCAAGCTTAATAAAACTTACTTTTGAACAAGCAATATCATCTATTTTTTCCGTTATAATACTCTTTTCCGCCACTGTTTCGTCATGCACTTGTCCCGACAGCCCTTGACCGCTAAATGAGATATGTTTTCCGCTTTCATTCCACAATGCGGATTTATGCAATTGAACATTATGAGGTTTGTAATTGCTGATTTTTCCCTGTATTTTTTGATAATTCTTTTCTTCAGCCTCGTAACAATGCAAATTAAGAACAACGTCTTTCCCGAGCTCATTAATAAAATATTCAACCGTGTCACCATCAAACGCACCGCCGTCAACTATTACACCATTTACAATATAACTTTTTGCATTTTCTGTCAGCACGTCATCATCTGTATATATTTTACTGCAAGATTTTATTTCTTTTAAATATCTTTTTTCTCTCGTTAATCTGTAATTCAAAATTCCTTCCAACGTATTTTTAGATACTTCGTCTGCCAATCCGCCATACAGCATTTCAAAAGCATCATAATTGTTACTAATATAATCATACTCTGATGACTCATATATCATATTGGTGGTTTCCCATGCCATACTCGTCAATAAATCATATGTTCTATTTAGCAGTTTATCGTCATATTCCTCTATTTGACATCGAATTTCTTCCATCCACATTGAAGCAATTACAATTGCAGCATCAGGATATTTCCCCATACATTCCTCAAAAGAATATACCATAACTCCTAATTTTTTCCGTCCTTGCTTTGCCGGATAATTATCCGCAAAACAATTCACTTTAATATTATACTTTTTCAGTATGTTAAATACATATTCGCCGCTCTGACCCGCTCCAAATATAATTATATTAGGATATTTATTCAATTTTTTCAATATACCGTCGCCAATTATATTTTTTTCAAATTTATTAAATTCTAAATTCATAAAAAACATCATTCCTTGCCTATTTCCTATGTACAGCATACAAAACTGTTTCTGACTGTCCATATCTATATTGCCGTATATAATATTCATACGTTTTTGGCAATATTTCCTCAATAAGCAACGGAATATCAAAAAAGTCTTCCGGTTTATGATAAATACATATTGCCAATACGGGCTTATCTCGCTGTATAATCTGACGCGAACCTAATAATGCCTTATGCTCCGCTCCTTCTATATCCATTTTTATAAAACCTATTTTATTTTCATATATCAAATTATCCAATGAGTTGCATTGAACAACGTTACCGTGATCACTAATTCTGCAGCCCTCGCCATTTCCAAAATTGTCTGTATCAAAATATAAACTTCCTTCTTTATCCCATACAGCATATTTTAAAGTAAGAATATTTTTATTGTCGATATTTTTAGCACATTCATTTAACCTAAAGTATGATTTCTCCGCTGCTTCTAAACAAATATATAAATCATTCCACTCCGGAAACTTTTCAAAAAAAATGTTCATTGTATCACCGACATATGCACCGGCATCTACAAACGCACCCGACCAATTGCAATTTTTCAATATATCCATATCAAAATATTGCTCTGTTTCTTCAGAAATATACTCCTTCATAGTATTCAGCCAAGCCATATCCTTAGATATTCTATAATTCAACAAATTTCTGAAAATCACTTTTGACTTTTCATCAGCCAATATTTTGTAAACATTTGCAAAACTTTCATAATTATTTTTTATAAAAGCTAAATCTTCATTTGATTTCAAAGACATACCTGCCGGTTGAAAATAGTACAAATCATCTTTGCAAACTCCTTGTTTTTCTAACTGCAGTGATATTTCGTTATATGCTGTACTTGAAATTATAATTAAACAACCTAAATTATCCTTTATTTTATCGGGAGAAATAACCGTAATACCCTCCCAACAACCTCCTATTTTTTCTTTACTGTTATCGCTATATGCAATTACCTTATCAAGCATATTCGCTTTACGTAATATTTCCGCTGTTATCCTCCCACCGATTCCGGCACCAAAAATTATTACTTTCGCATACTTAGCTGCCTTTTCCAAAAGAGCCTTCTCATACTCTTCAGTACCATCATTCCAAACAATAAAATCCTTTAATTCTTCCATCAATATAAACTCCTTAAATATGCAGCACATTATCCGCTATTATGCGTGCAAATTCCAAATCTTCTTCCGTATCTATATCAACAGCCTCAATTTCTCCGACTTCCTGAATATACGGCTTAAATCCTATTCGCCGACCATACTTTTTCCATAGTTCTTTTGAAAAAATAAAAAATCCGCTTGTTTCGGCATAAACAGGCTCTAAATCTTGCGTTTTCGGCACTTCCTCAATTTCATAATTTATCGGTTTTCCCTCAAACCAAGCAAATGTTTGCAGTTTTTTTGCAGTAAATGCGGAATCATATCCTTCATATAATACTTTGTGAAGCGCATTTTTAAGCGTTTCTTTCTTTATGAACGGCGCAGTCGTAAGCAATGCAATATATATATCCGCATCAACATCATTCAAAAATGCAGTATATGTATCCTTTGCTCTTATTTCGTCACCGTCAAGCCATTCTCCTCTTTTTAAGAAGTCAGCCCCATTCGGAATATATTCTTTAATTTTCTCGTTACTGCAATAAACTATAACCTCGTCAATTTCGTCAATACCCAACGCCGTATCCAAGCAATGATAGCAAAGAGGTTTGTGTCCAAGCATCTGAATATTCTTATGCGGAACACGTACACTATTCATTTTTATCGTTGCAAACGCTACTATCTTCATAAATTCTTCACAACACTTTCATAATTTCATCTATACGTTCTTTATAATTTCTATCTCCGTTAAACAGAGCCGCCGTTCCCAAAACAAAGTTCTTTACTCCGATTTTACTGAGTCTTTGTATTCGCTCTGTATTGCACGCACCATCCATACCAATTTCAAATTGATAATCCTCTTTCAATTCCAACAATTTTTTGATTTTATTCTCCGCATACGGCAAATACATCTGACCGGCATTTCCGGGATTCACTCCCATAACCATAACTCGGTTTGTTACGTTCAGCAACTCTACTATCGACTCAACAGATGTTCCGGGATTCAAAACTATACCCGCCTCAGCTCCAAACTCACCTATTTTTTGAAGGGTAGTTATCGCATGATACTCGGATTCCGGATGTATATAAATTATATCCGCGCCGCAATCTATAAAAAGCTCAATATATTTCATAGGATTTTCTATCATCAAATGCACTTCGGTCTGCAATTTGGTCGTTTTGCAAATATATTTAATATCCTGTAAACCCATTCCGAAATTAGATACATATTGTCCGTCCATTATATCCAAATGCAATATATCAGCACCGGCATCTTCTAATTTTCCGATTTCATTATGTAAATTACCGAAATCCGCGCACATCATTGACGGACAAAGATTAATATTTTTACAATTCATCATCTTACTCTATATACTTCTCCTTTATCAACCATTCAATAAAATCTCTCACCGCACCGTTTCCGCCTTTAACGGATGAAATATGCTCACACAATTTTCTTACCTCGGAAACAGCATTTCTGGGACACGCTCTTACTCCGCACAATTTCATTGCCGGCACATCAATCATATCATCTCCGATATACGCCATATTCCTTGTATCACATTGCAATTCTTCCGATAATTGCTTTATTGCGGCTTCCTTATCCTTTACACCCTGCAATATATAGTCTATTTCCAATTCTTTCGCGCGATTTAAAACTATATCGGACTTTCTGCCCGTCATTATTACGGTTTTAACTCCATACTCAGGCAACATCTCGTGTATTCCGTACCCGTCCTTGATATCAAAAGCCTTAAACATTTCTCCGTTTTGACCCATATATATCTTTCCGTCAGTCATTGTCCCGTCTACGTCCATAATAAAGACTTTTATTTTTGTTTCTTCTGCCTTTCTTCTACTCATTCTGTCATTTCAACCTCGCAATAATTGCATCATTTATCATCATATTTTCAATCTTCTCATCAGGAAACAGCAGCACCGTCATACCGCCCGAAATACTGCACCCCTCTGCCGCTCCGACACCGTCCAGTACAGATAAACACTCAATCTTTTCGCTTTCATTTTTATAGCAAGAAATATCCTTCTTTCGGCATATTTCATATTTGACTTCGCTTATCCATTTATCATTTACAACTATCTCTTTTCTCGACATTCTTTCCGGTTTAATTGCCTGTACCGCTTTTTCTATATGCAATTCTCGCATATTACCATTACTGTCTTTTCTGAAATAATCATAAAATCTATATGTAAAATCACTGCCATATTCAATTTCATAGACAAAGCTTCCGGCAGTCATCGCATGCAGAGTTCCGGCTTCAACGCAAACATATTCATCTTTTTCCACCGGATAATGCGTTGTTATTTTTTCCATCTCACCATTTTCCACCGCTTTGACAACCTCAGTCTTTGTTTTACACTCACACCCGTTATATATCCATCCGTCCACCGGCGGCTGTAAAAAAATCCACGACTCCAATTTGCCAATCTTTTTGCCTTCAAGCAAAGCTGCGGTTTCATCATCAGGATGAACCTGTATACTCAAATGCTCTTTTGCCTCTACCAATGCAACAGTCAGCGGAAACTCTTCATATTCTTCCAGATTCCACTTTTTCTTATCTCTTTTGAATACATCATATAAGCTTTTACCTCTATCCTTGCCGTTCAATACAGTATTAGACATACTTTTATGCCCATTCACCATATACAAATGTCCAATCGGCTTATCAAAATCTTCCCTGTATTTTTTGAGTATATCTCCGCCCCATATAGTTTCGTGGCATACAGATTGCAATATAATCATTTTCTATCTCCATCAATCTTTAAAAACCATACTTATACTTATTCTGAATATTTCTTATATCTATCAATTCCCTTAAAAGCATTTCGAGCATATCCAGTTTCAACATACAGCTCCCGTCACATTTAGCATTATCGGGATCATTATGAACCTCCATAAACAAACCGTCAACCGCCCCCGTTGCCATCGCGGCTCTTGCTAAATACTGAACATATTCTCTTTTTCCGCTGTTGCCGAAATTTTCACCGCCGCCGGATATCTGTACACTGTGCGTAGCATCAAAAACAACCGGATAACCAAGCTGTTTTAGTCGTACCAACCCTGTCATATCCACTATCAGATTATTATATCCAAATGCAGTACCGCGTTCACACATCATTATGTCTTCATTCCCGTAGTACCTAAATTTGCCGGCAACCTTTCCCATTTCTTCCGGACTAAGAAATTGTGCTTTTTTTACATTAATAACTTTTCCGGTTTTGGCAGCAGCCTCTATTAAATCCGTTTGTCTGCACAAAAACGCCGGAATCTGTATGATATCCGCAACTCCGGCAACTTCTTTCGCCTGCCATGCCTCATGAATATCGGTAGCTATACTTACGCCTATTTCCCTTTTAGCTTTTTCCAAAATACGCAAGCCTTCTTCCAGTCCCAAACCGCGATAATTCTCAGCCGAAGTTCTGTTTGCTTTATCCCATGACACTTTAAAACAATATTTAACACCCAGCTTGTCCGTAATTTTTTTAATATTTTCCGCCAGATACATCACATTTTCTTCTGATTCAAGCGCGCATGGACCGCCTATAAAGAAAAACGAATCTTTTGTTAAAAACGAATTCATTGTAATATTGTCCTTTCTGAAATAAACGCATTATAAAATACTATATCTTTAACTGAATTTTATACAATCCAACATATCCCACAACCCAAATTCTACATTTTCAAAAATAACATTTTCCAGTAAAATTTTGCTGAAATATTTCTTAAATTGCTTTTCATCATCACCCGCAATTTGAGGCAAAAACGTATTATATTCTCCGGTTTTGGCATTAAAAACAATTACCTTACCGTCATATGTAGAATAAATAATTCCGCGCTCCGAATCCAACATTTTACAACACATTACATTACAATTTATCACTGTAATTTCTCGCATTTCTTCTGTTGGTTCGGATATTAGCGTTCTGTCACATTCCAAGCAGTTTGTTTGCTTATTTATTTTAAACAACCTGTCACCGCACAAAGGAATACAATAAATATATTCTTCATTTTGCAGTATGTTTTTAAATCCACCGCTAAATTCCGTGTTTTTTATTACGCTAAATTCCGTACCGCCGTCCCACTTAATAACATCCGAATGTAATTTCATCGAAATCCAATAATTATCACCATCAAACACTATATCCGCAAGTCCGTCATTTTCAACAACCGGAACTGTATGTATTTTATGTTCTTTCGTGTCCATATTGAATTCTATTACAGCATTTTTCTGCCAACATGGCATCATACAAATGTTGTCGCCGCACACCTTCACATTTTCAATAGTTACCGAATCCTCATTATCAACTCCGCCCAACGATTTATACCAGTCATCTATGTACTCTGTTTCATATGTTTTCAAATCAAGCTTTACTATAGCTTTATATCTTCCCGGAAAAATATATGCACTATCCTTATAAATTCTGATATTGGAAAATAAATTAAACACATTTTCTGTTCCGCTCAAATCAATCGGAATTTTTGTACATTCTTTTGAGGACAAATCATAAATTATAATATCTCCGGCATTTCTGGGTGCTATAATAAGCTTATTATCATAATATGCCATTGCCATATACTGCATAAACTGTTTATCCTTATCCGCTATATCAAAATAACATTCAGCCGCTATTTTTTTTGTTTTTAAATCAACTCTAAAAATAGCATTAAAAAAAATATTATAAAACCATACGTTATCTCCGTTTACAGCAACATCATAAAACATCAGCTGTCTATACTTTTTAATATATTTTTCCAAAAAATCCACTTCCCAATCAAAACAATTTATCAAAATCCACTCTTTCAAAAGCCTCAAGCTTACCGCCGCGTGTAGCGTTATATATTCTAAAACCGTGCCTTCTTGAATATATTTCCGCCATTTCATATGCTTTTTCCGTTTTTTTGTTAGCTAATACACTGTCAAAATTTTTAAGCACTCTTTTTTCTTGTTCCGAATAATAATTCTTCAAAAAATGATTTCTATCGTCCGTCACATTGCCAACAGTCGAATTATCAACACCTATTAAATATATTTCACTAAATCCCATATATGCCGCAACTTGCAAGCCCACATCATAAGTCACTGTATATCCCCAACAAACCCCATTACATATATTATCCGAGAACCCGGGGTAATTAGGCCAATATTCTTGCATCTTTAAATGAATATGATTAACATTATCATTATAATAATTATTTAGTCCGTCACAAAAAACATCGCCAATAAAAATATCCGCACTGATACTATTAATATCATTACAACAGTTAGACAGCATACACGCATCTGTTATTGCAAAATAATTTGCTCGCCAACCGGTTTTATTATATATCTGATAGATTTTATTAAATCCAAAGCATATTTCATTGTGCTTATGTAATGTTTCCAAATCCTCTATTCTTAAGCTGGGTCCGTTTCCTACGAGAAACACTCTTTCACCTTTATGAATATTTTTAAACTTCTTTAGCTGCGGATAATAAAATGACTTTTCAAACTTATCCGAATCATAAATATCAATCAAATCAAACGAATGTGCTCTCTGCGCAATTCTATCACGAATATCACTTTCAGTACGTGCCGTATTTATAATCAAACAATCTATTTCACCGTAAATATCATCTAAAGCGACACATTGAATATCAACACAAGGATTACAATCATCATTTTCGGATATTATTCCTTTAATACAGCTTATATCTCCCGTCTGTATTGCTATTTCCGATATAAGATACTGCATGTAATTATTTGTACCATATATAGCTATTTTCTTATATTTCTTCACCGAATTATCGCTTAAAACTTTAGTATATGATACAGTTTCTGCTTTTCCGTATAAATTATACCATGGTAATACATCATTAATCTTCCATATATCTTCTTCTCGAAAAATGAAATATCTATAAATACCCGCACCTTTTAATTGTTCTTCCATTTCTATATGATATTTTTCTGATGTTATAACTACTATATAGTTCTCATTGTATACAGCTTGAAATTGAGAAAAGCTGATTATGTCTTTCATTTCCAATTCATTTCCGAAACGATTGTTATCTACAAAACATTTTACCCGCTCATATCCTAAAAACCATAGAGCCTTTTTCCCCATTTCTCCTGCACCGAATAATATATATTGCATTTCATCTTCTCCATATAAATTATCAAATTTCAAACCATAACATTCGTAATTGCATTAATATCATTCCAAACCAATACGTCCACTTCTTCTAAGTCGGCGTATTTTGCTTAACTTCTTTCGGCATAATTACCGTTTTCCACTGAAAACACCGAACGATAGTGTCTTGATGCTAATCAACCATTTACCGCAAAAATAATTATTTTTCCTCAACCAGCTTTTCTAAAATCTCGTCCATAAATTCATCTTTATGATTACAATCATTCACAAGCTCAATCATATTTTTCCCCAATCCCATATTTTCAAATCCGAAAGTTTCTATTGACCCTGTGACCGAACCTGTTTCATATAATACTATTTTTTTGCAGTCGGCATTGCAAAGCAAATCGCAGAAACCACTTCTCACTCCGACAAAATATCCTGCCGTTTCCGCAAATTCAACACAGTCCTGAATTTCTATAAACGGTGCTGCGGTATTATCAAGCGGCGGTTCGCCCGGTCCGCCGCAATTTGTACATACCGTAAATCCCATATCTTGCAGTTTTTTAACAAAATAATTCCAATTTTCCTCTTGCAAGTCAATGCTGAAATGTCCCGCATAAGGTGAAACAAGTACTGTTTTGCCGGGTATTAAATCATACTTTTCAAATAATTCTCTGACATATTCGGTTCTTTTCGGAAAAGTCGGATATATAGGCTCCATTTTCTTTTCAAATTCAAATACGTAATCAAAAGTATCTCTAAAATTGATATTTGAATGTTCATACATTGTCACATAAAAATTACATTCACCATGATAAACTGCATTTCTAACATTAATTTTATCTCCCATCGCTTTAAGCATAGTAAGCCAATTTATGTGTGCATCTTCAAACGTAATTAATTCGATATGCTTAAATCCTAAAGCCTCTGCCAAACGCTTAACGGAATTTTTGGTAACCACAAGCACGCAGTCACATTCAGCCACGCTCTTTACGCCCATTTTATGCGGTAATAAACATGCGAAAATATATAAATCACCAATACTTGTAGGGTGCATTAACCAAATAGGAATATGTCCGTATTTTTCGTCAATTTTGATATATGACTTGTATCCCTTTGAAATTAGCTTTCTGATATTTCTCCAGTTTTTACCTTGAAATATTATGCCCTGTTTTGCCTTTTTAAGTTCGTTTCTTGTATTTCTTCTGCCACCGAAAAGAACAAAAAAGTCCTTATCTTTTTTTAATCCTAAACCTGATAATTGTATTTCAAATTCTTGCCAGCAGAAATTGTTAATCACCAAAATTACAATATCCTTTTCCTCGGCAAGACTCTCTACCGACTGTGATATTATTCCTACTCGCGAAACATTTTGTTTTTGTTCATTGTTATCGGCAATAATACTTATGCTCAATCCCAATTTTTCAATAATTTCTCTGACTTCATAAGCATTTCCCCATACTCCGACAATCGCAATCCTCTTATTTTCAAATACTTTTTTTTCTTTTAATTTTTTAATTTCAAAATATAAATTTTTAAAATATTCTTCTCTTCCTTTAAGCCATCTAATATCAAATTTCTTGTTTTTGTTCATTATTTTACTTTTCCAACCTCGCCCAATAAATAATTATACACTATTTTGTCCATGGTAATATTTTTCAAGCCAACAACTTGTTCTTTGACATATTTTGCATTCCCCGACAATGATACCTTAAATGACATAATTTTCAACATAGGCGACATTAATATATAAGCGTAACGAGTAATGCTGTCTACTTCTTCAGCAGTCAACTCAATCGTTTGATACGGCAATTTTGTATACCCGTCAAAGCTTGGCAGTTTAAAACTTGAAATAATCGTAATAAAACTATACCTTTTTTCCAATACATACATATATTTCAAAATACAGTTTATTAACTCCTCATCGTTTTCGGGAAAAATCAGCACAACCTCATTATCAACCTTTTTGATCAGACTTTCAAGCGTTTTTTTGCCTTTATTAATAATTTCAATACGCTCGTTAAATTCTTTCATTCAAAATTCCTCTTTCTCATTTATCCTTTCAAAACTTCACCGATATGACCACCCGGGTGATTTCTCTTAAACTGACCAATCTCCAATTTCATCTTATTTGCAACCATCATCGCCAGACCCTGCAGCACAATCAAATTCATCGTGGTTGAATTATTCGGCATAATGTTCCACAAATCCCCCTCGTGAATTAAATCTATAACCAAGCTGTTAGGTATCTCTCTTGCCAGCGTGCTTTCTTTTTCAAATGTCAAAAGCCACATATCAACATTTCTTTCTTTAAGCAGCCGCGCAAGATACACCGACTCTGATGTTTCTCCGCTCTTGGTCAGAATTATTACCATATCACCGTCCTTGACAAGACCCATATCGCCGTGTACCGCCGAATTGGTATGCAGAAAATACGCATCAAGTCCCATAGACACCATAGAACCCACAAATTTATCACAAATCGGAACGTTTTTTCCCAATCCCGAAACTATTATTTTATGCCCCGATTTAATAGTTGCCACTGCGTGTTCTACCATTTTTTCAAAAATATCTTCATCAACCGAATTTAACGAATGTGTTATTTCAGCCAACTGTTTTTCAAAATAACTTATCATAGTACTTCCTCCAAATAATATAATCCATTATAAAATGCACCGCATATGCTGTCATAGTCCTGCCAAGCATATGTGGTAAGCGACAGCCATATTACGGCATGCAGCAGTTTTATTTCATTTGCATCTGTATCGGTCAACTCAAAAAAGTCTTTCTCCATATCTTCCCAATTATTTGACTCAATTTGGATATCTGCGCCGTTATCGGTTATTTCCAATCGAAACTTTTTCAAATTGAACCTGTCATAATTTCCCACTACCGAGTAATAAAGCTTTGCCCAATCGTATCTTTCATCGCCGTACAATTCGGTAAAGCCAAAATATCCCCTCGGGTCTATCAATACAGGGTCACCGTTTTTTCTTATCATCAAATTTGAAAATGTACAATCACCATGTATAAAGCTGAAGCTTTCGCATTTTAACTGTTCAAGTTTTTTCTCCAATTCAGATTTGTAATAAAAAACATTTCTGCACTTTCTGCCGTTCACCGTAACATACCGGTCGTTTGCAAACGGCACCAAATCCCTTATTTTCGACAGTCTGTCCATGGTTTTGTTAAAATATGCCTCGTGCATACTAAACGTGTCCGCCGGAACGCTTTCCGAAGAGTGCAACAGCTTTAGTGCGTCAACTAATTTTCTTAAAACACCTTTTTTGGTTTCATAGTCAAGCTGACATTCATATATATTCTCGCCCTTAATATACTCCATTTTCAATGGATTTGTATCGTATATCTTCGGCAATATACCTATATTTAGTTCCCTTGCCTTTTCATACCATACACACTCACGTTTTGCAAGTGTTCTGCCCTGCGAATCCACAGGCTCTTTTATGAGTACATCTCCGTCAACGGTTATTCGGTTAAACGGCCGACACTTTTGTGTTGTCAGCTTTTCATATTCCTCAATAAGTCCAAACTCTCTTGTACCGGCAAGCGAAATCGCCTTGTACTTCATACCTTGCTGCTGCATCCAGCGCACAAGTTCACCGCTTTGCGGTACATCTGCAATTTTGCTTTTATCGGAAAACAGGAAAAATCCGGCAACACCATGTTTGCACGATTTTTCCTCAACAAACTCGCCGTCGTAATAGCTCCATCTGCAAGGAAATGTAGTCGATATTCCTATGTAATCGTTTTCTGCGCTGTATTCTCCGTCATACTCATTCGGCAGTTTAAAGTCAGCCGGAAGTATTAAGTCTGACCACACAAGCATAAACGATTTATTCTCCGGAATCAAATCTATCGCTTGCTTTACTCCCGAACAAGTTCCCGTTCCGTCCGCATCCACTACCTGATACTTGACATCAGCAAAACAACTTAAATATTCACGCAAAACTTCCTTTTTATAATCAGCTATTATTACAAATTTTTTGTCAGAATACTTCCTGAACAAATGAAATATCATAGGCAAATTTTCTATCGGTACAAGTGCCTTGGGTTTATTCTTGGTTAAATAGCCCAATCTTGTCCCTTTACCGCCCGCCTGCACCACTATATAATCCATATTTGTTACTCTCCCTCAATCATTTCAATGTTTTGTATCATAATCGGTTTGCCTGTATGCTTGTACAGCTCCATAACACTGCTCCAATCGCCGTAATACACATCGCTCAGCGTTATAGCTCTGTACAGCTCTGCCGTATCATCAAAAATGCCTGTTTTATCTTTTTTATATTCTTCAACAATATTTCTGTATTCCTCAAGCAGTGCCGGCCGCATAGACTCCAGCGTACTATCCAGCAACGGATGCGGACGCCACAGCAAAACCACGTCTTTATCCTTTTTAAATACCGAAATAACATTTTTGATTTTTCTTATTACATCTTCTGTATTTCTAAGCATCGCAACTACCGTTGTATTATACAATATTACTTTTTTTCTGCTGCCGTCCGCTCTGACTATCAAACTGTCCCACTCCGACGGTATTTCAAAATCCTCAAGTTTTGAATTTTTCACCTTATCAAATTTCGGACTTCCGAGTGCTAAAAACTTTTTCTCAACATCACCAAACATACCGCGGCAATTATTTTTATTTTCAAATTTGCGAAATTCACTTATATATTTCTTTCGCACTTTTTCAGACTGTACAATAACCTTATCTGCATACATTGTCCCCGGAAGAACGCAAAAATGCTCCTCCAACTCATCGTTAATCGCAACAAAATACGGAATATATATCAATTCATCAGTATATTTTTTCAGTTCACTCGCGTAAAATTTGGGGTGAATGCTTGTAACATAATTTTGGTCATCATAAGGATTATGTATGTAAATTATGTCAGGCCGTCTTTCTTCTATATTGTATTCTTTCCATGACACTATCGGCACATCAGGCGGATACTCGTATCCTTCATAGTGCATTCTGAGCGGTTTACCGTCAGATCCTCGGTCAAAGTACGGTATCGGAACAACATATGCATCGCAATTTTCATCTTCATTTGCTTTTTTCCACACACTTTCAAGGCTGTCCCACATAGAGGCTTTATACGGCAAAAACACAACTTCAAGCCGAGCTTTGATATCATTTTTAATGCTGTTTTCAGCCTGTATCATTTTTGAGTTCAAATTTTTATACGCCTTATCTGCCGTCATTCCCGTATCAATACCTTGATATACCGAAAAAATCTCATCACAGTACTCCTCCAAACAGTGTACCGGCAAACAATTCTCACCCTCAAATTCCTCTATCATACCACCCATTTGCACTGCCGTATTCTGACATTCCGCAAGCATTGCACGCGCATTTTCAAATTCACTCTTTTTTATATGTCTTTTTATTGTATCATGCGCTTTATATAATGTACTGACTATTTCCAATAAGCTTTGTTTCTGCGCTTTTCTCATACCACATTCCTCTACTTACTTATGATTAAATTCCAAAAACCTGCTGATTTTCTATTGCATCATACAACGCTCTGTAAATATAATAATCTGCCGGCTCTGTAATTTTTATATTATTTCTCGTGCTTTTCACAAGATGCATCGGCTCATTATATATATGACACAAATGCGATGAATCTATTGTCTTTATCCCCTCATTCTGCGCCTTTTCATATAAATTGAATATTCTGCCGTAATAAAACGACTGCGGCGCTTTGGCAACAAACATCTGTTCCCTCGGCGGAACGTCAACAATAACCTCAGCATTATCCGACCGCACAACGCTCTCTCTTACTTTTTCCGACGTAATTGCATTTCCGAATTTTCTGACAGAGCTGATATTTTCCAAAATCAGTTCCTCGTTTATCAACGGTCTTACGCCGTCGTGAATAAGAACAATATCGTCATCACTCACAAATTTCTTCATTGCTACCAAACCGTTATAAATAGAATCGTGTCCCGTTTCACCCCCTGGCACTATATCCACAACTTTTTGTATATCGTAGCGTTTTAAATATCCCCTCAATTCCGCTATCCAATTTTTAATGCAAATAACTACTATATTATCTACCTCAGCGCAATACTCAAAATGTTCTAAAGTATATATAATAATCGGTTTGCCGTGCATTTCCAAAAACTGCTTAGGTCTGGACCTCGAATTCATTCTCGTCCCCGTACCGCCCGCAAATATCAACGCTGTTACCATTATAACGCCCCTTATCAATTTTATCTGTTATAATTTTTTATCTATAACAATCTCCCTTTTCACAAAACAATCTCGCTCACCGTCAATTGCCACTGCCATTTTCAAGCCGGACGGCTTGTTATCATTCATCAAAATCCTTTCGCCGTACGGCGCACCGTAAATAATATTGTTATATCTTATTGAATTATCAGCCAAAAATTTCTCCGTCATTTTACTGTATTCTTCTGTTCTTGACGTTAGAAATATAATCATATCGCTTTCCGGAATACTTTCAAGGAACTCTTTTGCACCGTTCAAAAGCGAATCCGACCCGTCAATTTTATATCCGTTGTGCTTTACTATTGTACCGTCCAAATCCAATATCCACGTATGCCCCAACGACGACAATACTAATTTTTCTTCTTTCATAGCCACTCATTCCTTAAATCCCGTACCATTTACATTCATCGGTCAAAGCCGAAAAATAACATATTTCGCCTTCAACCGACTTTCTGTGCGGTACAAATGTCAACTATATTATTTTTCGTCATTTTCGTCATTTTCTTTAGCATTTTATATAATATACATAAATATTGTATCACAAATTAGGCATAATGTGAAGTTTTTTATAAAAATACACAATTATAGGCTGTAAACCTGTAACGATTTTGCCCGTCAATCGTTGTCCGCAAATGTTTCTCGGCAGTCCATACCGGCACACCGCATAGTTCTTACAGTGTGCTTTGGTATCAACTATTGTTTTTCCTATACGCAATCGGTGCTGCACCGACTATTTCCTTAAATGCCGTAGAAAAATAATTGCTGTCATTAAAACCGCAGTCATACGCAACGGTTTTGATTGATTTGTCGGTGTTGTCCAGCATATCCTTTGCGTGGTGTATTCGTATATTTGTCAAATATTCCTTAAAATGAATTCCCGTATTTTCGTAAAAGAGGGTTGAAAGATAATTCGGTGTCAGCTTGAATTTCTTTGAAATATCTTTTAAAGTTAAGGGACTATTGTAATTTTGATTGGCATATTTAATCAGACGCTCGACCGTGGGATTTGTTATCTTATTGTCCGTAACGGCATAGCTGTCCATATTTCGTGCCAAATGTACAAGCATAATATTCAGATAATAAATTGAAAGCTTTTGCGAAAAAATATCATTCTTACCTTTTTCGGCTTTAAAGTTTTTAATCAGCGTATTTATAAATTTAGTATCTGTCGGAGCGTATACTCTGTGTGAGAACAGCCTGCCGATTTCGGGCATAATATCCGCATCAATCGCATTATCCGTAAAATTCCAAATGATTCGCTCGTATGTAGCGGCACTGTTGCGTGTTTTGTGGATTGCACCTTTTGGAATAATCGTTATATTCGAGGGTGCAACGGAATATACCTGATCCTTTATGAATAATTCAAGACTGCCCGAAATCAGATAAATCATCTCATATCCCTCGTGAATGTGAAAAGCCGGTGCACCTAATATATTTGGTGCCGAATAATCGAAAGCAAAATCCTTGTGCATTTTATATTCCAACGCTTGCATGGGCTGTCCCTCCTTTTAGATTATTATATATTATTATTGTAGTTTTTTCAAGATTTTCAGAATAAATTTTACTTTTTTAAATGAAAAACTTAAAATAACACTGTATAATGTAATTAAATAAATCATACAAAGGCAGGGAAAAATTATGAATGCTTTAACATATGCCAAGCTTGGCACAGACACAATAATGAAAAAATACACGCCGTCCGAGCTGCCTCCCAACCACAGATTTCATTATCACCAGGGAGTATTTCTGACAGGTGTTGAGCGGGTGTATGCACTTACAAAGGATAAGAAATATTACGACTACATAAAAGCATGGGTGGACTGTCATTTGCAGAAAAACGGCGATTGTCCGACCTGTCATACAGATGAGTTTGACGATATGCAACCGGGACTTTTACTGTTTGACCTTTACGAAACAACAAAAGACGAACGATATAAAATTCTGCTTGACAGAATTATCAAAGCAGCGGAAGAACACCCCAAAAACGCACTCGGCGGAGTATGGCACAAAAAGTTTATGAAAAATCAGATGTGGCTGGATTGTATGTATATGATGGGTGTTGTTGTTACACGGTATGCGGTTACGTTCGATAAGCCGTATCTTATCAAGGTGGTACACAGACAGATGCGTTTGATGTACGAGAATATGAAAAATCCCCAAACGGGACTGTTGTATCATGCTTGGGACGATTCAAAGGAAGCACCGTGGGCGGATAAGGCTACGGGCTGTTCGCCGGTGCATTGGGGCAGAGCTATGGGCTGGTATGTTGTAGCTTTGGCGGAGATTATAGAAATGCTCCCCGATGACAACGAGTATAAAAACGATTTCATCGCAGCGGAAAAGGAACTGTTAAGTTCGGTAATAAAATATCGTGACAGCAAGACGGGATTGTGGTATCAGGTTATCGACAAGGGGGATGTAAAGGGCAACTGGCACGAAACCTCTTGCTCGTGCTTGTTCACTTATGCGATAGTCAAATCGGCACGACTGGGTGTTATCGATAATATCGGCAAGGATTTCGTAGAGGAATGTTATAACGGTATTCTTACCATGGTTAATGTATCGGGCGAAAAACTTGGTATAAATGGTGTGTGCATCGGTACGGGTGTCGGAGATATAAATTATTATTTTGAACGTGAAACCGTAGAGGACGATTTACACGGAATGGGTGCATTCATACTGATGTGCAGTGAAATAGCAAAAAGTGAGAAAGGTGAGTAACAATGAAAAAGAAAGTAATATCCGGTATACTTGCGGTGCTGATGGCTGTGCAATCGGCATCGGCGGTATTGGCGGCATCATCATACAACAATAATACCTATTTTGATGAGTGGGACAGTGAAAATTTATCATCAAGATATACTCGTCAGGCGGAAAAGTTGGATAGAGGCGTGGTTGCAGTGAAAACAGCGGATATGGATCATGTGTTCATCAGCTGGAGGCTTAACGGATATGAGCCCGAAAATTCCAAATTCAATATTTATCGTGACGGAGTTCTTATCACTGCCGAGCCGATTGAATTGACTAATTTCAAGGATTTTGACGGAGATGTAAACAGTAAATATTCTGTCGGACTTGTGGTGAACGGTGAAGAAACGGAATGTTCACAGCCTGTCGGAGTGTTGGAAAATCAATATTTGGAGATTAAGCTTGCACCGCATCCGCCTGTTACTACATTGGATATTGTAACCGATGGTTCTTCCGAAACACTTCTTGATAAACCTGCCACGTACGGAGCAAACGACGTTCATGTGGCTGATTTGGACGGTGACGGCAGATATGATTTTCTTGTAAAATTAGTTCCCTCAAATCAGAATGACCCTATGGGAAATTATGCGGATAAAACGTATTTAGATGCTTATACACAAGACGGCGAGCATTTATACAGAATTGATATGGGTGCAAACCTCCGCTCGCAAAGACATGGCATACAGCCGTTGGTATATGATTTTGACGGTGACGGAAGAGCGGAGATTGCGGTTATGACGGCAGACGGTACAGTATCGCTTCGTCCCAATCCGAACGGTAACGGTACTTACGGTACATTCGGCGGATTTGACAGCCAACCCGATATTTACGGTACGCTTGATGCGAATTATGATGTAATCAGCGTTATCGGCGACCCTCGTGAGGTGGGAAAAAGCGTACAGCACGGAAAATGGGTACAGGATAAAGACGAATATTATATGAATCAGGAAGGACCGCTGTATCTGACGGTTTTTGACGGATTAACGGGCGAAGAAATCGATACAATTCCGTATGATCCGCAGACAAGCCGACAAGGCTATGAAATTGCCGTAAACGGATATTCCGAAGGTGCAATTACGGTAGACGGATTCACGTTTGACGGCTATGCTTTGCCCGAGGGTGCTATGCCGATAAATACAGCCTCGGAAAAGGGTGCAAGAGAATGGGGAACATATCCGAATCACCCGTGGCGAAACAATTCCGCTGTTGCATATTTAGACGGAAAAACTCCGGGTATGGTGTTTCAAAGAGGTATCTATATGGGACGTGTAGCCTTGGCGGCATATACGCTGGAGAAAACATCTGACGGAAAAAGACAACTTGTTCAGGAATGGCGTGCAGATACATATGATTCATCAAGCGAGGGCGGACAAAAGCGTTTCGGCGGAATTGATGCACAGGGTAATCACAATATTTCTGTAGGGGATTTGGACGGCAGCGGACGTGATTCATATATTATTGGTGCCTCGGCTGTAAAATATGACGGTACATTGCTGTGGACAACAGGCAGAGGTCACGGTGATGCACAGCATTTGGGCAAGTATGATCCGACACGTAAGGGATTGCAGTTTATGTCGGTGCATGAACGTTCGCCGTTCGGATTTTCGTTCCTTGATGCATCGACAGGCAGGGATATTGCAAAACGACAGTCGGCAGATGCGGATACAGGTCGCGGAATTGTCGGTATATGGGGTGATTTTGACGGTGCACACGCAGTGATAAGTGCATCGGAATCGACAGGCGGATATACATATAAGGGCGGAGTCGGCTCTTCAGATGCATTGGCAAAGCTTGAAAATGTTCATAATTTGCCGAATGTGGCAGACAGTGAAACAGGAAAAGCAACACAGCTTGCAAATTTCCGTATTTATTGGGACGGAGATTTGTGGGACGAAATTATGGACGGCTATGACGAAACCGGTACAAAGGACAGGGAAATGGAATACGGAATTTATAAATATTCCGAAGATACCGACAAGGTAGAATTACTATTCAGCACCGAGGGTGCAAAAACCATTGATTTTACAAAAATGCCGCCCTGTGCGGTTGCGGATATTTTCGGCGATTGGCGCGAGGAATTTATCGCAAGAAGTGCCGATGATACGGCAATACGAATTTATACAACGGTTATTCCTACCGAATACCGCTATTATACATTTATGCATGATGCATTGTATCGTGTAAGTGCGGCACGTCAGTGGTCGGGATATAATCAGCCGCCGCATATCGGCTTTTATCTGGCGGATCGTGACGGTCAGCGTGACCTGCAGCCCAAAGCCAATATTTATACGGCAAACGGCGAAGGTATTTTCATAGACGGTCAACCTCAAAAGGAGCTTGATGTTATATCGGGCGAAATTAATACAAAATTGTCGGTCGATGCGGCATCAAATCCGAGTGAAACAGAGCTTAAATATCAGTGGTACGAAACAACGGGGACAGTAAATGAGTTTTCAAGACGGCCTGTTGAGGGTACGCCTATCAGCGGTGAAACAAGCAGTGAATTAAATCTGCCGAGTGATTTATCTGTCGGCGAGCATTATTATTACTGTGTAGTCAGTGCGGACGGAATTGCGGAAAAAACAAGCTTTACATCAAGGGTAAATGTGCTTGCAAGTGCGGAAATTGAAATAACAAAACAGCTTCCGTCAACGGTTGAAACGATTGTCGGAAATATTGACAGCAAGCTGGAAACAGATGCAAAGGTCACACCGTCAGATGAAATTTCGTATCAGTGGTACAGCTGTACGGATTCGGACGGCTCAAACGCACAAGCTATTGAAAGCGAAACGGACAAAGTCTTTGAAATACCTAAGAATTTGGGTGTCGGAACGTATTATTACTACTGCGTGGTTAGTGCGGACGGTGCGGAAAGTGTAATGAGTAAGATTACAGCCGTTAAAGTGAATTATGACTTGTATAAGCTGTATGACGGTAATAATTTTACAGATACAAATAATGTGTGGTTTACAAATGACGGCGGTGTCGGCTCGGCAAATTTGAAAGTAACTGTGAATACAGCTGTGTCGGACGGAATTTCGGGAGTGGTTGACAGCTATGCGAATATTGCGGGTAAAATTTCGGGTAATAGGTCGGTGGTTGCAAATATAAAATCCGCACCGCAGGAGGCTTTGTCGGCGAATAAGGAATATTTCATCGAGTATGATGTGCGATTTGAATCGACGTCGGCAGGCTATATTGATGTGGGTATTTGGCCCGAAAATGCAAATGTGGGAAAAACAAATGCGATAGCTCGTTTGACTATGAATCAAAATAAAGAGCTTTATTGGGCGGCGAATACACAGCGTGGTGCAAGCTCGACGGAAAACGGAACAAAAATCAACGATTTTTCGGGGACCCTAAATCAGTGGATGCACGTTCAGCTTAATCTTAATTATGAAACGATGACGGGAACAATCCGCATTACATCGAACGAGCCGAATAAGGCAGACCTTGAGTATAATGCAGAGTTTTTGTTGAAAAAGACGGTAGACGGCGAAAAAACAGCTGTTTCCGATTCAATAGGACAGTTCGGTGCGTTTTTCCAGCGTTCGACAACGGCAGATGCGTCGGTAAGTATCGCAAACGTGCATTTCTTTACGGTGGATAAAGCTCCGGCAGTAAAGGAAGGAATTACAGCGGCAATAACCTCGGACAGCTTGAAATATGAAAACGGTGCGATAACGGGAAATGTATCGGTAAATGTTGCAAATTACGAAACCGATAATTTATCGGCATCGGCAATATTGGCTGTTTATGATAATGAGGGCAAGCTGATTTTCACTCAAATTAAGAATGAAGTAAATCTCGCAAAGGGTGACACCAATACAATAGATTTTGATGAGGTTAATATATCAGATGCAGATGCAGATTCGTATAAATATAAGGTGTTTATTTGGGACTTTGCAGCATCAATGAAGGCATTGACGGAAGTAATCGGTGCTGATGTTTGATTTGTTAACAATATAAAAATAGTTTCTTTCTCTCTCTTTAATTATAGCATAAATGCGAAAAGGCTTGTTTTAAGTCTTTTCGCATTTTGCGGTTATCGCGGAATACATTGTGATAATGAATTTCATTGCACTACAGCTGCCCGTATCATTTCGTTTTAACGGCAGATTTATGTTTAAAATTTTAACGGATACAGAAAATCAATAAAAATACCCGAATTTGTCTGCCGGCTCACCGCAAAACGTGAGTATCGGAAGCAAGACTCAAATTTTTATCCGCAGCACAAACGGGTTATGGCAAAATGATTTTTAAATATCATTTTGCCATAACCCGTTGATTTTCCGGTCATCTATCGCCAACCCGATAATCCGCCGACTATCAGTCTTTTGCAAATGCCTGAAGCTTCTTTGCGCACTCAGGGCAAACCATTCTGTTTTCAAATGTAAACACATCCTTGGCATCACCGCAGAATATGCACGCAGGCTCGTACTTTTTCAAAATAACCAGTCCCTGGTCTACATAAATTTCCAAAGCATCTTTCTCCGCTATACCGAGAGTTCTTCTCAATTCGATAGGCAATACTATTCTGCCCAACTCGTCTACCTTTCTTACAATACCTGTTGATTTCATAATGTTTTTCTCCTTTCCATATATAAAACATTTTGTTAATATTTTGATATCCATATTATAACATATATTACATCTACAGTCAACACTTTTTTCACAAAAAATGAACTTTTTTGTAATTTTTTTAGTAATTACAAAAAATGCCTTTTGATTATGGTTTTTATTGTGCAAACAGCACTTATTTCGCTGTCGAACGCCGACTGTTTATGTGTCTTTTGCACAACATTTGAACGTATGTTCATATTCTCATCTTTCATTTTTCTGACATTTCAGACATAATTTCTCATTTTTATCAAAGAAAAATACGGTGAGCGTGAATATATTTTCCGGTTCATTTTCTTCAAATTGCGGCACTCATTTCCTTATTTTTTTAACACAATTAAGTTGCATTTTGAAATTGTAAATTCAGATTTTCGGCGCGATGATAACGGTAATAATTTTGTAACAAAAAATATCTGGTCAAAAACACATATATATTGTATAATATAATTATTAATATTTCATCGGGAGGCTGTGCATTAATTATGGATATTGTAATAGACTACATAACCAAATACATACAATTGTTCCGTCTGGCAGACTTGATTGATATGGCAATCGTTGCGGTTATAACATACAACCTTATGAAGCTTGTCAAAGAAACCCGCGCCGGACAGCTTATAAAAGGTATTGTTATATTGTTTCTCGCACTTATGCTTAGTTCACTTTTAAAGCTCACTGTTCTGAACTATTTTCTTCAGGCAACCATGCAGGTGGGCGCGTTTGCCGTTATTGTGATATTTCAGCCGGAGCTGCGCAGTATTTTGGAGCGTATGGGACGTTCTAAGGTCGGAAAGCTTATGGATTTTTCCATCACGCAGATGTCCGACGAGGAATTTTCCAAAACCGTCGACGAGATAGTCGAGGCGGCAACCAATATGTCAAAATCCAAAACCGGCGCACTCATAGTAATCGAACGCGAAACAAAGCTCGGAGAAATTATGACGACCGGTACGGTATTGAATGCCGATGTCAGTGCGAGTCTGCTTGAAAATATATTTTTCAAAAACACCCCCCTCCACGACGGCGCTGTTATAATCCGCGACAGTAAAATTATGACTGCCGGCTGTCTTTTGCCGCTGACTTCAAATACAAATCTTTCCAAAAAGCTCGGCACGCGCCACCGCGCAGGTATCGGCATTTCCGAAGCATCAGATGCCGTAACCCTTATAGTAAGCGAAGAAACCGGAAAAATATCCATTGCAATAGAGGGAACTCTGACCAGCAATATTTCCGGCGAATCGTTAAAAAAAGCTCTTTCTAAAACCCTCAGGAAACGCAATACCAATTCCGGATTTGATAAAATTAAGTTTTGGAGAGTGATGAATAAATGAAAAAAATATTTGAAAGCAAAATCGCAATGCAGATTTCAGCGGTTGTCATTGCCGTTATACTGTGGTTTATCATTGCCTACTCGGAAAACCCGGTTATTGACATAACCGTCAATAACATTCCGATTTCCTACTCTAACCTCTCCGTCCTTGAAGAACGCGGACTTACTATCTTAAAAGACGGCAAAACACCTACCGTTTCCGTTTCCGTTCAGGGAAACCGAAGTGATTTGTTCAGCGTGATACGCAATATAAGTGCCGAAATTGATTTGTCAACCCTCAATTCATCGGGAAGCTATGAAATGCCGATTGATATAAACATACCTGTAAAATCGGTGGAGCTTTTGCGCAAAAAGTCGAATAACGCAACCGTCGTTGTCGAGCCTATAGTCACACGCACAATTCCCGTAAACATACTCCGGACGGGTTCTAACAGCGAATACCTCGTAAAATCATCGTCGGATATATCCGAAATCGTAATAAGCGGCGCAAAATCGGCTGTAAGCGAAGTTAATGCGGCATCGGTTACGGTGGACGTTTCCGATATAAAGACTGACTCGGTAAGCAGTTACAGCTACTCATTTGTCGATTATGACGGTGACGAAATCGAAAGCAACAACATTTCATCAGAAACTACTGCGATAATCATTTCAAACAAGCTGTTTTTGGCAAAATCAGTACCTATAAAAATCGAATATCCCGCAGAGGTTTCGCAGGACTTTATTGTCAATATCAAAAACGCGGATTCATTGAGTGCAAATATCGGTGTTTTGAAAGAAAGCTATGACGATGTAACATCAATCACAGCACAGTTTCCGTCAAATATTTCCGACGGCGAAGCATCGGTTGTGACCATACCGCTGGATATACCCGACAACGTATATATCCCCGATAACCCTTTTGTAGAGGTGAAAGCGGATATTACAAAAAAGACTGTCAAAAACGTCACTCTTCCGGTAACAATCCAGAATATACCCGCAGGTCTTACCGTAAACACGGTTGACGATGTAAATATAACGGTAAAAGGCGCCGGCGAGGAGCTTGACCCGTCATTAATGTCCGCAATAGCCGACCTTTCGGGACTTACCGCCGGTGAACACAGTGTTAAACTGAAAATTACGGTTCCGGGCGGAGTAAGCATCGAACAGGACTATTCGGTAAATATTATACTTGAATAAAACCCAAACAACAGAAAGGAAATATATAAAATGTCAGATGTTATAGTAAGAGGAAGCAGTATTGACGGCAGTATACGAGTATTTGCCGCCGTCACCACCGATATGGTAAAACAAGCAAGAAAAATTCATAACTGTTATCCGGTTGCCGCCGCGGCACTCGGCAGAACGCTCACCATTGGCTCTATTATGGGTGCAACGCTAAAAAACGATACCGACAGTATGACTGTTCAAATCAGCGGCAGCGGTCCGCTCGGCAGAATTGTCGTTGTTACGGACAGTAAATCACGGGTACGCGGATATATTGAAAATCCGTTTGTCGAGTTGCCGTTAAACAGCAAGGGTAAATTAGATGTCGGCGGCGGTGTCGGCAAAGGCAGACTGTGCGTAATACGTGATTTAGGGCTTAAAGAGCCGTACGTCGGTCAAGTACCGCTCGTAAACGGTGAAATCGCCGAGGATATGACATACTATTTTGCCGTCAGTGAGCAAATCCCTACGGCAATCGGACTCGGAGTGCTTGTGGATACGGACGGCAGTATAATCTGCTCCGGCGGATTTATGATTCAGCTTATGCCGGAGGCAAGCGAACAGACAGCCGCAAAGCTTGAAGAAACGGTGAAATCCGTTCCGTCGGTTACAAGTATGATACAAAGCGGTATGAGTGCCGAGGATATTCTATTTAAGGTGACTGACGGCTTTGATATGCTTGCGGAAAATAAAACCATTCTCCCGCAGTACCACTGCAACTGCAGTAAGGAACGTATGGAACGCGCACTGATTTCCATAGGAAAAGACGAGCTTTCGGATATTATCACAGAACAGGGAAGTGCACAATTAACCTGTCAGTTCTGCGATAACCAATATACTTTCGGCAAAGACGAGCTTTTAGAGCTCCTCCGACAAGCCAAGTAAAACAGCGGTATACCCAAGTGCGGTGCTTTTCTTTCAAGCCGCACTTGGGTATACGTTTGTCGTCACCACACAAGCATCGGCAGAGCTTAAGCCGTCTTTAAAATTTTCTGACACATTTTTTCAAAAAACTATTGCGAAATCAAGAAAATAGATATATACTATAAGATAATTGTAAGTTAAAACCTCAAAATGGTTTCACGCTTTTTTAAAGGCTATCAGCCTGTATAATAAATTTTGCTGACCACTGCGGTTCTGCAAACAATGTATTTTTGAGAGGAATACAATGAGAAATATTAAATTGACTCTGCAATACGACGGAACGGCTTACCACGGCTGGCAAATACAGCCGAATGCGCTTACCGTTCAGGAGGTTGTGGAAAATTCAATAAAGTCGATTATAGGCACTCATATCCACGTAACCGGTTGCGGCAGAACCGATTCGGGTGTCCACGCTGACAAATATATATGTAATTTCTTTTCCGACACAGTCATACCTATTGACAAAATGGCAAACGCTATAAACAGCAAGCTGCCGCCGGATATAGTCTGCAAAGCCGCACAGGATATGCCGTCGGAATTTCATTCCAAAAATTCAGCAGTGAAAAAAAGATATACCTACCGTATTTTAAATTCTGCGTTTAACGATGCTTTCATCGGCAGATACACTTGGCATTACCGCGGCGGCATAGATGTTGAGGCTATGCAAAAAGCGGCGGCGCACTTTGTCGGCGAACACGATTTTGCCGGTTTTGCCTCCAGCGGATTGAGTGTTAAAACCACAGTAAGAACAATTTATTCGATTGACGTTACAAAAAATAACGATATCATCTCGATTGACGTTACGGGAAACGGTTTTCTGTATAATATGGTAAGAATTATTGCCGGAACATTACTGTTTGTCGGAATAGGAAAACTCAAAGCCGAAGATATTCCGGATATAATCGCCTCGTGCGACAGAAACCGCGCCGGAATAACAGCACCGCCCGAAGGACTGTGTTTATCCGAGGTATACTACCGAAAGGAAGATATGTATTGAAGAAATTTAAAATATTTGTGCTTATTGCGGCCTTGGCAATTGTATGTGCCGCCGCCGCTGCGGCGATAAGTATGTCGGGCGGCAGTGCACAGTTTGCCGAAAATTACATAAGCAATGTAAAATCCAATATACAGGTGATTGCCGATAAATTCAATGTACAGCGTCCGCCGAACAAAACCGAAAATGCGCCGTCGGAGGACACCGATGCTTCAAAATCCGAATCGGAAAGCACACAAGAGCCCGATCAGTCGTCCGAACCGGAACAGACTCCCGAACAGACACCGAAAAAAAACGGCAGTGAGGGCAGTGTGTACAATACCGTCGCAATGGCAGATGCCGATTTAATGCAGTACGCCGTATACAAGGATTATCTCGTTTGTGCCGACACCACCTCACTTATGGCGTTTAACAAGGACGGTACAGCCGCTTGGGCGATAGCTATGCCGACCAAAAAACCTATTTTGAAGGTTAGCGGCGGTTATATACTTCTTGCGGAAAAGGACGGGACCAAATTGAGTCTTTTTATGGGAAACAAGCTGATTTACTCGGTAAACACCGAAAATTCCATTTTCACTGCCTCCGTTTCGGAAAACGGCGATGTTGTTGCCGTTACCGACAGATCGCAGTATAAAGGCTCGGTAATCGTTTATAACAAAAACGGCGAACAGGTTTTTGTATGGAACTCCGGCAGCTATGATATTCTCGATGCCGATATTTCAGCCTCACGAGATGTAGCTGTTTCACTGCTCAACACCGAAAACGGTGCAAAAACGTGTATCAGCTTTTTTGATATAAATGAGAAACAGCCGTATGCCTCACCTGAATTTGACGACACTCTTATGTTTGACATTGAATTTCTCGGTGAAACCCTGAATGCTGTCGGCGACAACCGCATAGTAGGTATCACCAACCGCGGAAAAGTTAAATGGACAGTTGATTTGACAGGTAAAAAGCTTGCAAAATATGTTTTTGCCAAGTCAGGCTACAAGCTTTTAATGTTTGATAACAGCCTTGCCGCCGAGATACAGCTTTTAGACAAAAACGGCAAAGAAAAAACCACTCTCAAATCCGAGGCAATTCCGTATTGTATGGATATATCCTCCAACAGGATAGCATATAATAACGGACGTGAGCTGTTGTTCGGCGAATATTCGGGTAATGTTTTCAAAAACTGTAAAACAGACAGGGATATAAAAGACGTAATAATACTCAGTTCCTCGACCGCCGTTATAGTGTACAGCGGAAGTCTTGAGTTTTGTGAATTTTAAACATTTCTATGGAGGTTATATTATGCAGGCAAGTGTAATAACAGATATAATTTTAGCGGCAGTATTTGCCATATGCATAGGATACGGCTACAAACGCGGTTTTATGCGTGCGGCGTACCAAATTATTTCTTTTGTGCTTACGGTGATTATCGTGTTTGCGTTCCGCGCACCGGTAACACAGCTTTTGTACGATACGCAAATCGGTACAGCCGTCACCTCGGCAGTACAGGAAAAAGTAAATACGGCAATCTCCAAAACTGACCTGACATCTGATGCAAACGCGTTTGTGGACGAGCTTGCTTTCCCTGAATTTATAAGTGACAGCATAAAGAAAAGTATGCAGTCTGCACAGGATTTCAAAATCGACACCGCAAATACGGTCTGTGAAAATATAACGGATACGCTTATGACGTTTCTGGCGGCGGCGATACTGTTCGCCTCGGTCAGACTCGGACTTTCCATCGTTATGACTGTGCTTGACAGGGTGTGCCGTCTGCCGCTGCTTAACTTTATGAATAAAACCGCCGGCGGTGCGGTGGGAGTGCTGAATGCACTTATAATAGTATACGCTGTGTGCGCGCTTGTAATGTTCTTTACACCGGCACAAAAACAGCCTCAAGTAAACACCGTCATATCGCAAACGACTTTGACAAAGCAGTTTTACAACAATAATTATCTTCTTAAACTGCTTTGCTTAAAATAAAAAACAATAAATTATTTATGAAAGTATAAGGAGGATAAAACAATGTACAGTGATATTGTAAAAAAAGGATTGGAAAAAACCCCGCACCGTTCGCTTTTCAAAGCCGCCGGATTTACCGACGAAGAAATTAAGCGTCCGCTTATAGGTGTGGTAAGTGCAAAAAATGAAGTTATTCCCGGACATATTCATCTTGACAAAATTGCCGAGGCTGTAAAAGCCGGTATAAGAATAGCCGGAGGTACACCGATTGAGTTTCCGGCAATAGGCGTGTGCGACGGTATTGCAATGGGACATATGGGTATGAAATATTCTCTTGCATCAAGAGAGCTGATTGCCGACTCGGTTGAATCAATGACACTCGCTCACGGCTTTGATGCACTGGTGCTTATTCCAAACTGCGATAAAATCGTTCCGAGTATGCTTATGGCTGCCGCAAGACTTAATAAGCCGGCAATTATTGTAAGCGGCGGACCTATGCTTTCAATGAAGTACAACGGCAAATACCGCGACCTAAACACCACGTTTGAGGCTGTCGGCGCGTTTAAAGCCGGTACTATTGACGAACACGAACTGCTCGCACTCGAAAATGCGGCTTGTCCGTCGTGCGGCTCGTGCTCGGGTATGTTTACGGCAAACTCAATGAACTGTCTTAGCGAGGTTTTGGGTATGGCACTTCCGGGGAACGGTACAATACCGGCGGTTTATTCGGAAAGAATCCGTCTTGCCAAAGAAACCGGTATGAAAATTATGGAGCTTTTGGAAAATGATATCAAACCAAGAGATATTATGACCGCCGATGCATTTTATAATGCACTCAGAGTTGATATGGCACTCGGCTGTTCGACAAACTCAATGCTCCATCTGCCGGCAATCGCACATGAGGCAAAGGTTAAAATCAGTATGGAAATGGCTAACGACATCAGCAGTATCACGCCTAACCTCTGCCACCTCGCACCTGCCGGTGAACACCACGTTCAGGACTTGTACGCGGCAGGCGGTGTAGCGGCTGTAATGAATGAGCTTAACAAAAAGGGTCTGCTTAAAACCGACATCAAGACGGTTACAGGCAAAACCGTTGCGGAAAATATAGCAAATCACCCTGTTCTCGACCACGACGTAATCCGTCCTATCGACAATCCGTACAGCGCAACCGGCGGTATTGCTGTGCTGAAGGGTAATCTTGCGCTTGACGGCTCGGTTGTAAAGAGAAGCGCGGTTGCCGAAGAAATGCTCGTACACGAAGGACCGGCAAAGGTTTATGACAGCGAGGACGAGGCTATAGAAGCAATTTATGCGGGCAAAATCGAAAAGGGTGACGTTGTGGTTATCCGTTATGAAGGTCCGAAAGGCGGTCCGGGTATGAGAGAAATGCTCTCCCCTACCTCAGCCATCTGCGGTATGGGACTCGACAAAGACGTTGCGCTTATCACAGACGGACGTTTTTCGGGTGCTACAAGAGGTGCGGCTATCGGTCACGTTTCTCCTGAGGCTATGGAGGGCGGTCCTATTGCATTCATCAAGGACGGCGATATTATTCAAATTGATATGCACAAATGTGAGCTTAACGTAAAGATAAGCGACGAAGAAATGGCAAAACGCCGCGAAGGCTGGACACCTAACGAACCTAAAGTTAAAACGGGTTATCTGAAAAGATACGGAAAATTGGTTTCATCGGCTATGCAGGGTGCTGTAATGCTTGATGACTGATACATATAAAATCGGGTATGGGATTTGAATATCCCATACCTATCATTTCATAATATTTATAAAAGGTGATGCGTATGGCATTTTTCTCGATTTTCGCGGTTTTTGCATTTATTATCATAATGGTTGCGGCGGAAATACTGTCCGCGGCGAGTATGTGTATACTGTTTATTGCAGCCGTCACTGCGGTGGTATATCAACGCTGCAGTGAGAAAAAATCAGGTATAATTAAAATGTCTGCATATGTAAAGGATAATATTCTGGTAATATGCTTTGTTGCCGCCGCATTTGCAGTGTGGCTGTACAACAGAGGTGCGGTGAGAATAGTTTTATGTTTCCCCGCATTCTATCACGCAGCTGTATTTGTTGCCGTCAATTTTATATGTAACAAATACAACTATTCGTGCTGGGAGGTCAGACGTGAGTCTATGTGGTGCAACATTACATTTCTTCTTGCACACATTCTTTTGGGTGACACTGACAGCGACGGCGGCAGATACGCACTTTTCAGACTTGTACACAATGACACGGCGGTCAATGTATTCACGCTGTTTGCGTCAGCTATGTTTATAGTCAATATTTTCATTTTGATACTCAGAAATATTACGGTATATAAGCAAAAGCGAATTATGAAATTAAGAACAACATACAGTAAATGGTTAGCAGGAAAGGACGATAATATTGATGCAGGACGAGATGATACTTGCGAAAAAGACACGTGAGGAATTAAAACAGATTGCACACGCGCTGGGTATTAAAAGAATATCCACGCTGAAGAAGGAAGAACTTATAAAAGTAATCAAGGAAAACCAGCTGTCCTCAAAAGATAGCAATACCGAAATCGGCGAAACCCCGAAAATTACCGTTGAATCGCATAAGCCAAGCACCGAACAAGACTCCGCCGCGGAAAACGGCAATTGCCACGAACCGAACCGCGCGGTTGTACGCGAAAGACCGGTGCGCGAAAGACCGAGCGACGTTATAGAGGTTTGCGGCGTGCTTGATGTTATGGCGGACGGATACGGATTTTTGAGATTTGAAAACTATCGTCCGAGTGAACACGACGTATATGTCGCGCCGACACAAATACGCCGTTTTTGGCTTAAAACCGGTGATGAAATTATAGGCGATGTGCGCCCGTCAAACGAACCTGATAAGTACTCCTCACTTCTGTTCGTAAAGAAAATAAACGGCGACCCATTGGAAAAAGCTCTTGCCAGAAAACCATTCGACAAGCTGACACCTATATACCCAATCGAAAAAATGAAACTTGAAACAAAGCCTGAATATTACGCAATGCGCCTTATCGACGTTATAGCGCCGCTCGGAAAAGGACAGCGCGGTCTTATAGTAGCACCGCCGAAAGCCGGCAAAACCACGCTCATAAAGCAAATCGCGCAGAGTATCGAGCATAACCACCCCGACATCAAGCTTATTGTACTTCTTGTAGATGAGCGTCCGGAGGAAGTAACCGATATGAAACGCTCCATAAACGGCGATGTTATATACTCCACATTCGACCAGCCGCCGGAAAATCATATAAAGGTTGCGGAAATGGTTTTGGAACGCGCGCAAAGACTTGTGGAACAACAACAGGACGTAGTAATTCTGCTCGACTCAATCACAAGGCTTGCAAGGGCATACAACCTCACCGGCACTCCTACCGGCAGAACTCTTTCCGGCGGTCTTGACCCTGACGCACTGTTCAAACCGAAAAAATTCTTCGGCGCGGCGCGAAAAATCGAAAACGGCGGCAGTCTTACAATTCTCGCCACAGCCTTGGTGGAAACAGGCAGTCGTATGGACGACGTTATTTTCGAGGAGTTTAAGGGTACAGGAAATATGGAACTGCGGCTCGACCGCGCCCTTCAGGAACGCCGCATATTTCCGGCGCTCGATATTCTCAAATCCGGTACACGTCACGACGAAAAGCTGCTGTCCTCAAAGGAAATGGAGGTAAACTGGATTGTAAGGCGCGAGGCAGACAAAAAATCCGCAATAAATACGGTTAATATGCTTCTTAACTATCTCACCCACACACCTAATAATGAGGCTTTTGTGGATATGGTTTTAAGAAATTACGGAAAAAATAAAATTTGATGCGTTTTATACTTGACTACAGCGGAAAATGTATGTAAAATAATAATTAACGAATACGTTAAATAATTATCAATCTAAATGTAAACCAGTTTACATTTAGATTAGTTACGGAGGAAAAATTTATGGCAGAATTACGTTGGAACCCACTCATCAAGGATTGGGTAATGATTGCATCACATCGACAGAACAGACCGCAGATGCCGAAAGACTGGTGTCCTTTCTGTCCGGGTTCGGGCAAAGTTCCCGAACATTTTACGGTACATAAATACGACAACGACTTTCCGGCACTCAGCCAAAACCCGCCTGTGCCTGATGATGTTGCAACCGATTTGTACAAAACAAAACCGGCTTACGGAAAATGCGAAGTTATTTTGTATTCACCGGAACACACCGTAACCTTGCCTCAGCTGCCTGAGCCGCATATCAGAGAGCTTGTTGATTTGTGGACAGAGCGCTTTGTCGAAATAAGCAAGGACGAAAACATTAAATATGTATTTATTTTTGAAAACAGAGGCGATGTTGTCGGCGTAACAATGCCGCATCCGCACGGTCAGATATACGGCTATTCGGTAGTGCCTAAAAAAATCGAGCTTGAAATGGAATCGTGCAAGGAGCATTACGAAAGCACAAACCACTGTTTGGTATGTGATATGCTTGACAACGAAAAGAAAGCACAGAGCAGAGTGATTTTTGAAAATGACGACTTTATCGTATTTCTGCCGTTTTTCTGTGAATACCCTTACGGTATCTACATTGCGGCAAAGCGTCACGTGCAGAATCTCACTGAGCTTACAGAGGCTGAAAAAGACAGCCTTGCAAAAACGTTAAAGCAAGCCGCCGGCACCCTCGACAGCTTGTTTGACTACAACTTCCCATATATGATGTGTATGTACCAAAATCCGGTAAACGGCGACGATACTTCGGCGTATTCGCATTTTCATATTGCATTTTATCCGCCTATGCGCTCTGCGGATAAAGTTAAATTCAACGCATCAAGCGAAACGGGAGCATGGGCGCACTGTAATCCGACAGCACCTGAAGAAAAGGCTCAGGAGCTGCGTGCGGCATACGAAAAGTTTATGAACAAAAACAAATAATCCGTTCAAATTATAGGAGGTGCGCGAATGAATTTGCAGGAATTGAAAACCGAATTTTTAGAAAGATTTCCGGGCAGTGACGATAACATAAGATTTTTCACTTCTCCGGGACGTGTAAATCTTATAGGTGAACACACCGATTATAACGGCGGCTTTGTATTTCCGGCGGCTTTGTCAATGGGAACCGTAATAGTTGCAAGACCCCGAGAGGACGGAAAATTCCGTATGCAGGCTACCGACCTTGACATAAAAGTCGAAGGCGATATCAAAACCATCGCCGATTACAAAAACCTCGAATGGGGCAACTACCAATTCGGTATTGCCGACGAGCTTATGAAAGCCGGTTACAATGTTGTCGGCGCGGATATGCTGTTTTACGATACCATTCCTCACGGCGGCGGTTTATCGTCATCGGCGGCTATTGAAGTTGCAACTGCGATTGCAATGGCTATGATGGGCGGAAAAAGCGAAGTTGATAATATTGAAATGGCTAAAATCGGTCAGATTGCCGAGCATAATTATATCGGCGTAAACTGCGGTATTATGGATCAGTTTGCATCGGCTATGGGTAAAAAGAATCACGCAATATTCCTAAACTGCAAAAATCTTGATTACAAGCTTGTACCGCTTGCGCTTGACGGTATGAAAATTGTTATTTCAAACACAAACAAAAAGCGTTCACTTGCAACATCTAAATATAACGAGAGAAGAAGTGAATGTGAAAAAGGGTTTGAGCTTTTGAAAACAGTTCTTCCGAATATCACCTGTCTTGGTGATGTTTCCCTTGCCGAATTTGAGGAAAGCAAGCACGTTATCACCGACGAAATTGTCCGCAAAAGAGTGGAACACGTTATTTCCGAGGACGACAGAGTGTTGCAGTCTGTAGAGGCACTCAACAAGGGTGATATGATTAAATTCGGTGCTCTTATGACCGCCTCGCACGCTTCACTGCGCGACAATTACGAAGTTACCGGCGACGAGCTTGACACACTCGTTTCAGAGGCACTCAAAATCGACGGCGTACTCGGTTCGCGTATGACCGGTGCCGGTTTTGGCGGCTGTACCGTAAGCATAGTTAAAGACGAGGCTGTCGACACATTTATCGAGAAAGTCGGAGCAAATTACACATCGAAAATCGGTTATGCGCCGTCATTCTATATTTCGGAAGTTTCCGACGGCGGAAGAGAAATATTTTTAAACGAATAATTTTTGCGTAAAAGGCTGTCGGCAAACATCGACAGCCTTTATAATTACGGAGGGACAAAAATGGCTAATTACGAAAAATCGTGCGGCGCGGTTATTTTCAGCATAAACGGCGGCAAAACAGAGTATCTGCTGATTTTCAATAAAAAGGGTGATGCCATCGGACATTGGGGCTTTGCCAAGGGACATACTGAAAACGGCGAAACCGAAAAAGAAACAGCGCTCAGAGAAATCAAAGAAGAAACAGGGCTTGACGTTACTTTAACAGGCACTTTCAAGGCACATTCGAGATATTCGCCTAAGGTCGGAGTTATCAAAGATGTAATGTACTTTTTGGCAGAATATTCCGAGGGCGATATAACTATACAAGCCTCCGAAGTGGCGGATTATGCGTGGCTTGAATTTTCCGAGGCATACAACAGAATAACAAAAAATGCCGATAAAAGCATATTGTATAAAGCTAATGAATATATACACAAAGCATTGCAAAAAAATTAAGCACTTTTTACAATAATATTATTTCAGTATTTTTTTTGAGGCAAAATTATTGACAAAATGCAAATGTGGGAATATAATTAATGTGTATTAAATATTAACTTGTAAAAAGCAAAGCTGTTGTGAAACAGTGACGCAAAACTAAAGGGTCTTAATTTTGTTAAGATAGCCAGTTGCCGTAGTTCATTTGGATTACGGCTTTTTTGTTACCACAATTTGTGTTTAATGTGAAATTTGCAAAGAGAGGGAGATTGAATGAAAAGAAAAATTTCATCGGTTATTGCATTGTGTATTACCGCCGGTATGTTTTCAAACCTTGCTTTTGCGGCAAACGTAAACATACCTGACGAGCCGGCAGTTATACTGAGCGGTAATATGAAGGCGCACAGTACAGGTTCGGTAATCGGCAGTGTATATTCGGCTGACGGTAATATTGAGTTCGGCGGCGGAATTAAAATTGTCGACGGTGATTTGGTGTATAACAAAAACAACTCTTTTAACACTGTAAAATGGGACGAAGGCGAAATTAAAGGCGCAGTAAAAGCTGTTGACGAAACATCTTTTGGGTATAGTGTTTCCGATGCTGATGTTGAAACGGGCAATGCCAGCGTTTTTGACGGCAGAGATTACGATGTGAAACAATATATGACAGTTGCATCATGGGTAAACGGTGGTTTAACTATAAACAGCGATACATATTTCGAGGGCAGTCTTACATTGTTTGAACCGCTGACTGTCGATACTTCAAAGGGTGATGTATATGTTAAAATCGACTCGCTGAATATGCAAAACTCAAGCGGCGCACAGAATAACGGTATAATTAACGTTGTCGGCGACGGCAAGCTGTATCTTCTGGTTAATTCGGCTTGGGGCGGTGATACGGTAATGTTTGTCAATGCCGGAATTGCTTATAACGGTTCTGAAAGAACGGTGACTGCCGGCGACAGCAGTAAAGTCGATTTGTACATAAACGCAAACGGCAAAACAGCCGGTATCGGCTCACAGTCGGTTGTATGCGCTGACGTATATATGGTGAATGAAAAAGCCGACAGCGAGTGGAGTCCTGTAAGAATACAGGGTGAAATTTACGGTGACGTTTATGTCAGTGCGGATTATGTAAGCATTACCGCAGACGGTTCTACATCGGTAAAGGGTGATGTGTATTCCCTGAATACAAAAAAACTCAGCATAAGCAATGATATTACAGGCAACGTTGTAACCGATGCCGAAACGGTTGTTATCACCGGCGGTGATGCAAAGGTTTTGGGCGTTGTGTTTGCCCCGGCTTCAGATGTCACTATGACAGCAACAAGAAATCACAGTGATGACGATGCTGACATTATCGGTCAGCTTGTTGCCGATACTCTCGAAATGACAGGCAGTGCAAAAATAATGTACAACGAAAAGGCTGTTGAGGATTTCGGAGTTACCTCAGACAATATTGCGAAGCCTACACAAACACCACAGGCAACAGCTGAACCTACAGCTGAGCCTACTCAGACTCCACAGGCAACAGCTGAACCTACAGCTGAGCCTACTCAGACTCCGCAGACAACAGCTGAGCCTACTGCCGAGCCTACTCAGACTCCACAGGCAACAGCCGAACCTACAGCCGAGCCTACCAATGCTCCCGAGAGTGACGGTAAAGACGAAAATAAGAGCTTTGACTTAATACCTGACAACGATATACCGCAAGGTCCGCAGAAAAGACTTAAATCGGATTCTGCATATCTGTACGGTTACAACGACCAATGGGTGGGTGCGGATATGTCTATAACGCGTGAGGAAGTTTGTGCACTTATAAACAGACTGTTGGTACAAAACAATGCGCGTGAAGATTTTGAAAAGCCGGACGACCAGTCATTCGCAGATGTTTCCGCTGACCACTGGAGTTATTCGGCACTTGAATATATGAGATATATTGAGGTATATAACACAGATGACGGTACGGGCGAGCTTCGCAATATTTCTCCGGATACTCCCGTTACCAGAGGCGAAGTTGCTAAAATCGTCGCATTTTCACTAAGACTTCCGTATATTGACGGTGACCTTGATTTTGATGACGTATCGAGAGAACACAAATTCTACAAATATATGAAAGCAATGGTCGATGCCGGATTATGGCAGGGTGACAACGGTATGCTCAGACCTGACAAGGAAATGACACGTGCCGAATTTGTAACGATGTTTAACAGAATCATCGGAAGAACCGAAGAAAACGGTTATGTTGTAACGGCAGAGGATTGTCCGTTTATATACAACAAGGATGATGATGATTTGTTCCTGCCGCTCGGTACGGTTGATGAAGACGGCAACGAAATCGGACACTGGGCATATTATGAAATAACCAGAGCTGCATGTTCGTTTACGAAGAAAAAGGTGGATCCGGACAAAAAGTCCGACAGAGGTTGGCTTGACCAACAGTAAAATTGTTATAACGTAATGTTATATATAGTGGTGGGTATATATGCGGTGGCGTATATATGATAGCGATTTAATGAGAGGAGTTACTCCTCTCATTTTCATATCTAAAAATAAATTTTTGCGGGGATTTTAAATGAAAGAACTTATAAGTGTCGCTGTACCGATATATAACAGTGTCGGCACGCTCGAAAGGTGCATTAAAAGTATAGCGGCTCAAAGCTATGACAACATAGAAATAATTCTGATAAACGACGGTTCAACGGACAATATCGAACAAATTATACCAAAACTCAAGCACAGATACAGCCGCATAAACTATATATCCCAACGGCACAACGGTGTTTCGTCGGCACGAAACGCCGCAATTTCACACGCAAACGGCAAATATATAGTTTTCACCGACTCCGACGACACTTTAGAACGTGATTTTCTGCAAAAACTGTATATACACGCCTCAAACGGCGTACTTCCGATGTGCGGAATACGGCGTACAGAGGAAAATAATGCGGTTTCGGAAAGTGTATACACAAAAGATGTCAGTGTGTCCAAGCTACGCAAAAACTCCGTTGTCGGTTTGTATGAAAAAGGACTTTTTTCCAGTGCGGCAAATAAGCTGTACAGCTGTGAAATTATTAAAAAGCACGCTGTGTCTTTTCCGACCGACATTTCAAACGGCGAGGATTTGCTGTTCAATCTGCAATATATAAAGTACATAAGCGGTTTTGCCGCAGTGAACGAGCCGCTTTACAACTACACATTAAATTCAAACGGCACTCTCCATACAATATGCGATAAGATTCGTTTTGATTTTATAAATCGTATGTACAATGAATTTAAATCGGCTTTAAACTGCTGCGGCTGTACCGCAAACGACACTTTAACCCTAAAGCGGCTTATACTTGACGAATTTTTATATGCTATAAGACTTTACTGTATGTACTCCTCCGACAGCTTTAATGTCAAGGTAAGGCAGATAAACCGCGTATTTGCAAGCCGCGAATACAACGAAGTTAAAGTATGCTTGGCAGAATGTCTTAACGGACGGTTGTACCGCTTGTTTAATACGGAAAATTCGTTGTTTACGGTGATTTACTATTATTTACTGAAAATAAGAAACAGAGGATAGTTATGAATATTGAAGTTTTGGTTTCGGCGATGTACCGCACCGACGCCGATATATACAAACAAATGAATTTGTACACCAATGCGGTTATTGTTAATCAGCACGACAAAAACGAAGTCTGCAATATGAGTATAAACGGCAAAAATGTTTTGTTTATAACCTGCACCGATCGCGGTGTCGGCAAAAGCCGCAACCGCGCCGTTATGAGTGCAACCGCGGATATATGCGTTTTTGCCGACGAGGATATGACATTTTACGATAATTACGCGCAGATAATTTCGGACGAGTTTGCAAAAAACAGTCGCGCCGAAGCAATTTTATTCAATATTGACGTAAAAAATGCCGACCGTCCCGTCGAAAAAATTTCAAAAAGCAAAAAAATGACTCTCCGCGATGCTATGCGTTACGGTATTCCGGCACTTGCGGTTAAACGCGAAGTTTTATACAAGAAAAACATTTCGTTCTCGCTTTTGTTCGGCGGCGGTGCAACATACGGCAGTGGCGAGGACACAATATTTTTCCGCGATATGCTGAAAAACAAAATGAACGTGTACATCTCCGGCAAGAAAATCGCTGTAACCGATGCCGCCGATTCAAGTTGGTTTAAAGGCTTTGACGATAAATTTTTTTCAGACAAAGGTGCGTTATACGCCGCAATGTTCGGTAAAAAAGCATATATCACTTCAATAATTACCGCTTACAGATGGCACAGAAAACTCGGAAATAACCATAAATTTCGGCACATTTTCAAAAATATGACAAACGGTATACGAGAATTTCTGTCATAAATCATTTCGGTGCCTCATATAACAGTCAAAAAGGACTGAATTTGTATAATGGAGTGTTTGATTATAACGGTCAGTAACGAACCAAAACGGCGTTTCGGCAAACGCCGCATAAGGTGTCAGCGTTTAACCTACAACAACCACAGCGGCGGTGCAAATGTGCTTATTCTGCCGTACACCTATACAGAGCTTTGCAAAATGAGTGAGCGGCGGCTTTTTTCAAAGCTAAAAAAGCTGTCCGGCGAGATTTCGGGAAAATCAGTGTGCTGTTATGCCGACAAACGCATTGAGGATATCGCATATATGCTCGGTGCGCGCCGCTGCGACGGTTATCGGGTGATTATTGATTTGATAGATATTTTGGTGAGAAAGGCGGCAAAAAATATAGGTGCGGACTTAACTCAAATAGGCGTATACGACTATGCTTTCGGTGATTCCACAGCCGAAGTTATATCGAATTTATCAACGTGCTGCAACAACGTATCATTATACACTCACAACGTTGATAAAGCGCTTAAAAGTGTACACCGAATTTATGATGACACCGGTATGCCGATAATTGTTACCGACAATTATGCAGATTGGGCAAAACACCGCAAAATAGCCGTATTTATGAGTGATTTTGCGCAGAACTGCGAAAAACCGCAAATGCTGGCATTAGACGTATTCGGCGTTATTTCGGACAGCCGCGTAAAAAAAATAACCCAAATCAAATTTGACCTATGCAATGATTTTGACGACATTTTCGCACTCACTGACCAATCACCGACACAAAATACGGTGCAGTTTATTCTGGACACCGGTGCCGAGCTTAAACTCGGATATGATATAAAAATCGTCGGATACGAATAATGTAAAAATAACGCTTTATCGTTCTTGCCGTTAAAGTGCGGATAAATAAATTATAAATTTCGCATTAAAATGCTTATTGCAAAGTTTCGGCGGCACCGCTATTCATACTTCAAGGAAGTAAGTATCGGGTCTGCTTTCGTCAAAACACTCATTGCACCACATTACAGTAATCATATCCGTACTGCCGATATTTTCTATGCTGTGCGTATACCCCGGCGGAATGTCCACAATCTGCATTTTTTCACCGCTCACAAAATACTCTGTTATTTCACCGCTTCCGAGTCGGCGCAGACGTATCACTCCTGTTCCGCTCACTACGGCAAACTTCTCGTTTTTCGTATGATGCCAATGATTACCTTTTGTTATACCGGGTTTTGAAATATTTACACTGACTTGTCCGTTTTCGGTGCTTTTAAACAATTCCGTAAACGAACCGCGCTCATCGCAGTGCATATGCGCATACGTTCCGAATCCGTTCTCCGGCAGACTGCTCAAATATGTGCTGTACAGCTTTTTGGAAAAGCTCCCCTCTGACATATCCGGAACAAAACCTCTTTCGCGGCTCGTTTTAAAATCATACAGCGTTTTTGTAAGCACACCGAGTGTTGTTTTATATATCGGTGTCACACCGCAGAAAACACCGTCGTATTCGATTTCGTTCCCCTTTAACGCATTTATAAATGCATTTACAACATCGTCTATATAAACAAGCGATATTTCACGCTCTGTGTCACTTATCTCAATCGGCAAACCCCTCGCTATGTTATGGCAAAATGTCGCCACCGCACTGTTATAATTCGGTTTTGCCCATTTTCCGAACACGTTGCACAGTCTGTACACAAACGTTTTTACGCCGTTTTCCCTGCCGTATTCAAAAACTGCCTTTTCTGCCGCTCTTTTGCTTTTACCGTAAGGATTATCAAGCTCCGCCTGCACTGACGACGTTATCAGTACAGGCGATTTGTTTTTGTTTCTTTTTAAGGTGTCCAAAAGCTGAAAGGTAAATCCGAAATTTCCGTCCATAAACTCACTTTCGTTTTCCGGACGGTTCACTCCGGCAAGATGGAATACAAAATCACATTCCCTACAGTATTCATCAAGCCGTTCGGGCGGGGTATCCCTGTTAAATTCAAATATATTTATACCGCCAAGCTCACCGTATGTCTTATCCTTGCCGCCGCGTATGTTTTTCAGCGTTTCCGCAAGATTTTTCCCGATAAAACCATTTGCTCCGGTTATCAGAATATTCATAGACCTGCCACCTCACACTCTTTCTTTGACAAAATGCTTTTTTACAGTTTCGCGCTCTGCGGTATTCAGTCCGATAAACCACATACTCACAGCATATACCGCACAATAAACCGCAATATTCGCCGCAAGCGCGGCAATCGTGGTACAGCCGATAATGTGCTTTGCCGCCGCACCTGCCGCAACCGTCGCAAGCATTGCCGGTAACATCTTTAATATCTGTTTCCAGAAACAAATCATATCAAGTCCCATTTTTTTGTGGTAGTAAATATTCATAAATAAACCGTTGCCGATAATCAAAGTCAGTGCCGTGCCGAACGCCGCACCGTCTATCCCCCATTTTCTTATACACGGAATACTCACAAATATATTACTCACCGCAACCGCAAGATATACAACCGACCGCGCTCTGTGCATATTTTTTGCACGCTGTATTTCTATACCGACATTTTGCAGCATCGGAATCGTCACAGGCAGCATAAGAAACAGTCCGACTCTGTACGCACCGTAATATTCCTCACCCGCCCATATACTTATAAATTCTCTCCCGAACATTACATATCCCGACACCGCCAGTGCCGCAACAACAAACTGTATACGTCCTATTTGGGTAAACATACCCGTAATTGTCCTGTTGTCCTTTCCTGAGGCAACAAGCATATTAACTCTCGGCACAAACACTCCCGATATATTAGTCGACAGTGATATATACATAGTGTTCAGCTGTGCCGCTATACCGTACACCGCCACAGCGGCAGTTCCCATCATTCTTCCGAGCAGCAGTTTGTCAACGCTCCAGTTTATCTGATCGACTATCATATTGATAAATATAAAAAACGTGAACACAAACATTTCCTTTAAAAGATTAAAATCAAAGCCTTTAAACGAAAACTTCATATTCAATCGTGTAAAACAATACCAAACATTCATTGCAAGCACAAAAACCGTCAAAAACGCACTCACCGAAACCATTCCCACAGAACCGTATCCGGCAAGCAGAAGCGGCAGTGTAAGAAACGGATTAAACAGCACACGCAAAAACTCTATCAGTCTTTGAAAGAAAAAACGCTCATGCGCCGTTATATGACTTGAAAAAACATTAGTAATAAATGTAAGTGCCATATTGAATATCATTACCGACATCAAAATACGTGCTTTTGTCAATTCCGCACCGCTGAGTCCGTCATCAAATATTTTGTCCGCATTAAACAGCATAACCGCTCCGCATAAAATGCAAATCAAGGCAATAGCCGAAAATATCAGCATAAACATACCGTTAAGCTTAGCTATTGCTCCGCTGTCCTCTTTCACTTTATATCCGGCGTAAAAACGCATATAGCCTGCCCCAAACCCAAAGCTGAGCAGTCCAAGATACGATACAAGAGTGTACGCAAGCTGATAGAGTCCGTACTCGCTTTGACCGAGCAGTCTGAGCATTATCGGCGTGTACAATATGCTTGTAAGTATATAAACCGCTTGTGTGCAATACGCCAAAACCACGCCCGATTTTAATTGATTTATTTTCACTTTCCTCTCCTTTACCGCACAAAACCGCCAAAAGCTTTTACTCAAACCGGCTTTAACCGGCTTATATGTAGTCCTGACACAGACAATACCGCCGAAAATTTGTTGTTTTCGGCATTTTGTCTGCAACATTAACGTTATTTGTTCAGCTTTTTTTCCTTTGCCGACTTTCTGAATTTCAGCGGAGTTATATCGGTATATTTTCTGAAAATATCGTTGTAACGCTGTTGACTGGAAAAGCCTACAGAAAGCGCAACATCGCTGATTTTCATATCGGTGTTTGCCAAAAGTTCCTTAGATGCATTAACCCTCACCTGTAAAAGATAGCTCTTAGGACTTATTTTAAATTCGTTTTTGAAAGTGTGCGCAAAATAGCTTTCGCTGAGAAATACGTATTTTGCGACATCAGACAGCGTAAGCTCACGCGAATAGTTATTATCAATATATTCCTTTGCGATATGCAAAAGCTCCTTTATTTTCAGTGAACGGCTCTTGATATTCTGCTCCCACTCATTTTTAAGTGTACGCGAAATAAGCACAAACAATTCCATTATAAGTAAGTGCGACATCAAATCTCCCCACATAAGGTCGAGGTCACGCTCACGCAGTATCTTTTCAAGCACCGAAATAATCTCATTTTTCTTGCTGAGGCGCAGATGCAGAAACGCACCGGCACGGTCATCGTTGACAAATTCGATAAAGTCGTCAAGTGATGTATCTGAAATATTTGCACCCTTGGTGTCCTCAAACAAAAAGCTCAGCACTATAAATTCACAATTTTTCTCAGACTTTACGGTAAACTTATGCAGTTGGTGCGGTTTTATCATAATCATATCGTTCGGCTCAAGCACAACATTGCTGTCCGCAACCTTAAACACCGACGACCCGCGTTTCATATATACAACCTCAAAATGGTCATGCTGGTTAGGCTCCATCGACCACGACGAATCGTGCACCCGCTCAATCGACTTTACTATAACCGGCAAAAATTCCTGCTGCGCCAAAAACGCTTCCCAAGCCTTAGGCAGCTTTACCTCTGTTTCAGCCACTGTTCCGCCTCCATCCGACAAAAAATTCAACATATATATTATACATTTAAAAACAAAATTAGTAAAGCAAAATAAAAAAATTTATTATTTTGTTTGCTTATTGATACACTATTGTAGTATAATATTGTATATAATGCAAATATTTTAGCACACCCCCTCTTTCTGCAGGTGGGGATATTAACAAAGGAGATGGTTTTATTGGTGAAAAAGCCAAGTCTTGAACAGTTCAAATCCTTTTTTTCGGGATTCGATTTGATACTTTTCACTCTTGCATCGACGGCGGCTATATTCGGAATTTTTGCAATATACTCCGCAACACGCAGTATGGAAAGCATCAGCAGTGTAATAGTACAGTCGGGCGCGTTTGTGCTGGGGCTTACCATTATGATACTTATAAGCTTGTTTGATTACGAACAGTTTTCGATACTTATAAAGTATATTTATATAGCCTGCATTATACTGCTTATACTTGTACTTATTCCGGGTATAGGATATGCCGGCGAGTGGGGCGCACGCAGTTGGATAAGAATAACCAAATCAATAGGTTTTCAGCCGGCGGAGTTTGTAAAGCTCGGATTTACCGTAACGTTTGCGTACCACCTATCGAGAGTCGAAGAAGAAGTAAACAATCCGCTGCAGCTGCTTTTGCTGATAGCGCATTTGGGAGTGATTATTGCGCTTATAATGTTGCAACCGGATGCCGGTACGGCAATGGTGTTCGGTTTTATGTTTGCGTGTATGCTTTTTGCGGCAAAGCTCTCGTATAAATACATTATTCCGGCAATAATTGCCGCGGCGGCATCGGTTCCGTTTATATACTTTTTCGTGCTGAGTAATTTTCAGAAAACGCGAATACACGTATTTTTAAATCCGGAAAGTGAACCGCTCAAGGGCGGATACAACGTGATACAGTCTAAAATCGCTGTAGGTTCGGGGCAAATATTCGGCAAAGGCTATTTACAGGGAACGCAGAATCAAATGGAGTTTCTGCCTACAAAGCACACCGATTTTATCTTCAGCGTAATTTCGGAGGAATTTGGCTTTATCGGCTCTGCAATAGTGGTACTGTTGCTTGTGTCGATAATTTTGTACTGTATTCATATTGCGCAGAACGCAAACACGTCGTTCGGCAAATATATATGCATAAGCATTGCGGCTATGCTGCTTTTTCACACAGTCGAAAATATAGGAATGTGTATCGGACTTACTCCCGTAACGGGCATACCGCTGCCGTTCATCAGCTACGGCGGTTCATCGCTTTTGACAAATATGACCGCATTGGGACTTGTAATGAGTGTGTCACGACAAAGCGGAAACACAATGTTTTAGCAACTTTAAAAAGTGACGGATTTTTCATTAAGGACAAAGTCACTTGCCGCTGTCCGCAAACAGCGAAAATCCCGTCAAAAATTTCAAACGAAACCAATAAATGCACTCTGAGGCTGTCAGCAAAATACCGACAGCCTCAGCTACAGCCTTTTCAAACGTTTTTATCTATAATTCACAAAAATCTATAAAATCATTTTATACATATTTATTCAAACATTGTGTTTTTAAAGTCCTCAAGTTATGCAAAACCCCCAAAAATAATTTATTTTTTTCTGCCATTTTTATCATAGTTATTTTGTTTGATTGATGTTATAATATGCTTTAGCAAACTGTACAAACCGAAAGGAGGGCAGTCGTCATTTTTATGCATGGTGCATAGCATTTTGGATAATTCAGTATCATTTTAAGAGAGAAAAGGAGTTTGGGATTTTTATGTTCAAAAGAATTTTGGCTGTAATGCTTGCGGCAAGCGTATCGTTTTCGGCAAGTATCGTTATGCCTATGACAAACACCGCCCGCGCTGCAAGTGCACGCTATATGGAGGCACTTGACAGAGGACTTGTCGCTATGAAAACCGATTCGGGCATCTATATGAGCTGGCGTTTGCTTGGCACGGAAAATTATAACACAAGCTTTAATGTCTACAAAAACAATTCTTTAATCGCAACAGTAAGTGACAGCACAAACTATCTTGACACATCGGGTACAATAACCGATTCATACAGCGTTGCTCCGTCATCGGGGGCAAAATGCAGTGCGGTAACCGCTTTTTCAAGCGGCGAAAACTTCATTGACATTCCTCTTGCTCCGCTTGACGATTACATCGCACCCGACGGCACTGCATACGAATACGAGGCAAAGGACGCAAGTGTGGGGGATTTGGACGGCGACGGTCAATACGAAATCGTAATTAAGCGTGAGGCTAACCGTCAGCACGCCGGCGCGGCAGGCTTTAACCACATGTACCTTGAGGCATACGAAACGGACGGAACGGTGCTTTGGCGCATAGATATGGGACAAAATATGCGTGCTATGACTGAATTTTCTTTCTTGGTATATGATTTCAACAATGACGACACAGCGGAAATTGCCTGTAAAACAGCTCCCGGCACTGTCGACGGCACAGGCAAATATGTGACGGCGGCAAGCCAAAGCTCGGCAATCAAAAACGCCGACAACACAGCCGACTATCACGATTCAAACGGCTATATTCTGTCAGGTCCCGAATACTATACATTGTTTGACGGAAGAAACGGCGCAGCACTCGATACTATTATGTATCCTATGCTCCGCGGTACGGATTCAGCCAACACTCTAAACTACATCTGGGGTGACAACTACGGACACCGCGCGGAAAAATGTATGTCGGTTGTGGCATATCTGGACGGAGTAAATCCGAATATCGTTTTGTGGAGAGGTATTTATTTCGGACAAAGCAGATACGGTGACGGACGTACGGCAGCGGCGGCACTGAGCGTAAATTCTTCAAACAGACTGGTTGTGGGAAACCGCTTTGACACATGGTCGGGACAAAACGGCTACACAAACGGTAACGAGCAGTACATCGGACAAGGCAACCACAACCTTACAGTCGGTGATGTTGACAACGACGGCTGTGATGAGGTTCTTTCCGGCGGTCTTTGCCTTGACCAGAATATGAAACCGCTGTGGTGTTCATACAGAGGGCACGGCGATGCACTGCATTTGGGCGAGTACGACCCGACAAACGATACTCTCGAATTTTTCACAGTTCACGAAGAAGGCAATTCAACCGCATATGACGGTACAGCTCTTGACTACGGTATGACACTGTTCGATGCAAAAGACGGCACCGAAAGACTGCATATCGGAGCAACCGGCGACACAGGCAGAGGAGTTATGGCAAATCTCGGTATGGGCGGTTATTATCAGATATGGGGAGTAGGCTGTTACAATGCAAACGGCGGCAACAGCTTTACGGAAAGCTCAATCGTGCCAAGCTCATACAACTTCCGCATTTTCTGGGACGGCGATATGTATGACGAGCTTTTGGATGCAACCAATCCGGCAAAAACATATACTCCTACCGTATTTAAATACAATTCCTCGGCAAACGCAATGGAAACACTGTTTGTAAGCGATGAAACGCTCACAATCAACGGCACAAAAGCAACTCCTATTCTTCAGGCTGATATGTTCGGTGACTGGCGCGAGGAGTTTATAGCCGTAACAAACGACTATCAGGCTATAAGAGTATATACAACAAATATTCCGACAACAAATAAGCTGTACACGCTAATGCACGATTCTATGTATCGTCAAGCGGTTGCATGGCAGAACCAATACTACAAACAGCCGCCGCACATCAGCTATTATGTGAGTGACAGCTATGATTCATACGACCAAAGAGCCGTAAAGCCTAACATTCAAACGGTAAGCTATTCGGGGTCTTCCCCTTCGGCAACGGCAACCCCGATTAAATCCGGAGTAAAAACAAGAAATCCGAACTACATCATTGACGAGGACGGCGACTATTACACTGCACAAAGAAATATTGTCGGCGGTTCGGGTGTAGGCGGTCAGACAGGCTCGGACGTTTGGACATTTTCGGGATATACATACGGCTTTATGTCAGCCGCGGCACAGACAAACAAGTATTTCTGGAAAAGCGGCGGCGTAACAAACAACAACGGTAAATTCCTTATGTTTGCCGCAAACGGAAAAAATTCGACATTTACCGCTATGAACAACGCCGACGGTATATCCGCGACAGGCGTATTCAGCTTTGATTTTGCAATACCTATGTCGTATTCAAATACAGGCTATGTCGCAAGGGGAAATGCAAACAGCTATGTATACCTCGGTGACGGTACGGATACGGATATTACATTCGGATTTATTCCGACAATTTCAAATTCGGCAGTAACATCGGCAGACTTCACAATCAACGGCGAAACGGTTCACACCTTCACAAGCGGTGAGGCCGCACAAACCTGGACACACGTTGACTGTGTTCTTGACCACGATGCGAAAACAGCAAAAATAACCGCCTCATATGCTGACGGCACAACAAGCACTACCGAAACAACCTGGACCGATGAGGACGAAATCTGTGCTGTCAAGGTAAATCCGGGAACTACGTGGGGTACAATTTTGCTTGATGAAATTAAGCTGTACGAAACAGACGGTATTTTGCAGGAATTCTGGTCAGAGGACTTTGAGGGCAGTGCACACAAATTCTCGCCTATAACCTCAGGCTACTCCGATTACACCTACCACACAACCGACCCGTCAACAGCAAATTCGTTAAACTCAACAGTTTACGGAGTAGGCTCGCGCGCCGGCGGTGATACGGGAGTACAGTCATCGGCAATCGGCGGTTCGGCTTACAAAAACATAACGGTTGATATGGATTTGAAACTTGATGCCTGTATGTCGGGCAAAGGTTCGGCGGTGTCGCTTTTGGGTTCGGCGTGCAAAGCAAATTACCTGTCAAGCACATCTCAGATTTTGACGGTATCCGCCTCAGCCGGCGGCAACGGCTACTGGAGCAGTGTTACAATCAACGGTACGGATATCACATCTGCCGCAAATGTAAACAACGGCACGGCAAACGGCGAAAGTGCCGGTACGGCATACACTTCATCGGGAGTGGTTTTCAACAGTCTTAACAGAGATACTACAGGTTGGCTGCATCTTACGGCTATCCCTGATTTCGACTCACAGACCGTTGATGTAACTCTTACAAGAAAATCCACAGGTGATGTGGTTTATTCCGGCACGTTAAACTTTGTAGGTTCGGCGGACAGTCTTGAATACATCTACGCGGCAGGCGGAAAATATTACGGTGCGGTATGGCTGGATAATATTTCAATAACAGGCTACGGTTCCGCATCAACCCCAGACAGCGGCAGTACCGACAGCTCGACTGCGGTTACCGGCACAGATGTTATATGGAATTTCGGCTCAAGCTCGTTTGTAAACCTCGGCACTGTTTCATCGGCAACTACCGTTGACAATTTGACAATCAACGCTACAAGTGCCAAAACCGTTAAAGTATCAACATCAGGTGCATACACAGTAAACGGCACAAGCTACAGCACTATGCTGGCACTCGGCGGCGGCGGTGCCACAGGGTATCGTTCGATTGCTTTCAATGTAAGCGGTCCTTGCACGATTAAAGTTGTCGGCAAATCATCGGGAAGCACTACAAGAACTCTTGCCGTTTCCGACGGTACTAACGAAATCGGTACAATAAGTCAAACAAGCTCGCTTGCGGAAAACAGTTACAGCTACACCGGCGGTGCAGGCACAATTTATCTGTACTCGAAGGGCAGCGGTATAAACCTTTACGAAATAAGCGTAAATTACTAAAAGCCGAGAGAGCTTAAAAAGAACCGTAAAAACAACAAAAACAGCCTTCTATGCGAATATGTGCATAGAAGGCTGTTTTTATGCAATGTTATATCAGAGTTTCCGGTATAAGTAATTTTTTGTGGCTTTTTATTTCACATTTTTCAATTTATTTCCGGTGTAATCACACCTACCCCCTACATTCCCTAAACGCGTACCTGTGCACTGCTGCCGCCGCACTTGTTTTTCACAACCACTATCTGTTTATCTATCCGCTCCTTCAGCTCCTCAACATGGGATATAATACCTATCTGCCTGTTTTTATCCGTCAAACTCACAAGCGCATCCAATGCCTGTTTCAGCGATTCCTCATCAAGCGAACCAAAGCCCTCATCAACAAACATACTGTCCAGCCTGATACCGCCCGCGCCGGACTGCACCTCGTCCGCAAGTCCCAACGCCAGTGAAAGTGATGCCTTAAACGCCTCACCGCCGGAAAGCGTTTTTACGCTCCGCTGTGTACTGTTATAGTGGTCGGTTACATCAAGCTCAAGTCCGCTCTGCGAACGGTTGTTTTCCGCCTCGGCTCTGCGTTTAAGCTCGTACTGTCCGCCGGACATAACCATAAGGCGAGTGTTTGCGCGCGCAATTATTCTGTCAAAATAAGCGGCTTGTATATATGCCTCAAGCATAACCTTTTCTTTACCGGAAATATTTCCGTTCGCGGTATCGGAAAGTGCCTTCACCCATACAAGTCTTTCCTCCGCCGACTTCAACTGTTCACACTTCTCCCCTATTCTTTTTTCACATTCCGAATTTACGCTGATTCTTGCATAAACCTCCGCACTTTCACCGCTCAGCTGTACTTTTTTCAAATTAAGCTTTTCTTTTTGTGCGGTCATTTCCACAACATCAATTTCGTCGATATCCGTCAGCTGACCTTCAAGCACCGCACACCGCTCCTTTATTGCGTTTATTTCCTCACTGCACCTGCCGTAAGCCTCTGCCGCATTGTCAAGCTCCGACTGTATTCTTGCCCGTTCTCTCTTTAATTCCTCCACCCTCTTTGCCGCGTCCGACTTACTTTCAAATTTCAGCTCGCTCGCTATTTTCTCTATGTTCTCCGCCGCGGCATTGATTTGTGCTTCCGTCGCCGACAGCTTTTCCCGATTTTCCTGTATTTTAGCTTTTTCCGTTTCTGCTTCACTCTCCGTCTGCGGAATTAGTATGTCAAGCTCTTTTATGCGTTCTTCTTTTTTATGTTCTGCTGATATTTCCTTTTTCAGCTGTTCTATCTTTTCCTGTGTACTGCCGACAGCCTCGTCTATACACGCTTTTGCACCGTCAACACTGTCTGTCTTCAGCATTTCATAAGCCTTATCTTCAATTTGTGATTTTTTTGCCGCCGCAACCCCTCTGATATGTGCCGCCGCCGCACTTTTCTCTCTCATAAGCTCCGCCGCACTGTCAAGCTCCGTTTTCGCCTTTTTCAGCTTTGTTTCACTCGGTGCATCCGATTCCGTTCTCGCCGGCATTGGGTGCTGTGTCGAACCGCACACCGGACACGGCATACCCTCTTTAAGTTCACTCGCCAAAACTCCCGCCTGACAGTCAAGAAAAGCTCTGTTTAACACGTTGTAATACTCCGCCTTTTCGGCGTTCAGCTCAGCCGCCGCCGTATATTCGGCTTTGGTATTTTCCAATTCTGCCGACAGCTTATCGTATCCGACAATTTCTTTTTTCAGTGCCTCAAGTCGTTTTGCGCGCTCCGTTTCACTTTCAAGCTCATTTACGAGCTTTTCCCGCACAACGCTGCTCTGCGAATACGACTGCCTTTCCTCTTTAAATACGGCTGTTCTGTTTTGCAAATCGTCAAGCCGCGACTGTCTGTCAAGCTGTTCCAAGCTCAGACTCTCATTTATTTTTACATTTTCTTTATATAACTTTCTTGCCCGTTCAAGCTCGTCATATCGGTCAAATGTATTCTCAACGGTAATTATTTCAAACTGCAATCTCTCGATTTTCTCTTTGCTGTCCGCTTTCTCCGCCAATGCACTTTTGAGTGTTTCCAACTGTGCGCTCTTTTCTGCCATAACGGCATTTGCGGTCTTTAACGATATTCGCGCTTTTTCCGTTTCCTCCGCCCTACCGAGCAATCGGTTAATGCTTTCAAGCTCTGTTTCCGTTTTTTCCAGTTCACTTTTTATATCGTTTTCTCTTTCTTTGTCCGCACTTATAATTCTTTTCAAAAGAGCCGAAATCTCGCCGTACAGCATACCTCCGTTTTTGGCTTTTCCCGTTTCACTCATAAGCTCGGCATTATTTCCGCAAACGATTCCGTTAATATACTGCGCCGTACTTTCCTTTACCCGTTCACAGTTTTTCAAAAGCCGCAGCGTTTCATCTTTCAGCTTTTCCTGCAGCTGCCTGTAACAGTCGGTTTTAAATATTTCGCGGAAAATTCTTTTGCGCTCCTCTGTCGGCGCAAACAACAGCCGCATAAAATCACCCTGTGCAATCATAGAAATCTGCAAAAACTGACTTCGGTCAAGTCCTACAACCTCACGCACCGCATTGTTGACATCTTTTATCTTCGTAACAATTCTGCCGTCCGGATACACAAACTCTGCGCCCGGCTTTTGAACCGTCATACCGCCGCCTTTTCTGGCTTTTCGCTCATACTCCGGATTTCGCCGAACCGTATATACCTCTTTGCCGTACTCGAACGTCAGCTCCACCTCAGTCGGCGTATCGGCTTCGGCATACTTTGAACGCAGCATGGTACTCTCGCGGTTTTCACCGCTCGCCTCGCCGTACAGAGCATATGTTATCGCATCAAATATCGTGGTTTTGCCGGCACCGGTGTCACCCGTAATAAGGTACAGACCACCGCCGAGCTTAGTCATATCAAGCTCCTCTTTTTCCGCATACGGTCCGAACGCACAAATTATAAGTTTTAGCGGTTTCATTCTTTATCCTCCCATATTTTCTCTATAAGCGACTGCACAAATTCGCTCTGTTCCTCACTCATCTGCCGATTATTCTGTTTTTCGTAAAATTGCGCAAACAGTTCAATCGGCGTTTTGGTTTCAACGGCATCTGCCGAATCAACGCAAGCCGCACTTCTCGTTCTTGTATTGTCATAATCCAGTTTCATAATATTGGGATAAATAACTCTCAGCTTTGATATTGCCTCGGGAATATCCTCCTCGTCGGTAAGCGTGATATGCAGATAATCGTCAACCGCAGTGCCGTCATAGTATGCTTTTGACACAAGCCGCCCGTATTCACCCTTTATTTCCCTCATATCGTGTTTCGGTGTTAATTCCCTATATTTTATGTCAACACTGCCCTTTTCTTTAAGCTCAACAATCGTTACGGATTTTTTATGCGACACCTCCGAAAACGAATACTTCAGCGGTGTACCCGAATATCTTACGGTTTCGCGGCACACGCTCTGCGGTCTGTGAATATGCCCAAGCGCAACATAATCAAAATCATCAAACACAGCGGCATCGACATTGTCACTTCCGCCCACCGAAAGCTCCTCCGAGTCACTGCGCTGTGCACCTGTAACAAACTGATGCGTGATAATTACATTGCGCTCATTAGTGTCTACGTGCATATTTTCCACAGCCGCCGCTACCGCCTCCGTATAGCTTTCTGTTTCTGTTTCCGGATAAAATCTGCGTACATTCGCCGGCTTGACGAAAGGCAGCATATATATGTTCAGTTTACCGTATTCGTCGGTAAGCGTTATCGGTGTAACCTCACCGTCATACACAGGCGACATATATATACCGCTTTTTTGCATAAGCCGAGCCCCAAACGATATACGTTCGGGAGAATCGTGGTTTCCGCTTATCACAAAAACCGACACGCCGCGCTCTGCCAGACTGCGCAAAAAGCCGTCAAAAAGCATAACCGCCTCAACCGGCGGTACACCCTTATCATACACATCGCCGGCTATTATTACTCCGTGCGGTTTTTCCTCGTCGGTAATATTTATAATTTGTTCCAAAATATACTCCTGCTCCTGTATCATAGAAAATTCATTTACACGCTTTCCTATGTGAAGGTCGGATAAATGTATAAATTTCATTTTGTATTCCTCGCTTAACCCATCGGTATTGACAAACTTAAAAAGCCTTATAATTTACACATTCATTTTACACCAAATATTCTTTTACGTCAATTGTCCGTTAAATACACAAAAATATCTGTAATTTTAATTGAATTTAAAAATTTCAAATGATAAAATAATATGTAAGACACAAGAAAGGAACTTTGAATTATGTCTATTTCAAACGACAAAATATGTATTGAGTCGCCGCCCGATTATGTTTTGAAATTCCTTGCCGAAAAAGGTTTTTCAGATGTTGTAGCGGCAGCACAAGCCGATATGACCGCCGACACAGCATACGGACAGGCGTGGGCTGTTGCCGGAAATGATTCTATGGCAGTAATTACGTTGGCAGAAAACTGCGGTGTATGGCAATGCGACAGTTATGCCGAATATAAGTATTCCGAGATTGACCGTTTTTATATTGACACATTTATTTCAAGCGGTATTTTAATCGGTGTTTTTTCCGAAACCGACTTTGAGCTTTGTTCTTTCTCCAACAACAGTGCACATACTTTCGGACGTTTTGCCAACATACTTAACAAGCTGAAAAATGCCGCGCCGCTTACCGACGATGACCGCCGTTCGGAAACGGACGACCGTGTCTGTCCCAAATGCGGCACGCCGTATCCTGACCGCGGACACAGAATATGTCCCAAATGTACAAAACGCACAACCATTTTTAAGCGGGTTATGTCATACGGCTTTAAATATCGTTTTCACATACTGGCTGTATTTATCGGCATAATGATTTCGGCAGGACTGTCGCTCCTTCGTCCGCAGCTTAACAACCGCGCGTTGTTTGACCGCGTATTGAATCCACAGTCGCCGGAATACGGGCAAGTATTCAAATTAATGCTGTCCATATTCGCACTCGAAAGCGCAACGCTTGTAATGAGTATAATCAACGGACGAGTCGGCGCGACAATATCCGCAAAGATAATTTACGATATTAAGCTTGAGCTTTTTTCCGCAATGCAAAAGCTGTCGCTCAGCTTTTACAACAGCAAACACACAGGAAATCTTATGAACCGCGTAAACAACGATGCACAGGATATACAGTATTTTATAAGTGACGGTATTCCGAGTTTTCTTATGAACCTGATAAATATATTGGGTATACTGATAATTATGTTCAGCTACAATCCTCTGCTGTCGCTTTTGGTATTTATACCTATTCCGATTATTGTACTTGTAATACGCAAGGTTGTTCCCAATTTTTACAAATACGAATGGAGTTCGTGGGGCAAGCGCAGTATAATAAATTCAGTAATAAACGACACCCTCACCGGAGCACGCGTGGTAAAGGCTTTCGGACGCGAGGACAATGAAATCAACCGATTCGACAAAGCAAACACAGACCTTTACGATGCACATATAAAACAGGGTTACGCCGCGGCAAAAACATTTCCTATGCTGAGCTATCTTATGACAATCGGCGGTCTTTTTGTATGGGGGGTCGGCGGAAATGCCGTAATTGCCGGCAATATGACTATCGGTGTGCTTACTGCGTTTGTAAGCTATATATCAATGATTTACGGTCCGCTTGATTTTATGGTGCGCACATTTGACTGGTATACGCGATGTATGAACTCGGCACAGCGTATATTTGAAATTATCGATCAAAAGCCGGAAATTGCCGAAATCGACAACCCTGTAAAAATGCCGGATATGAAAGGTGATATTTCAATCAAAAACGTTACGTTTGAATACGAACCGAACAAACCTGTACTGCACAGTATCAATCTCGACATCAATGCCGGTGAAATGATAGGCTTGGTGGGACATTCGGGTGCCGGCAAATCCACGATAACAAACCTTATAACAAGACTTTACGATGTAACCGAGGGCGGTATATACATCGACGGAGTCAACATAAAAGATATTTCCGTTTCCGATTTGCGCCGCCAAATAGGTATGGTACTCCAAGAAACGTTCCTGTTCTCCGGTACACTTGCCGAAAATATCGCATACGCAAAGCCCAACGCAACAATGGAAGAAATAATAAATGCCGCAAAGCTGGCAAACGCGCACGACTTCATTATGCGTATGCCTGACGGATATGAAACTATGATAGGCAAGCGCAAAAACAATCTGTCCGGCGGTGAAAAACAGCGTATTTCCATTGCGCGTGCCATTTTGGTTGACCCGAAAATCCTCATTCTCGACGAGGCAACCGCCTCCGTCGACACCGAAACCGAACGTCTTATACAAGAGGCACTCGAACGTCTTACCAAAGGCAGAACAACCATCGCAATTGCCCACAGACTGTCCACACTCCGCAACGCCGACCGTTTGGTGGTTGTTGAAAAGGGAACAATTGCCGAAGCCGGTACTCACGAGGAGCTTGAAAAGCTCAACGGAATTTATTACGAAATGTTGCAAATTCAAAAAGAAGCGTTAAAAATAAAAGGAGGAGAAATATAATGCCCCCAAAACCACCAATGCCGGGTATGCCGCCCAGAAAGAAAATGAATATCAGCGAAATTACCGATATAATATATTTGACCGAAAAGGATATCAGATTTTACGAAACCAACGGCAAACTGCTCGGCGCGGAAACAAAAAACTATAACGGCAGAGTAAATCTTTACCGCATATTTCCTATTTCATACGAAAACGAATACATATCCGTCCGTGACTCAAACCTTTGCGAGATAGGAATAATCAAAAAGCTTTCGGATTTTCCCGACACGCAGAAAACACTTGCACTACAAGAGCTCAACCGACGTTATTTCACGCCGAAAATCACTAAGGTTATCGACGCAAAGCAGGAGTTCGGAAACTTTTTCTGGCACGTCGAAACCACATCGGGCGAACGCAAATTTTCTATGCGTGACCTGGCAAATAACATAATCAGAACAAATGACCGCGGAATTATTCTTGTGGATATGGACGGAAGCCGCTACGCATTGGAAAATCCGCGCAAAGATGCCGGTAAGGCTATGAAATTTTTGGATATTTGGCTATGATTTGATGAAAGGTATCAGCTATGAATTTAAAGTATGAACTGCCGCAAAAATGCGAACTGACACTCAGAAAGCATCTTAACGGCGAAGAAATTTTATATTGTCTGCCGTACGACTTGAACGAACGCGAAAGCTATGTCGACGGCTATTTCGTCATTACAAAAACGCGTATATTCATATTGTGCGACGGCGAAATTATCAATTCAATGAATATCTGCTCAGCCACAGATTACAATGCGGTTGATTTGGTGTCAAGCGGCAGACTTGAATGTGAAATTGACGGTGTGACTCACTTTCTGGTATACTACAACACCGAGCATCTCGCCCGCTATGCATACGCAATGCGTATATTAAACGAGCTTGCTGTCGGAGAAATGCCGAAAGTGGTATCGACAGACGAAATCACAAAATGCCCCAAATGCGGCAGAGCATTTATGCCGCGTACAAAAATATGTCCGCACTGTTTAAGCCGCAGCAGTGCTATTAAAAAAATAGCAAAAATAGTAAAACCGCATTGGTATCTGTACGCCGGAATAACTCTCTTGTTCATTCTAAACTCAATTATTATGATAGTTGTTCCCGTTGTCAATCAAAACATTATAGATAATGCGATTATGCCGAAATCGTTTTCACTTCTGCTGCTTTACATACTCCTTATTGCAGTGTGCAATCTGTCGGTTTCTCTGATCGGCGTGGGCAGACAGATACTGTCGGTAAAATCCGGCTCAACACTGTCACGCGATTTGCGTACAATGGTGTATAATAAGGTGCAGTCGCTGTCGATAAGCTATATCGACGAGCAGACTGTCGGAAACATAATGAACCGCATCAGTCAGGACACACAGCGTATACAGCACTTCATTCAAAACATCGCCACTCAGGCATTAAACGAAGTATTTCTGTTTATAGGAGTTGCCGTAATATTGTTTGCCGCAAACCCGAAAATGGCACTTTTTGCAATTATTCCGATACCGTTCGTTTTGGTGTTCTGCGGTATCTGCCACGACCGTATGCATAAAATGTACCGCAATCAATGGGTAAGACTGGACAAGCTGAACACTTTCCTAAACGACATTCTGCGCGGTATACGAGTTGTAAAAGCGTTCGGTCAGGAAAAACGTGCTGTGGAACAATTTCAGAAAGATGCGTACAGCGTGCGCACAATCACGATAAAAAACGAGTGCTTTGCTTACACGATTATACCGGCGATAAAATTTATTATGACTATAGGCAGCTTTTTCGTCACTTTTTACGGTGCTAACCTTGTACTTGACGGCAGTATGTCAATGGGTGAGCTTTTGAAGTTTTCAACATATGCTTCTTATCTGTACGCAAGACTTGAATGGTTCAGTATGCTGCCGCGGTGGCTCTCAGAGGCGGCTAACGCAACAGAACGCATATTTGAAGTCCTCGACCAAGACCCCGAAATAACGGACGGTGAAAAGTCTTTCGGAAACGAAGTGCAACGCGGTATAAAATTTGACAATGTAACCTTCGGCTACAAAACGTATCAGCCGGTTTTAAAGAACTTATCGGTTGACGTAAAGTCAGGCGAAATGATAGGCTTGGTAGGACATTCGGGTGCGGGCAAATCGACAGTGATAAACCTTTTAATGCGCCTTTACGATGCAGACGAGGGTAAAATCACAATTGACGGTGCGGACCTGAGGGAGCTTGCGCAAAAAGAATATAAAAACCGCATAGGTGTTGTTTTACAGGAAACTTTCCTGTTCTCCGGTACAATACTTGCAAATATAAAATACGCAAAACCCGATGCAACCATTGACGAGGTTATTCGTGCCGCAAAAATCGCAAACGCACACGATTTCATTGTAAGTTTTCCCGACGGCTATGACACCAAAGTCGGCGAGCGCGGACAGCGTTTATCGGGCGGTGAACGCCAGCGTATTGCAATCGCACGCGCTGTTTTGACCGACCCTAAAATACTGATTCTCGACGAAGCGACAGCCTCCGTCGACACCGAAACCGAACAGCTTATCCAACAGGCACTTTCACGTCTTATCAAAGGACGTACCACTTTCGCAATCGCACACAGACTGTCCACCCTTAAAAATGCGGACAGAATTATGGTACTTGACCACGGACAGCTTGCCGAACTCGGCACTCACGACGAGCTTATGGCTCTTGAAGGAATATATTACACACTTGTTACGGCACAACAAAAAATGTCTGCAATAAAAGCTCTTTAAATGCATATATATGAAATGGCTGTATTTTTGTATATGCCGGTTCATCATTTTTAAAGGCGGTAATGCTTATGCTCAGAGCATGTGATTTACGTCAGAAAGAAGTAATAAATGTATGCAACGCGTCACGGCTCGGATATGTATACGATGTCGAAATAAATTTTGAAACAGGAAATATCGACGCTATCATAGTACCCGGTCGTGCAAAGCTGCTCGGTATGCTCGGCAAACGCGACGATTATGTTATCCCATGGGAAGATATAGTCAGAGTGGGCGACGAAATAGTCCTGGTTGAGCTGCACGAGTTTATGCCCAAAAGGTAAACACAAGCAAAAAAATCCGTACAACCGTTAAGATTGGTTTTCACCTTAACAGCTGTGCGGATTTCTATTTTGCTATATATTCCGTCCCGACAGATACATTATATATCTGTTTCAGGCTTGAAGTGCTTTCAGGCTTTCCTCTACCTTTTCAAGCATAGCCTTATATTTCTCGGCTTTTTCACGTTCCTCGTTGACTACCTTTTCCGGTGCTTTCGCAACAAATCCGGCATTATTTAATTTACCCTCAGCACGCTTTATCTCGCTTTCAAGGTCTTTTTTCTCCTTTGTAAGTCTTTCAAGCTCTTTTTCCTTATCAACAAGCGCATCAAGCGGCAAAAATACCTCAGCACCGTCAACAACGATATTCACCGCATTTTCCGCTATACCGTCCTTGTTCGTCTGCACCTTTGCGTATTCCGCAGATGCAAGCTTTTCAAAGAATACAACGCCCTTTTCAAATACGTCTGTATTATCTGTTACAACAATAACAGGGGCTTTACGTGACGGCGGCACATTCATTTCCGCACGTCTGTTACGGATAGCCGTAACGGCACCCATAATAAGCTCCATATTTTTCTCGTCCTCAGGGAACGACAGTTTTTCGTCATAAACGCACCAGTCGCTTATCATTATACTTTCACCGTCGTGCGGCAAGTGCTGCCAGATTTCCTCTGTAATAAACGGCATAAACGGGTGCAAAAGCTTCATCGAATTTGAAAGCACATATGTCAATACATATTGCGCCGTCTTGCCGGTAGGGTTTTGCTTATCGAACAGTCTTGGCTTTACAAGCTCAATGTACCAGTCGCAGAAACTGCTCCATATGAAGTCATACAGCTTTGACACCGCAATACCCAAATCAAAGTTTTCGATATTATCGGTAACCTCTTTTACAAGAGTGTTAAACTTGCTTATAATCCATTTATCCTCAATCTGCAATGCACTCGCATCAGGCAACTTATTTTCCGTAATATCAAGATTCATCAATGTAAATCTTGAGGCATTCCATATCTTATTTGCAAAATTACGGCTCGCCTCAACGCGCTCAATGTAAAAACGCATATCGTTACCCGGTGCATTACCGGTAGCAAGCGTAAATCTCAATGCATCTGCACCGTATTTGTCAACTATTTCAAGCGGGTCAATACCGTTGCCCAGTGATTTACTCATCTTTCTGCCCTGACTGTCACGTACCAAACCGTGAATAAACACGTGTTCAAACGGTGCTTTTCCGGTATGCTCCATAGCCGAGAAAATCATACGCGCAACCCAGAAGAATATGATGTCATATCCCGTTACGAGTACGCTCGTAGGGTAGAAATAGTCAAGCTCCGGAGTTTTTTCAGGCCAGCCGAGAGTCGAAAACGGCCAAAGTGCCGATGAAAACCACGTATCGAGTACGTCCTCGTCCTGATGAACCTTGCCGCCGCACTTAGGGCATACTGTAATATCCTCTTTTGAAACCGTTGTTTCACCGCATTCGTCACAATAATACGCCGGTATTCTGTGTCCCCACCACAGCTGACGGGAGATACACCAATCGTATACATTCTCCATCCAATTCATATAAATCTTGCTGAATCGCTCAGGAACAAACTTTGTAATACCGTCTTTTACAACCTTCATTGCCGGCTCTGCCAACGGCGGCATTTTAACAAACCACTGCTTTGAAATAATCGGTTCAACCGTTGTGCCGCAGCGATAACAGCAGCCTACATTATGTGCGTGGTTCTCAATTTTAACCAAAAGTCCCATTTCATCAAGGTCGGCAATCATTGCCTTTCTCGCCTCATAGCGATCCATACCCTCGTACTTGCCGCCGTAATGATTAATTGTCGCATCGTCATTCAGCACTTTAATCTGTTCGAGATTATGTCTTTGACCAACCTCAAAGTCGTTAGGGTCGTGTGCCGGTGTAATCTTAACACAGCCCGTACCGAATTCCTTATCAACATAGCTGTCGGCTATAACAGGAATTTCACGGTTCACAAGCGGCAAAATAAGTGTTTTCCCGACAAGGTGAGTATATCTTTCATCGTCAGGGTTTACCGCAACGGCAGTATCGCCGAGCAATGTTTCCGGACGTGTCGTTGCGATTATCACAAATTCGTCCGAATCCTTAACAGGATATTTGATATGCCAGAAATGACCCGCCTGCTCCTTATATTCAACCTCCGCATCGGAAAGTGCGGTAATGCAGTGCGGACACCAGTTAATAATTCTGCTTCCCTGATAGATAAGTCCCTTTTCGTAAAGATTTACAAATACTTCCCTTACAGCCTTTGAACAGCCCTCGTCCATAGTAAATCGTTCTCTGTCCCAGTCACACGAGCAGCCTATCTTTTTCAGCTGATTAATAATCCTGTCGCCGTAAAGCTTTTTCCAATCCCATACACGCTCAAGGAACTTCTCACGCCCCAAGTCATAACGCGTGATACCCTCCTCATTTCTCAAAAACTCCTCAACCTTAATCTGAGTAGCTATACCGGCATGGTCAGTGCCCGGTACCCAAAGCGCACTGTAACCTTGCATTCTTTTGTAACGAATAAGAATATCCTGTAAGGTTTCGTCGAGTGCGTGTCCCATATGCAGCTGACCGGTCACGTTCGGCGGCGGAATAACTATTGTAAAAGGCTTTTTATTTTTGTCCACCTCTGCATGAAAATAGCCGCATTTTACCCACTCTGCATATAATCTGTCCTCAACCTGTTTAGGGTCGTAGGTTTTTGCAATATTGTTTTTCTCTTCCATTTAAAATCTATCCTCCAAAGTCATATTATCATTAAGTAAAGAAAAATACTATAACTGCCCCGACAACGGCAAGTGAAAGACCAACCGATTTGACCTTTAACCTATGCGCGTCCGTAGGCTCGGTGACCTTTAGTACCTTGTCGAGAATGATTGAACAGCCGAAATTGACAAATACGCCAAGCAGTGCAAACACCAAACCGATTATTTTCATAACCATACTGAAAAATCACCCCCGATTTATAATTATGCTTATTATAACATTATCACATTTTATACGGATTTTGTCAAGTACACATTTGGATTATTCCGCGTTTTTTTGCATATAACCGCAAATACCGACTGATAATTCGCCAAAATCAAAAAATTTACTCCGCACCGCATACCTTAAATACACAGCGAAGTAAATTTTTCAGTCGCATCAAATCAAGCCCGTTTCACTTTGTTTTGACGGCAAAATCACTGTGGACTCTTTTTATCTTATCCTTAATGTCAACAAAAACTTCCACAATCAGCGGGTCGAAATCCTGTCCACTGCCCTGTTCTATAATCTCAAAGCAGTCATCAATCGGCAATGCCTCGCGATAACACCTTTTCTCCGACACCGCGTCAAAAACATCTGCCACAGCCATAATCCTTGCGCAAAGCGGTATATCCCGCTTTTTTATTCCCTCCGGATAACCCTTTCCGTTCCATTTCTCATGATGATACCGCGCAACCTCATATGCCATCTGCCGATACTCCTCATCACCGAGATTTTCAAAAATTTCTTTTACAATTTTACCGCCGTTTTCGGCATGCATTTTCATAACGGCAAATTCATCATCAGTCAATCTGCCCGGCTTTTGCAGAATACTGTCAGGAACCGACACCTTTCCTATATCGTGCATAGGTGCCGCCTTGACCAAATTTGTAATATAATCCTTTGTCAGCACACTGCGGTAATGTCCTCTGCTACGCAATTCTTCGGCAATAAGCTGTACATACATACTCGTGCGCTTTATATGTCCGCCTGTGCTGTTGTCACGCTTTTCTATAAGGTTTGCAAAACTCATAACAATTTCGCTGTGATAATGCGAAAGCTCCTTTATTGCAGGGTCCTCGGAATTCATATAAATTCCCAGAATACAAATTGTTCCGCCTATACTTGAAATCAGTGTTTCAGGAAAACATATCTGAACTCCCGTAACAGTCACAAACACCATCAAATATGTAATCATACTTACGCGTTTTCGGCTTTCAATATAATTGCAACGTTTAAAAAACACTATCGCGGACATCGTTATATACACCACTGCCATTACAAAACAGCTGCACGCCGAAACTCCCGTAGAATAATTTGTGATATTTCCGCTTACATATTCAAGCGAATCCATATTTGCTATCACCAAAACAACATTAAACACAAACGGAAAAAACATCGCTGTTTTCCCGATTTTCGTTTTGGGATATGAACCTGTTATTGATGCCATATACAAAAACACCACAAATATCATAAAATCCAAGCTTATGAAAAAAAGTGCGTGCAGTACGGTATTCAGCGTGCTGTCCACCATACCCGTATTATTTACCGTATATGCTGTAGCACCGTCAAAAAACACGCTCAGAATACTCAGCGTTAAAAGTCCGTCAAACAATGTGGGCTTTGCCTTTCCGTAATATCTTCTGCGCTCGCGCAAATACACAAAGGCTATGTAAAGTATCACACAAAGGCAACCAAGCTGCAATTTGCAATGCTCCATCTTAAAACCACCTCCGCACAGCTTCAGGCATGCTCTAGTTTGTCAGTTTTTCAAGCTCAAATGCCATTTGCTTTATACCCTTAACCATTTTTGCAAGTCCCTGCGCACCGGCACTGTTTTCTCCAACAACCTGCGCAACGCGTTCAAGCGCCGTACAATTACTGTTAATGTTTCCGCTTACGTCAACCAATTTATGCGATGCGTTTTCGCCGTTTGCCGCAACGCTCATTATAATATCGTTCATACCGGCAACCTGCTCCGATATTTCGCTGTTGGACATATTTATCTGTTTGGTCGACTCCCTTACCTCAGCCATTTTTGCCATTCCTCTACGCGTAAGCTCCGCGTTTTTCTCCATTGCCGAAACGGTGTTTGAAATATTCTGCGTAACTTCTGTAATAATCTCGCTTATATTCGCCGCCGACTCCTTTGTCTGCTCGGACAACATTTTTATCTCCTCGGCAACAACCGCAAAGCCTTTCCCAAACTCGCCGGCATGCGATGCTTCGATGGACGCATTCAACGCAAGTATATTGGTCTGCAATGAAATATCGGTTATTACGTCCGCAATCTCGATAATCTTTTTGGACTGTCCCGACAATTTCTGAATAATACCCTTACTTTCGTCCGTTCCTTTGCATATTTCTTCTATACCGAAAGATGCAAGTGCCATCTTTTCACTGTTCATCTTTGCGATTTGGTCCGCGTGTTCTGTAAGTTCGGCAATCCTTTTGCTCATATCCGAAAGATTCTGAAGATTTTCCGCTATCGTATTCATATTGTTTTTAACATCTTCGATATTCTTAAAGCTATCTTCACTGTCACGCATAACCTGTTGTGTTGCATTTGAGGCACTGCCGGTTGCCTCTGCCGCCGTAGTGGAAATTTTATCAAGCTCTATAACCATATAAAACAGTTTCTGCGAAATATCTATCGACTTTTCGCGCATAACTCTCTGCTGTTCGGCACTCATAAGGTTTCCGAGCATTGACATTGTACGTTTGCACAGCATAGTGAAAATAGCCGACACGCAAAACAGCACCAGTCCTCTCGGTATAACTCCGAAAAGAATTACTTCCTTGATATTCGCAAAGTTATCGTCAGCCACATATCCCATGCTAAATGCCGCTATCTGTGCCGCCGACACACCGATAATCGTAACAACCGATGCGATAAAATTCAGCCTGCCCGAAAAATACAGGCTTGCTATAGCTATAGGATAGACATACATTATAACTGCGTGCCACGACAAATGTACTGCCGCTATCACAGTGAATACAACCGCACAGGTAACTGTCAAATATTTAACCCATACATCTTTTCTTTTAAGTACATTCACAATCAGCGTCGGCAATGCAAGTACCGCACTTCCCATCACAAACGCCGCTATCATTGAGCCAAGCTCAATCTTGAAAACTCCCAATATATCCAAAAGCAAAACCAATGAATACACCAATATCGTTATCCGCATTACAAATGCCACGGCTTTATTCGCGCTAAACTCATTTTCCTTTAAAAGCTCCATTTCATCTCTCTCCCATATTCAAAATGTTTAACTTTGCCGCAAATCCTTTCGCGGCATCTCTTACTTTGTATTGACCGCACATCGTTCCGATTTTATAAAACGCAGTATTCCGGTAAACTCGCATGTCAGCATTTGCGACATCTCGCTTTCATTAAATCTGTACACGCGCGTCGCAATAAGTGTACCCAAGCCGTACGTGTATATCCACAAATGTCTGAACAGTTTCAGTGCCTCGTCGTATTCAAGCTCATAATCGCGCATTATAAATTCAACGCATATACCCGCGGTTTTTCCGGTAGCGTTAAATGTATCCGAAAAATTCTTTTTTCCGGATTTTTCGTTCATAAACAAAAGCTTGTAAAGCTCCGGCTGTTCAACGGCAAACATCAGCATATGAATACCTACCTGTTTAAACGCCGGCATAGTGTCGTCGACTTTTTGCGCATATTCGTCAAATCTGCACATAGCCGCCTCGTATATTTCTTCGACTACCTCGTCCATATTTTTAAATATCGTAAAAATCGGACGGGCAGAGCTTCCAAGCGCATTTCCCAGTTCTCTCGACGTAAGACCGTCTATTCCTCTATCCGCGACAATTTCAAGTGCGGCTGATACTATTTGTTCTTTTGTAAATTTAGGTTTCGGTGGCATAACAATCCTCTTTCAAAATCAAGCGTTTTACATCATTTGTTACATTATAACAAATCCTTTGTCGGTTGTCAAGACAATTACTGAAAATATCTGTATTTTTATTGTACTTGAATTGTGACCCGACACAAAAAATCCCTTTATGACATTTTTCACGCCGTCATAAAGGGATTTTTAGGCTGTGGACTTATCAATTTGTTTAAAATTTTTAATGGGGTTTGTCTGTAGTCTGAAATACAGTCTTAAACCACAAAATTACCAATTCTTTTTTTCTTTCTCACAGTTGTGCTGTTTTTTGCGTTTTTCAACCATCTGCACAAACCATTCAACCATATTAGGGTCTGTATGCGAGAAAAACGCACTCTTTCCGGTGTCGAGTGCCGCAACGGCGTTCATATCTTCGGTTGTCAGCTCAAAATCAAACACATCGAAATTTTCTTTCATTCTTTCGATATGTGTTGTTTTCGGAATTACGGCAACTCCGCGCTGAATGTGCCAGCGCAGTATTGCCTGTGCAGCCGTTTTTTTGTACTTCTCCCCTATCTTTGCAAGAGTCGGATTTGTAAACATATCGCCTCTGCCCTCACCAAACGGTGCCCACGCCTGCACGCCGACACCGTATTTTCCGCTCCACTCAAGCTGTTCGTTCTGCTGGTGCAGCGGATGAACTTCAATTTGATTCACAGCCGGCTTAACCCTTGCAAACGACGCTATGTCAACCATTCTGTCAGCGTAAAAATTTGAAATACCTATCGCGCGGATTTTCCCCTCGTCATATAGCTCCTCCAATGCCTTGTACGCACCGTAAACATCGGAAAAAGGCTGATGCAAAAGACACATATCAAGATAATCCGTTCTCAATTTTTCCATTGATTCATAAACCGACTTTTTCGTCTTTTCATAACCATAGTTTTCAATCCAGATTTTTGTTGTCAGAAAAATATCCTGTCGTGCCACTGCGGATTTTTCTATCGCATTTCCCACCTGTTCCTCATTGAAATAGCTCTGCGCCGTATCAATCATACGATAACCCACATTCAGCGCATCGCTTACACACCTCTCACATTCCGCCTGAGTAACCTGATATACTCCGTACCCGAGTATAGGCATTTTTACACCGTTATTTAATGTTACATATTTCATATTCTGTTCTCCTTACACATCTGCGCCCATCTCATAAGCTTCTTTCATACAGATGCTGTTTTTAATCTCGCCTTTTTCATAAACTCCCGTTCCGTAAATAACACCTTTCTCCACAGCACCGTTTACACAGTCGGCATACCCTCTGAAACAGGCAAGCGTTGTGTCCATTGCCGCCTCGTCGGTGTCAGCCGCGGTCATTATGTAATAAAATTCTTTGTTTTTAACCTCGGTCCAGCGTGCAACCGTTCTGTCTATAAGAGCTTTCAGCTGTGCATCTATAGAATAAAAATACACAGGACTCGCAAAAACAATAACGTCTGCCTCTATCATTTTCCGCAATATGTCTGCCATATCATCTTTTACGGCGCACACACCTGTGTTTCTGCACGCATAGCACGCGCGGCAATAGCCGATATTCTTTTCCGCCACACGGATTTTCTCGACAAAATTGCCTTTTTCCTCAGCTCCCTTCATAAATTCATCACACAGCAAATCCGAATTTCCGCCCTTCCTCGGACTCCCCGACAATATTAAAACTCGCTTACTCATTGTTTTTTTCCTCCTTGACTGAATATATTTTTTCTGCTAAAGTTGATTATATAACTTAAACCTAACTTTAAGTCAATACTTTTTTATAAAACGCGGAGGTATTTTTTATGGTATATACAATAGGAGAAATGGCAAAATTGCTCAACATTGCCCCGTCAACACTGAGATTTTACGATAAAAGCGGTCTTTTGCCGTTTGTTGAGCGCAGCGGCGGCGGTGTAAGAATATTCAAAGACAGTGATTATGAATGGCTGAAAATAATTGAATGTCTGAAAAAGACAGGTATGCCGCTCAAGGATATTAAAGCCTTTGTTCTGATGGCTATGGACGGTGACGGCACTATAGATCAAAGGCTTGAGCTTATAAAAAAACAGAAATTATTAATGCGGCAGAAAATCGAAGAATTTCAGGAAATGCTCGACACTCTTGAATTTAAGTGCTGGTATTACGAAACCGCAAAATCAGCCGGCACAACAGCCGTACCCGCAAAAATGCCGGACAGCGAACTGCCGCCGCAATTCGTAAGTGTGCGCAAAAAATTAAAGAAACAATAGCTCAAAGCACTCTCCCCCTGCCCAACACGCCGGCAAGCTTTGATTACCGCATAAATTTCATCAGGCTTTTACATAATGTTTGACACAGCCGAAATGATAATTTATAATATTTACGGGAGGTGAACATTATGACATTTCTTAATCGTCTGCGCCGCGCGGATAAGCCGATGACAATGTCGGCAAAGGTTGTTAATACGCTTTTGGTTTTGATTTTCGGCGCGGTTTTGGGAGTGCTTACAAAAGCTTTGGATGCTATACCGGCAAACGAACTGCCGCCGATACTCGAATATGCGGACATTGCCAATTTTTTCGGTCGCTTTGCGGTCTGGCTGTTGATCGGAATATGTATTTGCTTTTACAGCAATTCGGCGTTAAGGGCCGCGGTAAACGCATTTGTGTTCTTTTTGGGAATGGTTTCAGCCTATTATTTGTATACCGAATTTGCATTTGGCTTCTTTCCGAAAAGTTATGCACTTGTATGGTTTGCCTTTACCGCATTATCCCCCTTTTTGGCACTCGTATGCAGTTTGGCAAAAGGCGAAGGCAAAACAGCGTTTGCTGTCTGCGCGGCGGTAATTGCGGTATTGTTCAATACGGTGTTCGTTTACGGCAGATTTTACTTTGAAGCACGCTCCATAGCGGAAACGGCGGTGTTTTTCATCGGATTGATTGTGTTAAAACGCGCTACACTCAAAGAAACCTTGCAAGTCACCGCACTCGGAGTCGGAATTGCATTTATTCTGAATTTGCTGATTCCGTTTCATTTCGGTTAAAATTCAAACACTACATTAAATGAGGATATAATATATGGACACTGCACTTATAAATCAGCTTAAATCAATAAGTAAAGAAGAACGCGAGCTGCTCGGCGGCAAAACCGCGATAAACCGCGGTATATATATGAAAAACAATTCCTCAAAAATCGACAGTGCGCTTTTACTCGAAAAAGGGAAACTGATTACACTGCGTCCGCACACGCGTTTTGTGCATTTCCCGGCACACACGCACAATTATGTGGAAATGGTATATATGTGTAACGGTCAAACCAAGCACCGCATAAACGGACACGACATTCTTTTAAAAAAAGGCGAACTACTGCTTTTAAGTCAAAACGCAGAGCAGGAAATATTCCCCGCCGGTGCGGACGACATTGCGGTTAATTTTATTATACTTCCTCAGTTTTTCGACACCGCAATCCGTATGATAGGCGAAGAAAGCAATCCGATACGCGATTTTCTCATTGACTGTCTTAAAGGCGAAAGTCGATTTGTCGATTATCTGCATTTTGAAGTTGCGGACGTACTGCCGATACAAAACCTTGTCGAAAACCTTATATGGACGCTCGTAAACCGCCAAAACAACAAAAGAAGTATAAATCAGTCGACAATGGGACTATTGTTTCTCCAGCTTGCAAACTACACCGACACCATCAAAACAGACCCTCAATATGCCGAACAACAGCTCATCTTTAAGGTACTGCGATATATAGAGGATAATTACAAAAATGCCTCGCTCGGAGAAATCGCTGCCGAAATGCACTATGACCTAAGCTGGCTGAGCCGCGAAATAAAGGCTCAGACAGGCAAAAATTTCACTGAGCTTGTACAGGCAAAACGCCTTAATCAGGCGGCTTTCCTTTTGAAAACCACCTCACTCAAGGTGGCACAGATAAGCGAAAATGTCGGATACGAAAATTTCAGTTACTTTCACCGTATTTTCCGCAAGCATTACGGAATGTCGCCGCGCAAATACCGCTGCTGCAAATAAGGACACTTTTTCAGTCAAAACAATAACTTTTTTTATGTACTTGCAAAAGCTATAATTAAGGTATATAATGATTGCATAGAGCAATTTGAAACAAATTGCAAAATAAATTACAAAGGAGATAAAACCAATGAACGCAAGATACGAATCTGCAAAAGAAATTTACAAATCATTCGGTGTCGATACCGATGCCGCTATCCAAACACTCAAAACCATTCCTGTTTCGCTCCACTGCTGGCAGGGTGACGATGTCGGCGGTTTTGACACAAAGGGTCCGCTGACGGGCGGTATTCAGGCAACGGGTAATTATCCGGGAAAAGCAACAACCGTCGAACAGCTTATGGCAGACATTGACAAGGTTTTGTCACTGTGTCCGGGTGCAAAGAAGCTTAATCTTCACGCAAGCTATGCGGCTTTTGAAGACGGCGAATTTGCCGACAGAGATAAGCTTGAACCGAAACACTTCAAAAAGTGGGTTGATTTTGCAAAAGAGAGAAATATGGGTCTTGACTTTAACCCTACTTTCTTCTCGCACGACAAAGTTAAAGACGGTCTTACGCTTTCAAGTCCGGACGAGGCAACAAGACGTTTCTGGATTGAACACGGCAAGGCTTGTATCAGAATTTCACAGTATTTTGCCGAGGAAACAGGCGTTCCTTGCGTAATGAATATTTGGACGGGTGACGGTTATAAGGATATTCCGGCTGACAGAATGGGTCCGAGAGTACGCTATAAAGAGTCAATAGAAGAAATTTTGTCAGAGCCGTTTGACAAGAGTAAGGTTAAGCCGTGCGTTGAGTCAAAAGTATTCGGTATCGGCGTTGAGGCTTACACAGCCGGCAGTGCAGAGTTTACACTGAGCTTTGCCGCAACTCACGACGGTTGTCTGCCTTTGATGGACAACGGACACTACCACCCTACCGAAGTTGTTTCGGACAAAATTCCGGCACTTTTGACATTCTTCCCTGAAATCGCTCTCCACATTACGCGTCCTATCCGTTGGGATTCCGACCACGTTGTATTGTTTGACGACGAAACAAAGGAAATGGCAAAAGAAATTGTACGCTGTGATGCTTTGGATAAAGTGTATATGGCACTTGATTTCTTTGATGCAAGCATTAACCGTATTTCAGCTTGGACCGTAGGTTTCAGAAGCTGGCAAAAGGCTCTGCTTTCAGCTTTGTGTACTCCGAACAAGGCTTTGAAGGACTTGCAGGATAACAACAAGATGACTGAGCTTATGATGATGCAGGAAGAAATTAAGACACTTCCGTTCGGTGACGTTTGGGCACAGTATTGCGAGGAGTGCGGAGTTGTTGCCGACAAATCGTGGTTTGACGAAATTGTTAAGTACGAAAACGACGTATTGAGCAAGAGATAATTTACATAGTAATCAGTTAAAACCGCCGGTTTAACGGTGGATACGGACTATAAAAAATCGGCTGCAAATTCTGTTGCAGCCGATTTTTACGTTACCGAAACCAATATTTTTATAAAGATACAAATGTATGGTTTTAAAAAACTCCGTTTATACGTTTTGCAAACTTTTGTCAAAAACGAACCATATGTTTGACAATTGCAGAAATAATTATCAAATAATTTATCCGTTAATGTTGAAAAATATTTTGCGGTGTGGTAAAATGATTATAATACAGCAACCGTATATTCAGCCAACATTTTGACGGTGCGGTTTGGTGTGTCACCTAAAATGCGGTTTTGACCGTTTACTTTCGATGACACAAGCTTAGCAAGCGGCAAAATTAGAAATGCTGTTTGCACAGCAGATTGGGTTTAATACCGAAAATTGCGTAAAACCGATTTGTTGCCCGTGCAGTTTCCGTCCCTGACGAACACACGGGTACAATTTCCATTTAACGCTTTGTCCGCCCACAGACAAAAGGGTTAAAGCTTCTATTATTATTTGTATTTGTGGGCAGAAAGGCTGCGGAAAATTTATGGAAATTGTTGAAAAAGCCAAAAAGATAGCGGAAATATTGGACAGCAAAAAGGCAAAAGACATACAAATTCTTGATGTCGGAGAATTAACGGCTCTTGCCGATTATTTCGTGCTGTGTTCGTGTACGTCCTCGGTACAGCTGAGAGCATGCGCCGATGAGGTTGAGGAAAAAATGAAAGAGTTGGGGGTTGAACCCATCCACACCGACGGTTACCGTTCGGGTACGTGGATTGCACTTGACTATGCAGACGTCATCGTTCATATTTTCCTTGAAGAAACACGCGAATTTTATTCGGTGGAACGACTGTGGACCGATGCCGTTTCGGTTAACCTTGACTAAAGTAATTTAAAATAAGAGAGGATATATTTCAATGGAAAATTATAATTTTGCCCAAATCGAAAAAAAGTGGCAGGATAAGTGGGAGCGGTGCGGCTGTTTCCATGCAAGCAACACAAGCGATAAGCCAAAATTTTACGGACTGATAGAGTTCCCGTACCCGTCGGGCGCAGGACTGCACGTGGGTCATCCGCGAGGATACACGGCTCTTGATATAATCGCAAGAAAGCGCCGTCTTGAGGGGTATAACGTTTTATACCCTATCGGATTTGACGCTTTCGGTCTGCCGACGGAGAATTTCGCGATTAAAAACAAAATCCACCCTAAAACAGTGACAAAAAACAACATTGAAAATTTCACACGTCAGCTTAAAAGCCTTGGCTTTTCGTTTGACTGGGAGCGTCAGGTAAACACGACCGACCCGTCCTACTACAAATGGACACAATGGATATTCTTACAGCTGTTCAAAAAAGGACTTGCCTACAAACAGGAAATGCCGATTAACTGGTGTACAGGCTGTAAAGTAGGTTTGTCAAACGAGGAGGTTGTCAACGGTACCTGTGAAAGATGCGGCAGCGAAGTGGTTCAGAAAAGAAAAAGCCAGTGGATGCTGAAGATTACCGAGTACGCAGAAAAGCTTATCAAGGATTTGGACGAAACCGCATATATCGAAAAGGTTAAAACCCAGCAGAAAAACTGGATTGGACGTTCGGAGGGTGCAGAGGTTAAATTTACTCTTTCGTCAGGTGACGATATGATAGTTTACACAACGCGCGCCGATACACTGTTCGGTGCTACATATGTTGTTATGTCGCCGGAACATTCTCTTGTGCAGAAACTGAAACCTCAGATTACAAACTGGGATAAGGTCTGCGAGTATATCGTTCAGGCGAGCAAAAAATCCGAATTTGAACGGACGGAGCTTGCAAAGGATAAAACAGGCGTACAGCTTGAGGGAATTTATGCGGTAAATCCGGCAAACGGCAAACAGCTGCCTGTCTGGATTTCCGATTATGTACTCGTAACGTACGGTACAGGGGCGATTATGGCAGTGCCTGCTCATGACAGCCGCGACTGGGAATTTGCAAAGAAGTTTAATCTTCCTATTATAGAGGTCGTTTCGGGCGGTGAAAACGTTCAGGAAACGGCTTACACAGATGTGTACGAGGGTACTATGGTCAATTCCGGTTTCCTTGACGGAAAAAGCGTAAAAGAGGCAATTCCGGCAATGATCAGCTGGCTTGAGGAAAAGGGACTCGGCAAACGCAAGGTAAATTACAAGCTCCGCGACTGGGTATTTTCGCGTCAGAGATACTGGGGTGAACCGATTCCGCTGGTACACTGTGAAAAGTGCGGCTGGGTAGCGATTCCGGAAAGTGAGCTTCCGCTCGAACTTCCGGAAATAGAAAGTTTTGAACCGGGTGAAAACGGCGAATCACCGCTTGCGAAAGCGTATGACTGGATAGATACAACCTGTCCGCACTGCGGCGCGAAAGCACAGCGCGAAACCGATACTATGCCGCAGTGGGCAGGCTCGTCGTGGTATTTCTTGAGATATATGGACCCTGATAACGACAATGCACTTGCCTCAAAAGAGGCACTTGAGTATTGGTCGCCTGTTGATTGGTACAACGGAGGAATGGAGCATACAACACTGCATTTGCTTTATTCGCGTTTTTGGCATAAGTTCCTTTATGATATCGGCGTAGTACCGACGAAAGAGCCGTATTACAAGAGAACGTCACACGGTATGATTCTTGGTGAAAACAACGAGAAAATGTCAAAATCGAGAGGAAATGTAATAAATCCGGACGATGTTGTAAACGAATTCGGTGCTGATGCATTCAGAACATACGAGATGTTTATAGGGGCGTTCGATCAAGCTACTCCGTGGTCACAACAGGGACTGAAGGGTTGTTACAAATTCCTTGAACGAGTATGGAATGTTCAGGATATGGTTAACGAGGAAACCGGCTATTCCAAAGAGCTTGAGAGTATTATGCACAAGACCATCAAAAAAGTCGGTGAGGACTATGAGCGTATGAAATATAATACCGCAATTGCGGCTATGATGAGCTTGGTAAATGAGTTCTACAAAGCCGGAACTGTTACAAAGGGTGAGTTTATGACATTGCTTACGCTTTTAAACCCGGTAGCACCGCATATCACCGAGGAGCTTTGGGAAAAGTTCGGCGGCAGCGGTATTCTTGCGACGGGCAAATGGCCTGAATACGACGAATCAAAGACGGTGGACGATGAAGTGGAGATTGTTGTTCAGATTAACGGCAAAATCCGCGATAAAATGATGATTGCAACAGGATTGGACAAAGCGGCTACCGAAAAAGCGGCTATGGAATCGGAGCGTTTGAAAGAGCTTATAGACGGCAAAACAGTCGTTAAGGTTATAGCGGTTCCGGGCAAACTGGTTAATGTGGTAGTTAAATAAAGAATATCGGCAAACAGCAAGCTTGGATTGATTCAAAAAGCGTAAGTTTGCTTACACTTTGTGCGGACAAGCTCATTTTGGGGTTTGTCCGCTTTGATTTTTGAAAAGGACAGTGAGATTTATAAATGTGGTTTGTATTTGCATTGCTTTCGTCGGTGTTTGCGGCACTGACATCTATCCTTGCCAAGCTTGGCATTGAGGGGGTAAACTCAACTTTGGCAACCGCAATCCGCACTGTGGTGGTTGTGCTGATGTCATGGGGAATGGTATTTGTTACAAACACACAAAACGGTATTTTTGCAATAGACAGAAAAAGCTGGATATTTCTGATTTTATCCGGAATTGCTACAGGTGCATCGTGGCTTTGCTATTACAAGGCGCTGCAAATCGGGGAAGCCTCAAAGGTTGTTCCGGTGGATAAATTGAGCGTGGTAATAACTATGATATTCGCAGTGGCAATTCTGCATGAACAGTTTACGGTAAAATCGGTTATCGGCTGTGTTATGCTTGCGCTTGGTACGCTTTTGATGATATTGTAGAGAGGAAAAGCAAGATTATGCACGATATATGGAATCCGTGGCACGGGTGCGTAAAATGCAGTGAGGGCTGTGAACATTGTTATATGTATTTTCTGGACCGTATGCGTGACAAAAACGGTGCTGACATTTACAAAACAAAAAACGGATTTAATTACCCTTTAACCCGCAACCGCCGCGGCGATTACAAAATTCAAAGCGGAGAGCTTATCCGCGTGTGTATGACCTCCGATTTTTTTCTCGAACAAGCCGATGAATGGCGAAATGCGGCATGGCAGATAATGCACCGCCGCAGTGACGTAAAATTTTTTCTGCTTACCAAACGTCCCGAACGTGTAAAGCACTGTCTGCCGCCGGACTGGGGTGACGGTTGGGACAATATCATTTTCAACGTCACGTGCGAAAACCAAAAAAGAGCGGACGAGCGTATACCGATACTGCTTGAACTGCCTTTTAAGCATAAAGGTATAATGTGTGCGCCGTTTATCAGGGCTGTCAGTATAGAAAAGTATCTGCGCGGCGATCAAATAGAACAGGTTATATGCGGCGGCGAGAATTACGACGGCGCGCGCCCGTGCAATTTTGAGTGGGTAAAAAAACTTCGCACGGAATGTAAAGCGCATAATGTCACATTCTGTTTTATTGAAACCGGAACTGTGTTTATAAAGGATAAAAAGCGGTATTACATACCTAAAAAGTCGACTCAGAGCAGAATGGCATACAAGTCGGGTATAAATTTTGCAGGCAAACCGATTGAGTGGAAGCTTACAGACGAGCTGGGCATACAAATTCCGGACGAGTATTTGTACGTACCGCGTTATAGGGACAATTGTATGCAGTGCGGCAGTAAACTCATATGCAACGGCTGCGGCGACTGCGGCAAATGTACTATGAGCTAAATCGTATGCGCTTTTGGGGGCGAGCTGATTTGCGGTAAGTTATCGGTAATTGTGCAGCAGTTTTGAGATAAGGCAGAGCGGAATACACAGCAAAAACCACATAACGGAATAAAACGGACAGATTTGTCCGAGTAAATGGTACGAGTGAGCGGAGTAATCCCATACATTCCATTTAAGGCAAATATTAACTATACAGCCTACCGCAAATTCAATAAATGTGATTACGCACGCGCCTATTAAGCATTTGAAGAACAGACCGGTGTGTGCAAGTTTGCCGAAGAGGCGGTACAGTATTAAAAAGCAAAGACCGCCGGTAAGCAGCATTGTCCAATGCGTGTACCCGCGCCAGAGTATTTCTATCAGTGCGTAGCCGACAGCACCCACCAGAAATATTTTGATATTTTGCATACAATCATTCCAAACGTTAATTATTATGTGGTGTAATGGTAGTATTGCCTGAACAAAAAAATAAATTCATAAAACAGCAAATTTAGATTTGGATAATTAAATTGTATTATCAGTACGAATATGGTATAATTATTCTATGATTTTGAATTTGCTCACTTGAAGTATTTTGGGGGATTTAATAACTGTTATATTTTGTTGCAGAAATCTTGTCAACCCCTTATCCGGCAGAAAAAAGAAAGAGAGAGATGAAAGTGAAGGAACGTAAAAAAATAATAATACAGATGGTAATTGCAATCATCGGTGTGGTTGGTGGTTTGTTGGGAGTGAATGCATTTAATCAATATGTGCTTATGAGTCTTCCGCTTTTT
>CAYRCC010000003.1:0-34839 GCA_964422725.1 uncultured Lachnospiraceae bacterium
GCTACATATTTTTTTCATTTCCGTTATTGTTTTTTTAAAAGTACAGAAAGATTTAAGAACTTGAAAGATGATACAATTTAATGATATAAGAGGGTGCAAAAATACCCTGTTTATTGCATTTTTGTACTTTTGAAAACTTATGATTTTTTTTATTATGACAATTTGTGCTTCTATAATTTTGATTTAAAGTGTTTTTGCGCCCAAAAAGTCCAAGTTCAATCGAAATAATTAAAAGGTTTAAGCTTATTAAATGTTAGTTTTGCAAATAATTAAAAGATAGTATATCAATTTTTATTATTGCTGGGATTTTTTTGTTTTTTCTTTAATAATTCTAAAAATAAATAATGGTTAACAATCTTTGTAAGTGAAAAAAATAACGACTTACAGCGAAGAAAAACACTCTAACCAACAAAAAAATATTAAAAAATGTGTGATTATTTTATATGGTGTTGTAAAATGTTAAAATGTTGAATTTTATAGTATAATAAATTTATATGAGTTATGAAGCGAATTTTTTGTGCAGTTATTTTAATAAATTATATAGTGTTCCGAATCGCATCAAGCACAAGTACTTTCACATATGCGGTCTTTTCACTAATGTCAAATTTTACACTTCCGATGTAATTGTTATCCGTCACGCTGATTAGCTTTATTTCCGCAATAGCACCACCGGCGTTGAAACCAAATTTATACTGTAGCTTGAGTTTACTTGAAAACTGTGCGGAAATTAACGGAAACAATATTCCGCAAAAACTCAAGGACGTACTGTTACCGTTGAAAGGGACAGAAAAATGAGCGTAGCACAGAATTACAGGGACATAAAAAACGTTGAGTGAAAATGCACAAAAGGCTTGTGGGCTGTTTATGGCGTAATGTGAGAAGAGCGGACTTAATATGTTGATAAGCGAAACGTACCACTCACAGGAAGGGCAGAATTAGCGGATTTTTTTGAAAAATGCGGCAAAATTACCAAGGAAACCGAGTTTAATTTGTGTACTGAATGAACGATAATTCTTTTTGTTGTAATTGGCTTTGCCTTATAGAATTTTTAGAGTGATATATGTTAATAGATTAATACAAATTTATTCTTAAGTGTTAAAATATACAGCGAAAGGGGTTATTAATATGAAAACCATAACAAATGATAAAATAAATGAATTTAAGCTGTATTTATTAGATGAAGAACGTTCCTGCGCTACCATTGAAAAATATATTCGTGATATACGTTTCTTTTCCGTATATGTTGGTGATGCAGAGATTTCAAAGAGCTTGGTTTTACAATATAAGCAGAAATTGTGTGAACAGTATGCACCGGCAAGCGTAAATTCAATTATATCATCTTTAAATAGTTTCTTTACATATAATGAATGGTATGACTTGAAACTGAAAGCATTGAAAATACAAAAACCGATATTTGCCGATAAATCAAGGGAACTTACAAAAGCAGAATATGAACGATTGCTAAATGTCGCAAAACAAAAGAAAAGTCAAAAACTGTATTATCTGATGCAGACTATATGTTCAACGGGGATAAGAGTTTCCGAACTGAAATTTATAACAGTGGAGACACTTAAAAACAAGCAGGTTACTATAAACTGTAAAGGTAAGCTGAGAATGATTTTCTTACCAAAACAATTATGCAAAATATTAAAAAACTATGTGAAAGAAAACAATATACAAAGTGGAGCGATATTTGTAAGTAAGAATGGAAGACCTCTTGACCGCAGTAACATATGGGTGGCAATGAAAAAACTTTGCAAAAGTGCGGGAGTATCTAAAGACAAAGTGTTTCCGCATAATTTGCGTCACCTATTTGCACGCACGTACTATTCGATTCAGAAAGATGTGGTAAGGCTTGCAGATATACTCGGACATTCAAGCATAAATACAACAAGAATTTACACGATAGAAACAGGTGAAATTCATAGAAGGCAGATAGAAAAACTGGGGTTTTTACGATGCTGACAATAACAACATAATTCATATTATGTTGTAAGAAAATAAGAAAAAATAACCTATAATCTGATAAAATTATATCATTATAACGCTGTTTTGTCAAGTAAATGTAAATTTTGAAAGTGATTTTTAATTTTTTTATTTAATATGTATAACAAACAGACCAATGTATATTGCAAAATGTCATTGGTCTTAATTACGTTATTTCAAAAGTCATACAAGCACTATGAAATATACATTTTTATATTTTTACAACATAATATGAATTATGTTGTAAAAACGAAAGACAATATTTTTTGAAATTGTAGCAGAAATTGCATTTCTATTTGCTAAAAAGATAGACACATCTTCAAGTATGTAAAATTTAATGGAAGATTAAAGCTTATACTAAAACTTTGAAGTGAAACCTATCGTCTTAGATATGATAGACATATGCGTTATGTTATAAAATGCTGAAATTATATTAATATATGAGGTGATAATTTGTGTTTTGTTTGAAATGCGGAAATGAATGTGCAGAGGGTTCAATATTTTGTAATAATTGCGGAGAAAAAATAGTAATGGAAAACGATAAAAAATGCAAATGCTGTATTTGCAGAAGTAATGAAATACGTGATAATTCTCCGATTTTATTTGTGGGTGAAGATGGTGATTATAAAGAATTATGCGATAATTGTGCTTTGAAAATGGAATCTTTTGAAAAAAATGATTTTAAAGCACGCTCCTATTTTGAAAATATATTACCTAATATAATTGATAAAGATGTAAAAATATATATTGAGCAACTTTTAAGTGATAGTGATGAACAGGATGTTTCGGGAAATGTACGAAAAATGAATACGGCAGAAACGGGCAATTCAAAAAGTATATGGATTGTCGGGTTGAAATTTATTGCTTGGCTTGTATTTTTTGCGATAATCATTTTAGGAATCGTTGTTGCAATCAATGCAGATGAGGAAGTTGGTTTTTTGTTTTTCTTGGCATCTGTACCTATAGCATTTTTTACTGTGGCAGGAATAATGATTTATTTAGATGTTGCTGCGGATATTAGAGAAATAAAGAATGAATTGTTGAGCAGAAAGTAAAATATATAAATTTCAAAAATAAGTTAAAAGCAGAAAGTTGGCAAAAGGTTTTAGACGAGGCTAACAGTTATTACAATTCAACAACCGGAACTTTAGGATTAGTATATAGAGGGATATAAAAAGGTTTCAAACACGACAGAGTTTGTTCAAACTCAAATGAATAAATTGACAGAGAAATATGGAGAGAATTCAAGTATGTGGTATACAGATGGATTTAGATATGATTGGTATAATCCTAATCCGTATGATGGAGAAACGATTGATAGACTTGTATATGATATAGAAAAAGCTATTGTGGATAAGTATTTTACGGACCGTAAAAATTAAAGTGGTTATGCAATAAAAAACAATCTGTTTTGTAATAAAAGAATTACTATAATTACAAGGAGTAAAACGATTATGAAAAAAAGTATTTGTTATGTTTTAATGTTGGTATTTTTAGTTAATCAATTGTTTTTTGTCAGTTCTGTGTTTGCACAATCAGAACCGGTATCACCTGAAACTGATTTTAAGGAAAACAGCTGGCGATATCAAGACGGTAAACGTATAGAGACAGAGATTGATTCTATGCAAGATGAAGATGATAATCCGATTATGCTTTTTAGTGTTCCGAATAAGCAAGGGATAGACGTAAGTAAGCATAATGGCACCATTGATTGGGCAACGGTAAAGAACAACGTGGATTTTGCAATTATACGATGCGGTTACGGACAAAATTACACTAATCAGGATGATGCTCAGTGGTACAACAATATACAAGGCTGTATAAGTAACGGAATACCATGCGGTGTGTACTTGTATTCTTATGCCACAAGTACAGCGGCGGCAAAAAGCGAAGCTGAACATGTTTTAAGGCTTGTAAAGGGTTATAATTTTCAATTACCTATTTATTATGATATGGAAGATTCTAAAACACAGGGAACTTGTTCCAACGCACAATTGGGTGCGATAGCACAGACCTTCTGTGACACTATTACTAACGCAGGATACAATGTGGGTATTTATGCAAATAAATACTGGTGGACAAGCAAGCTTACGGATTCCGCATTTAATAATCCTAACTGGAGTAAATGGGTTGCTCAGTATAATTCATCGTGTACATACAGTGGAAGTTATGATATGTGGCAATATACCAGTTCGGGGAGAGTTAGTGGTATAAGCGGAAATGTAGACAGAAATTATTGGTACGGCAGTAGTGATTGGGACAATAATACAGTAACGGAGCCAATTACAATTTCAAATGTCAGATATGAAAATTTTGATGATACAGGATTCAATATACTGTGTGATGTAACCGGTGCAAACAGAGTATTATTCCCTACTTGGACGACGGGAAATCAATCAGATATTATCTGGGAAGAGTGTGAATTTGATGGTACAACGGCTAACTGCCGAATAAATGCTTCTGATTACGGAAACAAAAAAGGATTATATATGACGCACATTTATGCGTATAATTCAAAAAATGAAGCACATTTTATTCAATCAGGTGATGCATATTGGCCGGACAATCAAAATCCGCAGATTTCTAATGTTGAGATTAGTAATATAGACCATACAGGTTATACCATAATATGCAACATATCAGATGATAACAGAATATCAAGGATAAGCGGTGCTACCTGGAATGATGAAATAGGAAGAGAAGCGCCATATGGAGATAATCCCGAAGGCAAGACTGAATGGTATGATGGTGTTATAAATGGAAACACTGCTACAATACGAGTGAATTCATCAGACTATGGTGATAGAATAGGTGATTATACAACACATATCTGGATGTGGGATATTGCAGGCAAATCGACAAGTGTGAGCGTACACGCAACTTTGCCGGGAACTGATGCTGTGCCAAAGAAGACAATTGTGAAAGGAAATAAAATATATTCAATATTTGATGTGCCGTTGTCATGGTCGAAGGCAGATGAATTGGCTAAAAATAGAGGCGGATATTTGATGGAGGTTAATTCGTCAGATGAACAGAAAATAGTAATTGAATTGCTTGAATATGGTTCAAAGCCGCAGTATTGGATTGGTGGAACCGATAAGGATAGTGAGGGTACTTGGAAATGGGTAAACGGTAATGACATAAGTTATTCTAACTGGGCATCGGGTGAGCCTAATAACACAAACAATACAGAACACTATATGGGTGTGTACAGTAATGGTATATGGAATGATTTTCAAGATGAACACAGTGATGTAGGATATATCACAGAAACTGAAATCAGCGGTGCTCCTACTGAATATATTGATAATAATGGACATTATTATTATCTTTATGATGATGAGGTGGACTGGCATAGTGCAAAAGCATTCTGTGAAGCAATGGGCGGACATCTTGTTACAATGAATGACAGTAAGGAGCAAGCATTTGTACAAAGCTTGGCAAGTAGAGGAAACAGCGAATTTACCTCATATTATATAGGTGCATCAAGTTATAAAGATGGTAAGTGGAGTTGGGTAACTGATGAAGAATTCAATTACTCGAATTGGAATAGCGGCGAACCTAGTAATACCAATAATAATGAATATTATGCTGAAATGCTTAAAACAGGCAAATGGAATGACAGAGCAAGCTATAATGACGGAGAGAAGAATGGTTTTATTCTGGAAATAGAAACGGACGAAGCATATGCAGCAAAGGTTGAATACAATGGAAATACATATTTAAGAATAGATAAGAGCTTGTCCTGGGAAGATTCAAAGGCATACTGTGAAGCAATAGGCGGACATCTTGCTACAATTGTAGATGAAGAAGAGCAAGAGGCTATTGAAGATTTGTTTGTGAGAGGTCTTGACACACTCAGAAACGCATACTCAATCGGTGCGACAGACGCAGATGATGAGGGTGTATGGACTTGGGTAACTGATGAAGATTTCGATTATGACAATTGGAATGTAGGCGAGCCTAATAACGGTGATGGTGTAGGTGAGCAGAATTACTTGTCAATATATACTACGGGTAGTCAATTCGGATTATGGAATGATAATTGGAATTTTAATAAAAATCCATATGATATAGGGTTTATCTGTGAGATTGAAAGCGAAGAGGAAGAACCGGAAATAACTCCGACACCAACTCCGGGACCGGATATAAACGAAAATCTGAGTACGGTAACAGTAGGAAGAGTTGATTCGAAAGTTGGAGAGGAAGTTGTTATCCCTGTAATTATTTCGGACAATAAAGGCATCTGTGAAAGTAAGTTTGTTCTAGACTATGACAATGCAATATTAGCACCTGTAAGTGTAGAAGTTGGTGAGGTGTTTATCAGTGGAAGTATACATACAGATATTGAAAATATATCTGATGATAAAAATACATTCACTGTTACGTGGGAAAATAATAGTATTGCAGATAATGTTGAAAATGGAATTATCTTCAATGTGAAATTTAAAGTTTCGGAAGATGCACAGGAAGGTGAAACATCGGTTTCTTTGAATAAAGAACAGATTGAAATAATAAATGCTGCCGGTGAAGATATAAGTATTAACGCTATATCAGGCGGAGTCAATATAAAAGGCTTGGAAATTACATATGGAGATGTGAACTGTGACGGAAGAGTTAACATCATAGATATAGTACTGCTTAGAAAGTATAATGCAAATATCCCTGTTGAAATAACAGAAACAGGATTACTTGCAGCAGACGTAAACTGTGATGGAGAAATAAGCAATAAGGATATACTGCTTATGAGAAAGTATGTGGCAAAATGGAAAGGAATTGTGTTGGGAAAATAAAGGGGGCTGAAATGATATGAAAAAAATATGTGTAATAGCGTGTATAATATCACTGTTATGTAGTATGTGTAATGTATCGGTTATGGCGGATTATATTCCGGAATTGATTATTGATGTAGAAGGATTTGCAGAAGCGGGAGCTGATGAGGGTGAAATAAGTTTGATGAGTGCAAGTACTGTACAAACCTATTCAAAAGCCTCTCAAGGGAATACATATCTGTCAAACAATTTTCAGGTGAAGGAATTTGCTTGTAAAGATGGTAGTGATACTGTATATATAGATAGTGAATTGGTTGTTATATTGCAGAATATCCGAGATCATTTTGGTAAATCGGTTACTATAAATTCGGGTTATAGAACGCCTTCTTGGAATGCAAAACAAGGAGGAGCTGCAAATTCATACCATGTAAAAGGTATGGCGGCAGATATAAAAGTATCGGGAGTTTCTCCGGCTACAGTAGCTAAATATGCAGAGGATATAGGTGTTAGGGGGATAGGATTATATGGTTCGTTTGTCCATGTTGATACACGTCCTTCTAAATTTTATTGGTATTCAAGTTCTGTTTCTCATAGAAGTACGTTTGGTGGTAATTTCAATTCAAAACCATATGATAGCAGTATAGTTCCTACTCCTTCGTCTAATGATCCGCAGGGATGGGTGGATTTGGTAGAAGGTGGAATAGGAACAGTGCGGGTTGCCGGATGGGCATTTGATTATGATGCACCTAATGACCCGATAGCTATTCATGTATACGTAGATGGAAAATGCTATATTCCCGGCGGAGCGGATGTGTATAGGCCTGATGTGGCAAGTGAGTATGGAGTAGGTTCGTATCATGGATTTGATTTTACCTTCAATGTTGACAGCGTAGGTTCGCATACTGTAGATGTTTACGCAATTAATAATGTTTCCGGACAGCATAATCCTAAAATAGGAACGAAAGGTGTTGTTATTCAAAAGAAAGAGCCGGTATCTGATTTTAATGGAAATTTTGAAGACGCAGAAGGTGGATTTGGAACATTTTCGGTAGGCGGTTGGGCTTACGATAAATTAAATCCAAACGAGCCATTGGAAATTCATGTATATGTTGGCGGTAAGACCGGAAGTGGTGCCCCGTGCTATAATTTAGGGACGGCAAACTTAAAACGTACTGATGTTCATAATACATATGGTGCAGGAGAATATCATGGGTTTGAAACAACAAAAGAAACCGGTAAGCGTGGAAAACAGACATTATATTTATATGCTGTAAATGCAAGTAAAGGAACAAATGCACTTATTGGCTCAAAAGAAGTAACTATCAGTGAACCGTATGTGACGTGTTTAGATTGTATAGACTTTGAAAATAATAAATTATATATGCAGGGTTGGGCATTATATCATACATCAAATACTGATATAGAGGTCAGATATCAGATAGATGATATGCCGGAAGTGGTTATGAACAGATATAGTAATGATAGAGTTCATCAAACATATCCGCAATATCCGGCCGGAAATGAGAGATTTAACGCAAGTGTATATGGTAAAGATTTATCAAATGGTGAACATGAGGTTGTTATAAGAGCATATATTGGTGGAAAGTGTGTTCAGGAATTAGGTAGTAAAACTTTCACTTCAAATGCAGATCATATTCCGAAAAAAACAATTATAAAAAGCAATCATATCTATTCCATTTTTGATGTTAAGATGGACTGGATTGAAGCCGGTAAACTTGCCGAAAATAAAGGAGGATATTTAATTACAATTACATCTCAAGAAGAACAAGATATTGTAGACGAGTTGTTGGAATATGGCATGTCAGCACAATATTGGGTAGGTGCAACTGATGAGAGTGAAGAAGGAGAAGATTCTGAGTGGAGTTGGATGACCGATGAAACATTTGGCTACACGAATTGGCATGCAGGAGAGCCTAATAACACCAACAATAATGAACACTATGCAGGTGTATACAGTAATGGTACATGGAACGATTTCCCGAACAGCTATTCAGATATTGGTTATATAATGGAAACTGAGATAACAGGTGTTCCTACGGCGTATATTGAGAATGACGGACATTACTATTATCTATACGATGATGAGGTGGACTGGCACGGAGCGAAGGCATTCTGTGAAGCAATGGGCGGACATCTTGTTACAATCAATGATAAGAAAGAACAGGCACTGGTTCAGAGTCTTGTGAGTCAGGGAGTATCAGGATTTGATGGATATTATATAGGTGCTGTGAATAACGGTAGCGATGAAACGTGGAAATGGGTTACAGATGAGAAATTTGACTACACAAATTGGAATTCCGGTGAGCCGAATAATACAAATGACATCGAAAGATACGCAGAAATGTTGAAAGCCGGCACATGGAATGACAGAGAAAGTTTTAACAGAGATTCTAAGAATGGCTTTATTTTAGAAATAGAAACTGACAAAACCTATACTGCCAAGACGGAGTATGCTGGAAATACATATATGAGAATTGACAAGAGTTTGTCATGGGAAGATGCAAAGGCATACTGCGAGTCAATTGGCGGTCACCTTGCTACAATTACTGATGATGAGGAACAAGAAGCTGTTGAAGATTTATTTGTAAGAGGTATTGATACGCTCAGAAGTGCATATTCTCTTGGTGCAACAGATGCGGATAATGAAGGTGTGTGGACTTGGGTAACGGATGAAGAATTTGATTATGACAACTGGGATGCTGGTGAACCGAATAATGGTACAGGCGGCGGAGCACAGAATTACTTATCAATATATACAACAGGCAGTAAATTCGGTTTGTGGAATGACATTCAAAGCTTTAGTTCAAATCCGTATGACAGGGGTTTTGTCTGTGAGATTGAAAGTGAGGACATAGAACCAACACCGACACCGGATGCTGGAGAGGTTGTAATTCCGAAACCTGATATTTCAACTCCGGAGCCTGAAGTTCCGGATGATACTCCGGAAATAGATGAAACACTTAGCACGGTCACGGTTGGAACTGTAAGTGCAGAAGGCGGAGCTTCTATTACAATACCTGTAAGCATTTCAAATAATCAGGGTATTTGTGAAAGCAAGTTTGTAATTCGGTATGACAATACGAGATTAACTCCGACAAAAGTAAATTTAGGTGAAACATTTGCAGACGGAAGCGTACAGGCTGATATTGAAAATATAACAGAAAATAAAAATTTGCTTACAGTTACATGGGAAAATAGCAGTATTGCAGACAATCGTAATAATGGAGTAATGTTTAATGTTGAGTTTGCAGTAGCTGAGGATGCAGCTCCCGGAATGATTCCGGTTACAGTTACTGAAGAACAACTTGAAGTTATAAACTCAAATGGTGAAGATATTAATATCAATCTTGTTGGCGGCGGAATTGCAATAGCATGGCCAATTATTTCTGTAGGAAATGCAAAGACTCAGCCGGGCAGAACGATAACAGTTCCTGTTAGTATAGAAAATAATACAGGTATTAATGCATTCGGCTTTACCGTGGAATATGATAATACAGCATTAACACCAACAGAAATTATTGCAGGTGAAATTATTGACGGAAAAGGAAGCATACAATCAAATCTTGACGATACAGGTATAAACTGGAATAAACAGGGCGAAGTTACTGTTACGTGGCTGTCTGACGATTTGGAAAATAATACAACGGGAGACGGCGAGTTGTTCGGTATCAAATTTACTGTAAACAGTTCGGCAGATATAGGCTTCTATCCTGTAAAAATTAAATATACCGACGGAGATATAACAAATGCTGATGGCGCAGAGATTGGTCTTACAACGTCAAGTGGCGGTGTTGCAGTAGAGGAAATTACTGTTATGTATGGTGATGTTAACTGTGATGGACGGGTTAACATTATTGACATAGTATTATTGAGAAAGTACAATGCTAATCTGTCAGTTGAAATTTCAGAAGAAGGCTTATTGGCAGCAGATGTTAACTGTGATGGTAAAATAGATAGCAAAGATATTTTGCTTATGAGAAAATATGTTGCTAAATGGCAAGGTATAAAGTTAGGCAGATAAGGAGGCAGATGATATGAAAAAGATTGTAAGTTTATTAATGATATTGGTATTTTGTTTTATAATTGCAGGAACAAATGTGTTTGCGGCATCAATTCCTTCATTGTCGGTATCTTCGACCAGCGGACATATAGGTGATGAAATTACGGTGGATATAAGTATCAGTAATAATCCAGGATTGGGATTTTTTCAGATTGATTTATTGTATGATAATACAAAACTGCAAGCAATGCGGGGTGGTATTATAACAAATAAAGCATATCCCAACATAACGAGTAATCTTGAAGATCCTAAGGTTAATTTGAATGATCTGGAGGAAGTGACCGCGGTATGGTACAACGAAAAATTTGAAGATAATACAGAAGACGGAATATTGTATTCTGTAAAATTTAAGATAATAGGTTCGTCATCTGACGGTATTGCGTTGTCTTTAAATATCAATAAAGGAAATATTGCTGATATAAATTTTGAGGTACAGGAGAACCTGAGATTTTATGATGGTATTGTAACAGTTCTTGCTGAGGGCGAATCAAGTGGTGCTGTATCGGTAAATAAAGGTATTTCAGCATATATGGTAGATGAAAATGTTTGTAGAGCAACGGTAACAAATGATGATGAAGATGTTACAGAAGGAATGTTGCTTGCAGCTATATATGATAAGGAAACAAACTGTATGATAGAGGCGGCAGTGTGTGAAGTGACGGTATCAAATGGTCAGATCACAAAGAGATTGCCGTTTGAAACGTATGATCCCGAAACCCAGTATATAAAATTATTTTTGTGGGATTTGAATATGGAACCTATGTGTATGCCGGGGGAAGTATATTAAATCAGATAAAAGACAGTCAGAATTGTTATGAAGCAAGCTAAATAATATAAAACCACATGATACATTCATATTTTGCTTTGTGACAAGCGCAGTAACAGCAAATAGCTGTTACTGTGCTGACTGTGTTTTTGTATTTTTTGAAAATCTTTTAGGGGAGGGACGAAGAATGAGCAAAAAAATAATTAGTTTGTGTATTACTGTCATTATGATGATAACAATGCCGGGAACGGTAATTCCGCAGGGCGTATATGCAGAATATGGGGATGTTTTTGATTCTGCATCAGAAAAGAATAGTATTATTATTAATGAGAGTAATTATGAAAATTCAATAATAGAAAATATAGATGATGTTACGAATGAAACTTCGGTGAACGGATACTTGACAGAAACAATTGGAACCGGTGACTTAAATCCTGATATAGAAGGTGTTGACAGTGCGGGGGGATTGGGTGAAGTTAGTTTGTTTGCCGCAAATGGAAACGGACATTATATTATAACGGCAACAACTTTAAATGTTCGTTCGGGACCGGGTGCTGAATATTCAGATATTGGAAATTTAAATAGCGGAGATAATGCTTATGTTGGAAAAGTTGATGGGAATTGGGGACAAATTAACTATCGGGGAAATTATGAGGCGTGGATTTGTCTTGATTATGCCACATGGGTAGGACCGCTGGCACCGGCTGGATATGAAATAGGATCAAGCGGTACTACAATGATTGCAGGAGAGTTTGTTGATATTTATTATACCGAATTATATAATACAGCATGTAATGCAACATTGGTTGCTTATAATAATGGCAATTTGGTTGGAAATTATGATATAGGAACTCAAACGACGGTGAATATTGGAATTAAGGAATCGGGAACGTGGCAATTCTATCTTATTCTAACTAATTCGGCAGGTACGTTTGAAGGTGGATTGAACAATGGTTGTAGAACAATAACTGTTTATAATAAAATAACTTACGATGCTAATGGAGGAAACGGAGCACCATCATCGCAGACAAAAACGTATGGAAAAACATTGACATTGTCGTCTGCAAAACCTACAAGAAGTGGATATACATTTCTTGGATGGTCTAAAAGCAGTACAGCTACAAGCGCGACATATCAAGCGGGTGGCTCATTTACTGCAAATGAAAATACTACGCTATATGCGGTATGGAAAAAGGTAGAAACATATACAATCACCTATGATGCAAATGGCGGAACGGGTGCACCGGCAGCACAGACAGTAACAGCAGGAGAATATTTGACGTTATCAACTACAATACCTACGCGCTTTGGATACAGATTTTCATGCTGGGGATATACGGCAGATTCAACAGGTGGGAAAACAGCCGGAGCGAGTGCCAAATTTACCGAATCAACAACTTTGTATGCGGTTTGGTCTGCACCGCAATCTTTTGTTACAACCGCATATCAAATAGATTCGGCATATATAACCTATGCAGGAGAATATTATTATTTCACATTTACACCAAGTATTTCGGGAACATATTTTTTTGAATCGACAGCCGGAACGGGTGTAGATACCTATGGATGTATCTATGATTCATCGGGTAATCAGTTGGCTTATAATGATGATGGCGGTGAAGATAGAAATTTTGAGGTGTCATATTCAATGACAGCCGGAACAAAGTATTATTTAGCCGCAAGATACTACAGTTCGTCTACAACGGGTTCATTTGGAGTTAAATTGAGCCGTGGATATACAATTTCATATAATGCAAATGGTGGAAATGGTGCACCATCATCGCAAATTAAAAAATACGGAACTGATTTGACATTGAGCAGTACAGTGCCTACAAGAAGTGGATATACGTTCCTTGGCTGGTCTGCAAGTAGTACAGCTACGACAGCAACATATTCGGCAGGCGAAATATTTACAAGCGATGCGAATAAAACATTGTATGCAGTTTGGAAATCGAATATAAACACATATACAGTAACCTACAATTATTCCTACAATGGCGGCACATCAGCAACAAAAATTTCTGCATCTGTTGTAGAGGGCAAAGTGGCAGATTTGACACCGACAGCAACAAAATCAGGCTGGGAATTTGTCGGTTGGAACACATCTTCAACGGCAACAACTGCATTATCTTCACATACAGTAACGGGTGATACAATACTGTACGCAATATATAAAAAGACATTGACGGCGAAATTCTATTCGGCAAGCAATAGTTTACAGTCAACAAAAACAGCCACTATATATAATAATGCAACAAGCGGCACAGTTATAACACCGACTCCGACTTCATACAGTGGATGGACAGTATCAGGCTGGAGAGATGATACTACAGCAGGAGCATATGAGTACGGCAATGCGGCGACTGTTTCGTTAAGTGCTGATAAGAATTTTTATGCTGTATATTCGAGAACGCTTGCATTGTCATATAATTCAAATGGCGGTAGCAGTACGCCATCTTCGCAGACTGCAACGCAGTATTATAATGCTTACGGAACAAAGCAAAACAAATCATTTACTCTTGCCTCGGCAATATCAAGGAAAGGATATACATTTAATGGCTGGGCTAAGGGAAGCACAAGCGGGTCGTGTTATAGCGCGAATGACAGTATAAGTATTTCGGATAACACAACTATGCATGCAACATGGACTGCTGATATATATACAATTTCATATAATGCCAATGGTGGAAGCGGTGCTCCGTCATCGCAGAAAAAAACGCATGGGGTGCCATTGACATTAAGCAGTACAGTGCCTACAAGAAGTGGATATACGTTCCTTGGCTGGTCAGCAAGCCGTACAGCAACAACAGCAACATATTCAGCAGGAGACTCGTTTACAAGCAATATTGCTACAACCTTGTATGCGGTTTGGTCGGTTGATTTAAAGGTTGCAACTCCGATTATCACAGTATCAAATGTGGCAGGCGGGAAATCTGTTACAATAACTACAACAACAAGCGGAGCAACAATATATTACACAACAGACGGAAGTACGCCGACAACAAACAGCAGCAAATACAGCAGTGCAATTAGATTTAATACTGTAGAAACAAAAACAATAAAAGCTGTTGCGGTGAAAAGCGGATATGAAGACAGCACGACAGTAAGTAAGAGTATTACAGTGTCAAGAGCTTCTGATGTTGCCGCCTCACAAAATAGCGGTACAATAACAGAAGAGGTAAGTGTTACATTATCAAGTGCAACAAGTGGAGCGGCAATATACTATACAACAGACGGAAGCACACCGACAATAAGCAGTACAAAATACAGTGGTGCAATTAATGTTGGAAAAACTATGTCAATAAAAGCAATAGCTGTTGTAAATGGTTATGTAAATAGTAACGTTGTTGAGTTTGTTTATACGTTTAAAGAGACGGCAGTAACTCCAACACCATCTCCGGATGTAGATATTTCTATAGAGCCGTTGGTGGAATTGAGTTCTGTTGTAACAAATGGAAGTAATATAATTGTATCCGGAAAAATAATTAATGAAGGAAACTGGGATATAAAAAATGTATCATGTATAATTGACTGCATTAATTCAAATGGTAATTCCGTAACACAGGAAATAGCAATTAAAAATGATTATTCTTTTGCTGATACACTGAGGTGGACAAATAACGAATCTTTACTCAAAGTGAAAGCATTGTTGGTTTTTGAGTTTAATAAAAAAGAATATTTAATCGAGTCAAATACACAACAGTGTAATATTTCAGGAGAAGGATTAAAGAATATCGAGATTTCACCACGCTCTGTAAATATATCTCCGGGTGAAAAAACTAAACTACTTATTTCAACCAATAACATAGATGTTGATTTTGGAGAGTATTCGATAAAATGGGATAGTGCAAATAATACTGTTGCAAAAATTGTTAAGACAGAAGATGATGAGATTGAAATTGTTGCAAATTCTGTCGGAAGAACAAGAATAAATGCATCTGTATACAGTAAGTGTAAGAAGGTGGCATCGACAAGTGCAGAAGTGGTAGTATCAGATCGTTATGTTCCTTCTGATTATGATTTTTCAGAATGGAATATGTATAAAAGTTCCGGAACCTTAAATAAGACGAACGGCTGGGATGTAAATGATGGCAGTGCAGTGAAAGCACTTGGATACTTGGCACGATGGAATGGGGTAATAGAAGAAGACGATGATTCGTATGAAGATTTAAAATCCGGACAGATAGATATAGATGGAAAATATCATGTGCAGGAAGCTATATTTATTTCTCCGAAAGCAAATCAGAAGGTGGGACAAGAAATCTCTAAAAATGAGGCATATATTCGAGATATGAAATCAATGCTGATGACGTATGGTGGTATTTATGCGTCCGTTTACTACGATGACCGCTTTTTTGCAGATAGTAATCCAAACTATTACTTCTGCCCGTATAAGGAGAGAAACGATGGAAAGAAAATAAGCGCAAATCATGCTATTACGATTGTTGGTTGGGATGACAATATTGTAAAGGAAGATTTTGAAGTTGAAGGAGCGATACCGGGAGATGATGGTGCATTTATATGTAAAAACAGTTATGGTATGGGTAATAATGATAATGGCTATTTTTACATTTCCTATGATGACGTTATTTTAGGTACAACAACGAGCACGGTATTTAATAATGTAGAAGCATTTAACAGTGATGGATATAACAAGATATATCAATATGATTATCTGGGGGCTACTGCCGCTGTTACGCTTAATGCAAATGATAAAGCGGTATATTGTGCGAATGTATTTACAAATAACACGTCATCTGAAGAAGTCTTAAAAGCGGTAAGTACATATGTTTATAATGAAGGTCAAAGATATAATGTATATGTAATTAAAGATATAGGTGAAACGGTTGCTGAAAGAAAAAAAGCATTGGCAGATGGATTGACGTTTAGCAACTTGAAAGCCGGCGGAACTTTGGAATATATGGGGTATTATACATTTGACCTTGATGATGAGGTTGTAATAAAACCGGGAGAGAATTTTGCAGTTGTTATTAAACTTATGAGTGACAAGAATGCACATTTCTATATTGAATCCCGAATTCAAGATGCTTATGGGAATATATCATATAGCAATGCAAATGCGAATGATGGTGAAAGCTTTGTTAGCCGTGACGGAAATGACTGGATGGACTGTAACAGTGAAATAGGTTTTGACGGTGCGAATGTATGTGTTAAGGCTTTTACGAAAACTAACAGCTCAGAAATTTCTGTTATGAGTATTGAAACGGATGAAGAGGTTTCTTTGTCTGCTGCAGAAATGGTATCCGGTGGATTGAGTACGGATATTACAGTTGGTGCAAGCAGTGCAAATCGTATAAAATATAATTTTCCGAAAACATTTGATTTAAGAGATGATTATGTTACTGATGTTAAAGATCAAGGGAACATTCCTTCATGTTGGGCATTTGCAACATATGGTTCTATGGAAAGCTGTTTGAAGAAAAAGTTTACAGGCATTGATAAATCAAAGATTTTAGAAGGTGCAGCACAGGACGAATATTTAAATCTTGCAAATCGGAATGTTGACGTTACCGGAATAGTTATAGATGATAAACAGAAAGAAAATGCAGCTATTATTGCAATTGGGGATACAAAAGGTGTAAATGCTTATGTATTACCGAGTAATGCTACAAATCAAAAAATAGTCTGGAAATCATCAAATGAAAATATTGCAACTGTAGATGCAAGCGGTAATATTACCGGTGTATCAGAGGGAATTGTATATATAACTGCTGCTGACGAAAAAGGACAGTATAGTAAAAAGTTCGCAGTTTCTATTGAACCGGCGACTGAAGATTTGCACAGCGTGGTTTTAGATAGTACAGTTTTGAGAGTGCAGAAAGAGCAAAGTTTCTTTATTGATTATGTGATAAATCCTTTAAATGCTGTAGGATATGCTATTGAAATAGCAAGTGATGATACTAATGTAATTTCAGTCGATGATAATGGTGTATTAGAAGCAAAAGAATTAGGAACGGCCAATATACAAATTAAAGCAATCGCTGAGGATGGTACAGAATGTGCGGCACTTTGTAAAGTGATTGTTGATGATGTTAATGCATTAGAGCTGGAGATTGATAAAACTTCGTTGTCGGTATATCAAGAAATGACTTTTGGCGGTGTTGACATAGGAGTGAATAACAAAACCGATGATACAATTTTTGCCGATGTGTATTTTGCATGTTATGATAAAGATGGTGTTTTGTTGGCAGTAAAGCAGTCTGCTGAAACCTTGAAATCAGGAGAAAATTCGACTTCATTCAATAATTTGTCTATTGATGGCGTTGTAAAAACGATTAAGGTCTTTGCCTGGGGTGAGAATTTAGAGCCTTATGCAACTTCGCTTGAAATGATAATTGAATAATATGCATGTATTTAGTTGCATCAGAAGTTTTCCGAGAGTTGAGATTTATTCTCTGCTCTCGGAATTTTCTTTGTCTGAAAAACCGAACATATTAGACATAACATATCGTAGAATTGAGTTGCCGGTATTGATACTGTGTTCCTTGTGTAAATAGAAATTGTGGGAATTCTATTGTTAAAAAGAACAAACCAAAAAGACATTGGAAAAGTGCTACCAAACCTTGAAAAACGGAAGGGTGTGCGATAAATATAACATTTTGGAGGTCTGTTCAAGACTTTACACGAAATTGGGGATATACCCACCATAGGGGGTGTTTTTGTACTGTCTGTACAAACCGGTGCAGTTCAAGTCTTGAGTGCAATGATTCAAAATCACTGATTTATAAAAGTATTGTTTTATCCGAACAACTCGCTCCTTTAATCGTTTTCATATACTTTATAATTTTTTCTTCGAGTTCCTCCGAAGAAAAGTAGTCAAGAATATATGTCCCTCCAAGAACATTAAGGTATTTCGTTGCCTCGTAATATATCTCTCTGCTGGGTTTACCTTTTATTTTATACCCGATAGATTCCAAATATTTTAATGCCGAAAACAAGCCGATTGTAATATCCCGATTACTTATGTAGTTATTTGAAAATATAACCAATGTTTTTGTGGAATAATCATTAATGAGATATTTTGTCAGTTCAAAAGGGTCTTCTCGTGTATCATCATACGTCAGTCTGCCAACCCACCACAATTTTGATAAACTGTTGGTTATTAATGACCTTTTCTTGTTTTTGGCAAAGAAATACCTATTCTTAACATTTAAATCCTTTAAAGAGTGAGAGTCTTTCACTTGCCAACGTTCTTGTAAAAACCCCCAAAAATCGCAATGACACATTCCGCACCATAATCTTTCATCGGTTGCCTGTGTATCGGTAAGCGATTTCATTGCCGAATACAGCACAATTGTATTATCTACATCCGATTTACCCACATCGTCTTCCGAATTGAAAGTTAATTTAAACTCCGGAAAATCCTGTTTATATTCAAGAAAAGGACTTTCCGAACCAAAATAATCATATATCCATTCATTAGTATTATCGGCATAATGTCTGAGGTTTCCTTTAATATTTACCCTTAAAGCCTCAAGAGAATTTTCCGTTAAAAAATGTACTTTCATATATCAATCCTCCTCATCTGCGGTATCTTGAGAAACGAGTGCAACAAATGCACGATCTATGGGCAAATCTAAGGATTTCTGAGCCAATTCATACGATGGTATATTATCTAATAAGCCTTCATTTAAAATCATATCATTATTTCGTAATGTTCTTTCTACCGATTTAAACCACCTTAAATCTTCAAATTCGCTTATACCCTCTTTTTTTAATGTTTCAAATGTATATATCAATGTAGGCACAATAAGCATTGAGTGTAAAACCGGAAGCATAGACGGTATTCCCGTAAGTATTTTATAATTCTCAAAGCTTCTGTTACACAAAGTAATAGCAATCTTTTCACCTGTTATATCAATTTTCATACTGTCATCAACATCTTCGGCACACCTGCAAATCGTAAAAATAGACGGTATCTTGGACAGTTCTTCTACTTCTTTCGTTATTTCAATATTTACTTGTCCGCCAATTGCTATAATATTACCTCTGTTAAGCAAAAAACTCATACCATCGTAATCTTCGTTAAATGCACTGTTATAATATTCCGATATTATATTTTTTGCAATAATAAAAGCACATACGGTCACTTTTCCGTTTAATTTATGTTCAGGGATATTCTTTTTTATTTCATATTCGTCTGTTCTAATTACCGTTCTATACGATGTATGCGGACATTCAATATGTATAACATATTCTGCAAATCCATCAGCAATCAATTGTTCTATTTCGTTATTTATTAGCTTTAAAGATATAAAAAAGCAAATTTCTCTCATACCTTTGGTCACTTGTAAATCCATATCAAAACTACTGTTTATATAGTCACTCGTCGTATCCGAAAGAACCGGATAAGGGTATAATCTATGACGTATATCCATATAATTTCACCTCCAACGAACATTCTTCAGCATACTCTAGCTGAAAAGAAATTTTATTCCTTTTATTCCGCTCAATATTGTTCATAAAAATTTTATTACTATTACAACGCAATGCTATATTATTATCAAGATCGGTTGCATTGACAACCGCAACTTTTATATTTTTTTGTTCACCTGAAAGACTAATCTGTAAATATCCTTTTCCTGTATTCTTTTTAGGTACAAATATCAATGTATATACATTATTTATTCTATCCGAAACAAAAAGTCTCACAGACATTGTTCCTATGTGTGTTATTCTACTCTCGTCAAAAAAATCACCGTAATTCGCAGAAAATGCATTTTCACCTGTATTATGTGTTCCGGAATTATCACCTTCATCATTTCCGAAACCCGTTCCGGTATGTGACAAATTATTTTCATCGTCATAAGTATTCTTTGAGCCTATATCACCGTAAGATTTATCAAATTCATCAATATCCGGTTCTTCGGGATATTCCGATTCCCCATCTAAAAGTGCCTCGTATCCCATTTGTTCTTTTTCTAATTTTGATACATTTATTTCAATATTACTCGTATGGTTGCTTATTGCTTCTTCTTTACTCATATTATCGGTATTGATAGTTTCCAAATCAGCAAAAAACTCACCCATACCTTCCGCATCAATTTCATCAACAGTAGTTTTCTTTCCAAGGTCAATTACTGCATTCTTTACAAATTTATACAACATAGATATATTGTTTTTAGCTTTAACCTTAGAGTCCCGACTATGCCGTTCCGGCTCCCATTTGTTATGCTGCGGATTTTCCATATCTCTAAAATACTCATTTATACATTCGTCTTTCAATATACATATACCCGCGAACTGAATTGTACCGGAAATATTTGCTTTGTCAAATATTTTCATTCCGTTTTTGCGGCACATCATTACTTTGCGGTGAAGATTTTGATTTATAAGAATACGAAGTTCTATTGTCCCTAAATCATCAAATTTATGTTCAATCACAGTAGATTTTTCATCTGTGAGAACTTGATAATAATTGTATGCAATCGGTGCTATATCTTTATACATACCTATTATTTCACCAAGATTGCTTGAACTTATTTCTGTTCCGTCTATTTTTACTATAAGTTCATTATTAAATATAGCTATAAGAAAATCTTCAAGCAATGAATTTATTATTTCAGATTTCCATTCGGCACTTTTATCGAATCCCAATACAAAAATATCAGTGCCAAAAGTATCTCTTGTATAATTCGGATCAATAGAACGACATTCCCGCAACGGATTGTTTTTCTTATCAGCACTGTAATAACCTGTTCCCGAAGTAATACTGTCCTTATCCTTAAAAAAACCTTTTTCTCTAAAAGATACAAGCTTTGCTATACCTTGAAAGGCTGATAAACCGTCAATATCTTTTGTCGCATAAAACAACGTTCTGATATCAGAACATGCAAAAGGTGCCGCTTTTCCGATTCCAAAACTTCCGCCGGACGAACCCTCTTTATCGGAAACTCCGGCAGCTTTAACAAGATTATGCCAAGGCGTATTATATTCCTTATCCGAACCTTTCAATCCCGTTGTATTGTAGTCGCTTATTCTTAGAATATTGATAGATTTATTTTCAATTACCGTCTTTGCTTTCTTAAAAAAATTTATTGTTTTTCTGTTATTTTGCTCAGTCCAAAAATCCAGGCAAGAACTAATTGCATCGTGTAAGGTATTATAGTCGGGAATCTCTCTGCTATCAAGTGAAAAGCATGAAAATTCAACAATAACAGGCTTATTTATATCAGCTCTTGCATCCATGGAATTTTGACATATCTCTCTTGCCAATGACCGATATGGTGAACCCTTGAATGTTTCTATTCCGGCTTCGCCTATACCGATAACCGTACCGTAATTGTTACTTGGAAAAATCCAATTATTAGCCATTGTAGTATATCCTTTCAATTCATTTATAAATCAATCTTATCAATATATTACATCAAATAATAAACTTATCCAATGTATATTATACATTATTCGCCCGCAAATTTCAATATTTTCTGCCAAAAATGCACAAATTTTTACCAAAACGTAAAAAAACACCCAAAACCGAAGTCTTAAGTATCATCTAACTTATTCAACAATTCCGACCGTGAATTTTGATTTATATTAAGTTGACTTTTCAGACATAATTGTGTATAATGAAAATAATACGATTATGAATACAAGAGGTGTCAGTCTTTCGAGTACGAGGTAGGAGTTATTCCGCTCAAAGAGTGAACGACATCTTTTATCTGACAAAACCATTATACATCATTTTGATGTATAATTAAACAGTTAATTTTGGGAGATAGGCTCCTTTATCAACCTAAATATATTATACAAGGGATATATTACTCAAATGCTTCATATGCAACAAAAATTTTCGGATAGAAGTTTTGAATTATTGCATAAAGCGATTTGTGCGGAGAAATAGAAAATGTTAGGGATATATTTGAGCGGAACAGGGAATACAAAATATTGTATGGATTTGTTGGTTAAAGGTTTGGAATCAGATGCTGTGGTAATGTCTTTGGACAATCCTGATTTGGTAAAGGAAATAGAGTCCAACGACGTAATTTTCTTGGGGTATGCTACGCAGTTTTCCAATTCTCCCTATATGGTAAGAGATTTTATACATAAAAATTCAGCTTTATGGAAGGGAAAATATGTTTTTTGTATGGCAACAATGGGAGCTTTCAGCGGAGATGGTGCCGGTTGCACGGCAAGAATCTTAAAAAAATACGGAGCTCATATTCTTGGCGGACTTCATGTACGTATGCCGGATTCTGTATGTGACAGTAAGCTGTTAAAAAAATCCGTGGCAGAAAACCGAGAAATAGTTGCCATGGCAACAAAGAAGATTGAGCAAACAGTTGTAAGTATAAAAAACGGCAAATATCCTAAGGACGGAATAACATTCTTTGCTCATATTGCGGGACTGTTGGGGCAGCGTTTATGGTTTTATAATAAAACTACGGGATATTCCAACAACCTAAAAATACATGAAACGTGTGTTGGCTGTGGATTGTGTGTGAAGTCCTGTCCTATGAAAAATTTGTCGATTAGTGATGGAAAAGCAGTGTCCGGCGATAAATGCACCATGTGCTACTCATGTATTAGCAAATGTCCTCATAAAGCAATAACTTTACTTGGGAAAGAGGTAAAAGAACAGTGTTGTCTGGATAAATATTTATAAATTTTGCGTTCTTATTGCTCTATCTATCAGAATTGTAGTATATAGATAGATTAAGAACAGCTTTCGCCCGACAGTACAGAACATTTGATGTGCGGATTACTAAGAATTAGTAAATCCGCTCTTTTTATATTAAGCTTATACTGATTTGAATTTAGAGCTCAGTAATGTTGCTGTATGGCTTGATAAAATTAATAAGTAATATATATTGATTTCAGTTGATGGACTATGATATAATATGTAGTAGTATACATATTCATACGGCTATGTCCGAAATCAGATTTACTGTTTTCAAAATGCAGGGAGGTATTTATTATGAAAGTAAAAGGTAAATTTTTAGCGTTTGCACTTGCGTGTCTTATGGTTTTTGTGCAGCTGCCGTCTGCGGTGTTTGCCGCTGAAACGACGAACACACTGACTCCCGATACCTTAAAAAAAGGCAAGGTTGGCGAATACTATTCGGTGAATTTTGAATTTAGCGGCACTCCGTCATCTAACAGCTGGTATATCGTCGGCGAACTTCCGTCGGGATTGACATTGGGAGCACAACATTCTTCCGATCACCCAACAATTTCGGGAACTCCGACAGAAGCGGGAAGTTATACATTTACAATGCAGGCAAAAAACAGAATCGGCATAGATCAGCTCGTAACACCTATTGAGAAAACCTACACATTGGTGATTGACCCGAGAGATCCTTTGGAAATCGGGAGAGATTCTTTGTGGCACGGAAACGTAAATGCACAATATTCCTGTACGGTTTACACACGTGACACAGACGATATCGTTACGTGGAGTATGTCAGCCGCTGACGGCGAAACGTTGCCCGATGGACTATCAATTAACGCGGAAAGCGGCGAAATTACTTGGGAAAATCCGGTTGCCGGAAAATATAACCTTAAAGTTACGGCAACGCGCGACGAAGAGTCTGTTTCAAAAGTGCTGAAGCTTATCATTGAGCCTGAGGAAGGCTGCAAACATACAAGTGCGGCAAAGACAGAACGAAAAGCCGCAACATGCCGGCAGAACGGATTAATTGATTATTGGTATTGCGATGACTGCGAATACTATTTTCTTGACGAGGAATGTAAAAATCAAACTTGGCGTGATTTAGATGAGCTTTATACCGTGGCTTTCCATTCGGACAAAAACAACGACGGCAAATGCGATACTTGCGGTAAAGCAATGCCGATTTTCAAAAAAGTCGAGAATGCAGATGATGTAACAAGCGGCGGTATGTATCTTGCCGTATCGAAAATCGGTGATAAATATTACACATTGAAAGTTCCCGAAGAAGAATATGTGCAAAAAATCGAGGCGGCGGAGGTAACTCAAAACGCCGACGGTACATTTGATTATTTTGAACCGGATACCGGTGTTATGATACTTAAGTCCGAGTTTGCCGCAGAATGCGGCGACCTTGATGCCGGATTGCCGCGCTACAGCTTGAGTACGGTTGTTCACAACATACCTTACGGATTGCAAAGTGACGGCAACAGCATTATGATGTATTCGTACGAAAAAAGCAAATACGGTTATCGCATAAATATTGAATCGGACAAAACGGCAAGTATTGCATCGGTCTATTCCGAATATTGGAATACGGCGAGCGAGGGCGGAAATGACGGAGTTTTGAGTGCATACGAAGAAACAACGGACGGTATTGCAAAGCAGTATTTCTCATTTGCGACAAGCGATACTTTGACTCCGAACTCAATTGAGCTTTACAAATTAACCTATGTCGGTGAAACTAACGGGAATAATTATACACTTTCCGATGCACAAAGTATGGTTACGATAAATAATGAGTTTACCTGTGTCGACAGTGCCGAAAGCAAAAGCCTTTCAACGGTCGGCGGAATCAGTGAGGCGGTAAAAGCAAGTTATGTTGAAGATGTGATTTCAAACCAAACAGACATAACCGGTAATATTTATGCAAAAACCTATGCGGATATCAACTTAAAGAGCGAGGAAAGCGCGCTTAATGAGTGGAACGAAACCGCAATAAATTCACTTGTTTACGAAATAATTCCGAAACTTGAAATCAAAGGTGAAAATACCGAAAAGCCTTTGGTTTACGAAATCAGTGACGAAAATTTCGACGGTTCGGAAATGACGGTATCGTTGTGTGTAGGAAATATGACTCCGAAACAGATTATTCACCACAAATCAGACGGTACCAAAGAGTATTTTTATAATGAATATTCCGAACAAGTAAAAAAAGGCGCAAAAAGTTTTGTTCTTGACAATAATTACAGCAACAAGGGAAATTTTGTGACTTTCACAGTGGATTCGTTTTCCGATATCGAAATCCTCGCTACCGCAAACGAAATAAGCTGTGCAGACGGAACGTTAAAAGTTACCGTCAGAAATGCGGGAGATTATACACTTGTCTTGGCAAACTATGACGACGAGCTGACCGATGTTAAAGTGCTCACTCAGACACTTACGAACGGCAAAAACGAAATAGCAAGTCTTGACGGGTTTGTGTTGAAAAACGGAAGTAAAATATTCCTTTGGAATGACCTCAAACAAATCAAACCTGTTTGCGAGGCATACGATGTGGTTCTTGAATAACAGAATATGATAATTAACCGCAATAGCGGTGTTGAGGCTGTCGGCAAAATGTCGGCAGCCTTTTAAAACGTGATTTTTATTATTTTTCCGAGTTTTGCCGCAAGCGAAAATCACGTGCAAAAAATATCATTGAGTTCTCCTTTGAAATTGGTTTGTATACAATTCTGTTTTATAGGATTTTTCAATATGCTCTATTATTATTTTCATTTTTTTGTATGGCTCTATTGTTGGTTACCCTCAACATTTTAGGATAGAACCTACAATATACCGGTACATATTCTCCATATACTTGCCGTGACAAAGCATATAAGCATACCCGATACGGCAGGCAGTATAATCGACAAAAGCGTCCATTTGATGCTCTGAGTTTCTTTTTTTATCGTCATACACGTAGTGGAGCACGGCCAATGCATAAGCGAAAACAACAGCATACATACTGCGGTAAGCTCAGTCCAGCCGTTGTCGGCAAGAAGTGAGTGCAGTACGTTTAAATCGTTCATCTCTGTAAGCACACCGTTTGACATATACGTCATTATGATTATCGGCACGACAATTTCGTTTGCCGGGAAACCCAGTATAAACGCAAGCAGTATTACACCGTCAAGACCGAGGTAATATGCAAACGGGTCTAAAAAATCAGATATACAGACAAGCAAACTCGTATCATTGATGTGAATGTTTGCAAAAAGCCATATGATAAGTCCGGCAGGTGCGGCAACAGCCGCGGCTCTGCCGAGCACAAACAGCGTTCTGTCAAATACCGAACGTACTATAACCTTGCCGATTTGCGGTCTGCGGTACGGCGGAAGCTCCAGTGTGAACGAGGACGGTACACCGCGCAAAAGAGTTTTGGACAGTAACCACGATACGAAAAATGTTGCAAGTATCGCAAATATTATCAAAGCGGTCAGCATCAGACTCGACAGAACCGTCGCGTGCCAACCGGAAACACCGCCTATAAGAAACATCGCTATGATAGAAATCATAGTAGGAAAACGTCCGTTACAGGGAACAAAGCTGTTTGTAAGTATTGCTATAAGTCTTTCGCGCGGCGAGTCGATAATGCGGCAACCGACTATTCCGGCGGCATTACAGCCGAATCCCATACACATCGTAAGACATTGCTTGCCGCAAGTACACGCTTTTTTAAAATATTTATCCAAATTGAACGCTACACGCGGCAGATATCCGGAATCTTCGAGCAATGTGAAAAGCGGAAAAAATATCGCCATAGGCGGCAGCATAACCGCGGTCACCCATGCCAAAACTCTGTATATACCATATACAATCGGCTCATATACGATAGACGGAAGATGTATAAATACACAGAATTTCAGCAGATATTTTTCAAATCCGAACAGCACCGCCGACAGTGCCTGTGACGGATAGTTTGCACCTGTAACGGTAAGCCACAGTATAAAAAATAGCAGGATTATCATAATCGGAATGCCGAACAGTTTGCTTGTCAGTATTTTGTCAAGGCGGCGGTCACAGCGGTCGGCGTGTTCATCGGTACGTATTGTGCGTGAGGCGATTTTTTCGGCTGTAATCACAAGCGACGATACGATTTTATCCGAAACGCAAATGTCAGGTGCAATATATTTTTTGCGTATACTGTCAACAGTGTCACCCGAAATCGGGATTGACGGAATATATTCTGTCAATTCGTCGGCGGCCCCGTCAAGCAGACGCAGTGCCGCCCAACGGCGGTTTACGGGCAAATCCGGCGGTAAGCGGCGCATTATGTGCAAAACCGCGTTTTCTATTTCATTGCCGTAGCGAACCTCAATTGCTGTTTTGCCGGGGTTATCCGCAAGCTGTTCGACGGCTTGCATAAGTGCCTCAAGTCCGCGCCCGCTCCTTGCGCTTGTCGGAATTACCGGAACTTTTAATATTTTAGACAGCAATTCAAAGTTTATACTGATGTTCTTCTTTTTCGCTTCGTCTATAAGGTTTACACACACCACTGCATTGGGAGTTATCTCCAATGTTTGCAGTACCAAATTAAGGTTTCTCTCAAGACAACAGGCATCGCATACAACGATAGTAACGTCCGGCTTTGAAAAACATATGAAATCGCGCGCAACCTCCTCCTCGGGTGAATGTGCCATAAGTGAATATGTACCCGGCAGGTCGGCAAGTACATATTCGCGGTTGCGGCGGATATGTCGTCCGATTGCGGTTGCAACGGTTTTGCCGGGCCAGTTGCCTGTGTGCTGATTCATACCGGTGAGCGCGTTAAATACGGTGCTTTTGCCGACATTGGGGTTTCCGGCAAGTGCAACCGATATATCGCAATCGTGCAGATGCTCAATTTTTATATTTCTGTCCGGTGCGCCTTGACCGGTTGACGAAGATGTCAGTCCCATAATTATCAAGTCCTTTCCGTAAATATATGTACGCCGGCTGATGTGCCGGCAGAATATCAGCAAATTACAATATTTGCACAGTCCTCAAGTCTTAGTGCTATAACCGCACCGCGTATTAAGTATGCAACAGGGTCGCCGGCGGGGCTTTTCTGTAAACACTGCACTTTCGTGCCTTCGATAAGTCCTATGTCCTGCAAACGCCGTTTCATTGCGCTGTCTGAGTTTAGCGCGTGTATTCTTGCGGTATGCCCGATCGGCAGAGCCGACAGTGTCATAATTATCACCCCCGTTTAATAAATTATTGACGTAAGCAAACTTTATTTGCTTAAACCAACTATATTATTAAAGTATGCATATTGAGTGTTTTGGTGAGGGATAGTTATGAAGAAAAATGATTTTTATACGCTTAAAGGGTACAGCCTGAAAGAAAATGAGAGTATTACAAATGCGATGGAGGATTATCTGGAAATGATTTGCCGTATATGTGCCGAATACGGGTATGCAAGGGTAAGCGTGCTTTCACAGCGGCTTAACGTTTCGCCGTCGTCGGCCTCAAAGATGGTAAAGCATATGAATACGCTCGGCTTGGTTGAATTTGAGCGATACGGAGTAATTAAGCCGAGCAGAGAGGGCAGTCGTATTGGGGAGTATCTTCTTTACAGACACGATGTACTGCACAGATTTTTCTGCAAGGTGAATCACAGTGAAAATGAGCTTGAGCAGACAGAAAAGGCAGAACATTTTATTAACGAAAACACCGTAAACAACATAGCGGCAATTATTAAAAACCTGTAGCACAGCGTACGGAACGGCGAGTTTGTTTGCAGATATGCATAATTAGCAATACATTTTTTGTTAATTATTAAACATACTAGACAAAAAAAAGCGGTATACCGCTTAATGCTTGACTGATATGATGAAATAGTGATAAAATTAACATATTAAGTCTTTCAACAGGACAGACAAACTCAAAATAAACTTTGATTACAGTACAAGGAGAATTGTTATGTGGCTTGCGGATAAATGGTCGGACTACAAATTGATTGACAGTGCCGGCGGTGAAAAAATAGAATATTGGGGAAAATACCTTTTGCGCAGACCCGATCCACAGGCTATATGGACCGAGCAGTCCGAACAGAAGCTGTGGAAGAATACCGATGCATGGTATCACAGGAGCAATTCCGGCGGCGGAAGCTGGCAGTTTTTCAACAAAAAAATGCCCGAACGCTGGACAGTTAAATACAATGATTTGGTATTTAATATAAAGCCTATGGGATTTAAGCATACGGGACTTTTCCCCGAACAGGCGGTTAATTGGGATTGGTTTTCGGCTCTTATCAAAAACGCACAAAGACCGATACGTGTTTTGAATCTTTTTGCATATACGGGCGGCGCGACCGTGGCGGCACTTGCGGCAGGCGCGCAGACGGTGCATGTAGATGCCTCTAAAGGTATGGTTTCATGGGCAAAGGAAAATGTAATGTCAAGCGGACTCGGTGACAGGAGCGTAAGGTATATAGTTGACGATGTGGTGAAATTTGTACAGCGCGAAAACCGCCGTGCAAGACAATACGATGCGATTATTATGGATCCGCCGTCATACGGGCGCGGACCGTCGGGTGAGGTGTGGAAGATAGAAAATGAGCTTTATCCGCTTATAACCGAGTGTATGAAAATATTGTCGGACAAGCCGCTGTTTTTTCTTATAAATTCATACACGACGGGTTTGTCGGCATCTATACTCGAAACGGTACTGTCGATGACGGTTAAAAAGAAATACGGCGGTATAATTACGGCTGACGAAATAGGGCTGCCTATGCAGTCTAACGGATTGGTACTGCCGTGCGGTATCAGCGGACGCTGGCAGAGTGAATGACGGATAAATTACGTTGCATCCGCAGATTGCGGAGCAGTAGTGAAATGAGGAATTACAAATGATTGATGTTGAAAATTTGACATATTCGTATACAGACGAGGATATGGAAACCGGTGAAATAACCAGTGAGCTGGTAATAGACGATATAAGTATGCATATAAAAAAAGGTTCGTTTACCTGCGTACTCGGACATAACGGTTCGGGCAAATCAACCCTTGCAAAGTGCTTTAATGCAGTGCTGCTGCCGTCGGGCGGCAAGGTATATGTCAGCGGTATGGATACGGCTGACGAAAGCAAGCTGTTTGACATAAGAAGTACCGCCGCAATGGTGTTTCAAAATCCCGATAACCAGATGGTTGCGGCGATTGTCGAGGACGAGGTTGCGTTTGCGCCTGAAAACTTGGGAGTTGCGCCCGACGAAATACGACGCAGAGTTGATGAATGTTTGAAATTTGTGGGAATGAGTGAGTTTGCGCACCATTCACCGAGCAGACTTTCGGGCGGACAGAAACAGAGAATAGCAATTGCTTCGGTGCTTGCGATGGAGCCGGAGTGCATTATATTGGACGAGCCGACCGCAATGCTCGACCCGTCCGGCAGAAAAGAAGTTATAGACACCGTAAAAATGCTTAACAAAACGCGTAATATGACTGTAGTGCTGATAACTCACTATATGGACGAGGCGGCACAGGCAGACAGAGTAATAGTTGTGGAAAAAGGAAAAACGGTAATTGACGATGTGCCGAAGAAAGTATTCAGTCAGGTTGAAAAATTAAAAAAGCTCGGACTTGACGTGCCGCAGGTTACAGAGCTTGCATATGAACTTGAAAAAATGGGGATAAGCATTAAAAATGATGTACTGACTGTTGATGAATGTGCGGACGAAATAATGCGAGTATTGGAGGAACGGCAATGATTAAGGTAGAAAATTTGAGCTATGTGTATCAAATGGGTATGCCGTTTGAAAAGCACGCACTGCATAATGTGAATCTTGAAATAGCCGACGGTGATTTTGCCGCGCTTATCGGACATACCGGTTCCGGAAAATCCACGCTTATACAGCACTTTAATGCACTTGTAAAGCCGACGTCCGGCAAAATATACGTTGACGGCATTGATATTACCGACCCGAAAACGGATTTAAAGCTTATAAGGCGCACTGTAGGTTTGGTATTTCAGTATCCGGAGCATCAGCTGTTTGAAGAAACCGTATACAAGGATATAGCGTTCGGACCTAAGAATATGGGACTTTCCGAAGAACAAATAAAAGAGCGCGTATATTGGGCAATTGAGCTTGTGGGTATAAAAGAGGACATATTGGAAAAATCACCGTTTGAGCTTTCGGGCGGTCAAAAGCGTAGAGTTGCGATTGCCGGAGTGCTTGCTATGCGCCCGAAGGTGCTTATACTTGACGAACCGACAGCGGGACTTGATCCGGCAGGGCGTGACGAGATATTGGGAAGTGTTAAGTATCTGCACGAAAAGTCAGGAGATATGACTGTAATATTTGTGTCGCACAGTATGGAAGATGTGGCAAAAATTGCAAAAAGCGTAATTGTTATGAACAACGGTCATTTGTTTATGCACGCAAGTGTCGGCGAGGTATTCTCGCATGGCGATGAACTGCGCGAAATGGGACTTAATGTGCCGCAAATTACACAGCTTGTCGCGCGGCTGAGAAAAAAAGGCGTAAACATTCCCAAGGATATTTATACCGTTGAAAAAGCGGCGGCGGAAATAGGAAAATTGATTGGAGGGAACAAAAATGTTTAAAGACATTACAATAGGACAGTATGTTCCCGGAAAGTCGTTTATACATCGTTTGGACGCGCGTGTAAAAATAATTTTTGTGCTTGTGTATGTGGTGGCATTGTTTATGATAAACAATCCTGTAAGCTATGCGGTATTTACACTGTTTACTTTTGCGGCGATATTTGCCAGCCGCGTGCCAACGGGGTTTGTTTTGCGCGGTCTTAAACCGATGATAATTATAATAATTTTTACAGCGGCGATAAATTTGTTTATGACTTCCGGCACAGCGGTATGGAAATCGCCGGAGTTAATGGGAATAAGCCTTACGATTACACGCGAAGGAATAGTGACAGCGGTGCTGATGATTTTAAGATTACTGTATCTTATGATGGGAACATCTCTTTTGACACTCACAACATCGCCGCTTATGCTGACCGACGGAATAGAAAATCTTTTAAAGCCGTTTGACAAAATCAAAGTTCCGTCACACGAAATAGCGATGATGATGACTATTGCAATTCGTTTTATCCCTACTTTGGCAGAGGAAACGGACAAAATTATGAAAGCACAGATGGCGCGCGGTGCGGATTTTGAAAGCGGAAACATTATAAAGCGTGCAAAAGCAATGATACCGCTGTTAGTACCGCTGTTTGTGAGTGCATTCAGGCGCGCGGACGAGCTGTCGATGGCGATGGAGGCGAGATGCTATCATGGCGGCAAAAACAGAACCAGAATGAAACAAATGAAAACTACAGTTACCGATTTGTGGGGTACGGTGTTTATGGCGGTATTCTGTGCGGTTTTGGCTGTGTGTGAAATAGTATTTTAGCGTATGTTCATAACTTAAAGGTTTTATGGTTCTTGCTTTTTTGCTTATGATGTGTTAAAATGGTAGTTATATAGTTTAGCATTGGGAGGAAAGAAAAATGGATGATAAGACGAAATTGGAGTATGTAGAGAGATTTCAGGCTAAAGCACAGGATTTGTATAAAACACTCCCGGCTGAGGCTTTCAGTAAATATAACGTAAAGCGCGGACTGCGCTATAATGACGGTACGGGCGTTATGGCGGGACTTACGTCCATCGGTGAGGTTGCCGGATATTATATCGAAAACGGTGACAAAATGCCGATGGAGGGACATCTGCGGTATCGCGGCATTGACATTTATGATATAGTGAATAACTGTATTGCCGAGAAACGGTTTGGATTTGAAGAAGTTGTGTATTTGCTTTTGTTCGGTACACTTCCGAATAAAGGCTCTATGGAGCGGTTTAATGCGATTTTGAGCGACTTCAGAACACTTCCGGACGGGTTTGTTGAGGATATGGTACTTCGTGCGCCAAGCTCAAATATTATGAATAAGCTGGCGCGTTCGGTTTTGGGACTGTACTCATACGATTCCAATCCTGACGATATAAGTGTGGGTAACATTCTGCGCCAGTCAATCGAGCTTATAGCGAGAATGCCGATTATGGCGGCGTACGGTTATCAGGCGAAAAGTCATTATCACGACGGCAACAGCCTGTATCTGCATACGCCGCAGTCGGAGTTGTCAACAGCGGAAAATTTCCTTTATATGATAAGACCGGATAATAAATATACGCATCAGGAGGCGGAAATACTGGATATGCTGCTGATGATTCACGCCGAGCATGGCGGCGGTAACAATTCGGCTTTCACCACGCGTGTGGTTTCCTCGTCGGACACAGACACGTATTCGGCAATTGCGGCGGCTATCGGTTCTTTAAAAGGACCTAAGCATGGCGGTGCAAATGCAAAGGTTATGAGTATGATGGAGGATATAGAGAGAAACGTTAAAAATTGGGAAGATGAGAACGAGGTTTCCGAATACATCGAAAAGATACTCAAAAAAGAGGCGTTTGACGGTGCCGGTTTGATATACGGTATGGGGCATGCGGTTTATACGATGTCTGACCCGCGTGCGGTGTTGCTGAAAGCGAAAGCGGAGGAGCTTGCGAAAACTAATCCGGAGTTTTTGAAGGAGTTTAGGCTGTACGCGCTTATTGAAAAGCTTACTCCGGCAATATTTGCCAAGGTTAAAAACAGCAGTAAGGTGATGTGTGCAAATGTGGATTTGTATTCCGGATTTGTGTATAAAATGCTGGGTATTCCTCAGGAGCTTTATACGCCGTTGTTTGCGGTGTCAAGGATTGTGGGCTGGTGTGCGCACAGGCTTGAGGAGGTTATAGGCAACAAGAAGATTATACGTCCGGCGTATAAGGCGTTGTCAAAGGAAATGAAGTATATACCGCTTGATGAAAGAAAGTAATGCGAAAATAGAAAACAGTCGGTAAGGGGTTTTAAACCTTATCGGCTGTTTTTTTAGTCAAAGCATTGATAGAATATTCTCTCAAAACCCCTGTCACGCACAAGAAACTGCAAACTTTTGTGTCTTTTTACTTTTTGGGGTATTTTATGCATAAATATTTATTTTTATGAAAAATATTATTGTTAAAAACCGACAAAATTCAATACTGTGTCTTGTATATTATGCTAAATTAATGTATAATGAATACTGCAATAAAAAAAGAAAGGGTGAAATTATGTTTAAACAACATAAAAAACGAATCATTTCATTGCTGCTGACTGTGGCAATGTCTGCCTCGGTACTTCCTGTTATGGCATTTACAAGCGAAAGTCCGTCGGCATTTGTAAATCTTATGGGAAATACGGACGATGCTGCGCCTGTAGCGACACCTACCCCGACACCGTCGGTAGCGCCTGTAGCGACACCTACCCCGACACCGTCGGTAGCACCTGTAGCAACACCAACTCCGACCCCGTCGGTAGCGCCTGTAGCGACACCTACCCCGACACCGTCGGTAGCGCCTGTAGCAACACCAACTCCGACCCCGTCGGTAGCGCCTGTAGCAACACCAACTCCGACCCCGTCGGTAGCACCTGTAGCAACACCAACTCCGACCCCGTCGGTAGCGCCTGTAGCGACACCTACCCCGACACCGTCGGTAGCGCCTGTAGCAACACCAACTCCGACCCCGTCGGTAGCGCCTGTAG
>CAYRCC010000003.1:34939-46974 GCA_964422725.1 uncultured Lachnospiraceae bacterium
CCTGTAGCAACACCAACTCCGACCCCGTCGGTAGCGCCTGTAGCGACACCAACTCCGACCCCGTCGGTAGCGCCTGTAGCAACGCCTACCCCGACCCCGTCGGTAGCGCCTGTAGCAACACCAACTCCGACACCGTCGGTAGCACCTGTAGCGACACCAACTCCGACCCCGTCGGTAGCACCTGTAGCGACACCTACCCCGACAGCCGCACCTTCTCTTACAGAAGAGATTGAGGCAATTGCGGCTACTCTTGATGTGGGTGAGTATGATGAAACATATACGGGTGACATCAATATTTATACAACATACGGTACACTTCCTACATTGTATGCATTGCTGTATATGTATCAGGATATTGACAACGCCGCAAAAGAAAACAGAGCTCCGGCAAAGAATTATATGTGGTATCTTAGAGGTAACACGGCAAATGCAGAGGCATTGCCTGAAAATGTTACAATTATGATGCCGCTTTCAAAAAATCAGATTTATAATGCAAGCTATGCAAAGCAGTTTATGGCATATGCAAGAAAATTGTATGCTACATATCCTAAGGCTCATTTCAATTTGTTCTGCGACGACTTGAGAGCACAAGAGGAAATACTGTATTTCACATTTAACCATATTCCGGAAGAACAGTACAATGTACATTTGCTTTCGGACGGTACGGGTTCGTACAGCTTTATAAAGAATTATTTCTATGAAGAGCCGGTAATTGATCCGAGTATGCCTACCGTAGACCCTGTCGATACGGCAAAGGACAAATGGGGATTGTATGAATACTGGTATAAAAAGTTCAAGGCTGATGCTAAAGAGGGTACGGTTAATACAAGCTCGTTCCTCGACAACAATATGGGCGTATGCTACATAATGTATGCGGCAGCCGCACAGAACAATGTGGACTATGTACTCCAGTGGCCTGAACTTATGATTTCCGACAGTCCGCAAATCAACGATTATCTGAGCACCAAGATGAACAGAAGTAAATTATTCCCGAGCGATATTTATGCGGCACTTTCGGATTCTTCAAAGGACGCATTCTTAAATGCGGTGCTGAGCGCGAGCGGTCTTACAAGAGAGGAATATGACGAAACATATCTTCCGGGCGCAAACGACGGCACTAAGAAGTATATGATTATTTCGGGCGGTTCGCCGAATGCTGAGGGTAAAACTTACACATTTGAGGAAAGAGTAAACAATTTGATGGAATATTTCGGCGACGAATATATATATTTGTATAAGCCGCATCCGTCGTGGCCTGCCTCAAGTGTTTCGGGACGTACGGAATATCTCGCCTCAAAGGGCATCAAAGAGCTTCCGGCACAGACACCTATGGAAGTTATTTTGACGGCATACCCGAACGTTGACCTAGGCGGCTATAACAGTTCACTGTATATGTCGGCAACAGGTGAACACGTGAAGTTCTTCTTCACAGGCAGCTTTGATTCTTTGAGCAAACCGCTGCCGGATTTGTACAAAGCGGGTATGTATCCTAAAGCAGTGTTGTTCAACCCTGATGCGATTATTCCGGAAATGGGCGTTGAAGGCAATACAGTTACAGTTACAAATCTTACGGGTAATGCGGAAGTAATTGTAGCAACATATACTGCTGACGGCAGTTTTGTAACGCTTAAGAACTATGCCGTTACACCTGAGAAAAACACTGTGGATATAACAGAGATGGTGGCTGACTGCGATAACTACAAGATTTTCCTTTGGGACAGCCTTGAAAGTATGAAACCGTTGGAAAATGCTTATATTGTAGAATCTAAAGACAGTTCGGACGACAACACCGGTTCGGACGATAATACCGGCGCAGATGATAATACCGGTTCGGACGACAACACCGGTTCGGACGATAATACCGGTGCGGACGACAACACCGGTTCGGACGATAATACCGGCGCAGATGACAACACCGGTGCGGACGACAACACCGGTGCGGACGACAACACCGGTTCGGACGACAACACCGGCGCAGATGACAACACCGGCGCGGACGATAACACCGACAATTCGGAAAATACAGCCGCACAGGAATAATGGTTGTTAATAATAAAAGGGGTTGTAACAAAATGATTTTCAAATATAATTTTGTATAAAACGACCCCTTACAAAGAAAATCTCCCGAAACACAGCTTGATTTGGCTATGTTTTGGGAGATTTTTTGTGCAATTTCAAAAAGACTATTTTGCCGCCGCTTTTTGCTTGCGTTAAACGGTTAAAAACTGTCCGTCCTTTGCATCTATTGTAATTTTTGCGCCATGCCTGATACTTCCGTCGATAATCTTTTCCGACAGCATATCCTCGATTTTACTTTGTATTGCACGTCTTAAAGGACGCGCGCCGTAGGTAGGGTCAAAGCCTTCCTTTGCAATAAGACTTACGGCATCTTCGGTAAATTCGGCTTGGATATCGTTGTTTTCAAGACGTTTCGTAAGTGTCGAAAGCATAAGACGTGTAATGTCTTTGATGTTTTCCTCGTTCAGACGGCTGAACACGATAATATCGTCGATACGGTTTAGAAATTCCGGTTTAAACGCTTTCTTTACCTCGTCCATAACCTTGTTTTTGATTTGCTCGTATTCGTTTTTTGAATTATCTGTATCGCTGTTTACGGAAAATCCGAGTTTTGCCGAGTTATTGTTTAATATATTTTTTGCACCGAGGTTTGATGTCATTATAATAACGGTATTTCTGAAATCCACCTTTCTGCCCTGTGCATCTGTCAGTATACCGTCCTCAAGGACTTGCAGCATAATATTGAACACGTCCGGATGTGCTTTTTCGATTTCGTCGAACAACAGCACAGAATACGGTTTGCGCCTGATTTTCTCGGTGAGTTGACCACCCTCCTCAAATCCCACATATCCCGGAGGTGAACCTATAAATTTCGCTACCGAGTGTTTTTCCATATATTCGGACATATCGACTCTTATAATGGAGTCCTCACTGCCGAACATAGCCTCTGCCAATGCTTTTGAAAGCTCGGTTTTGCCGACACCTGTAGGACCGAGGAATAAGAATGAACCTGTAGGCCGCTTAGGATCTTTGAGTCCAGCTCTGCCGCGGCGTATAGCCTTTGCAACGGCACTTACCGCCTCGTGCTGACCGATAACACGCTCATGCAGAATGTTTTCAAGGTTTTTAAGACGTTCGCTTTCCGTTTCGGCAAGCTTGTTTACAGGGATTTTTGTCCAGTCGGACACGATGTCGGCGATATCTTCATCGGTGACTGTGGAATCGTTTGCCGCCGAACTGCCTTTCCATTCCTGTTTTTGCTCGTCTATCTGCTTTTTCAGGGTGTTTTCTTTATCACGTATTTGAGCCGCTTTTTCAAAGTCCTGTGTGGTAATTGCCTCTTCCTTTTCCTTAGACAGCGCATCAAGCTGTTTTTCGAGAGCTTTTACGTCGTTCGGGGCGGTAAGTCCTTTCAGACGTTTTTTTGAGGCTGCCTCGTCGATTAGGTCGATTGCTTTGTCCGGCAGAAACCTGTCGGTAATATATCTTGCGGACAGCTTTGCCGCCGCCATAAGAGCACTGTCGGTGATTTTTACGCTGTGGTGTGCCTCGTACCTGTCGCGGATACCCAAAAGTATGGAGTAAGTTTCGTCAACACTCGGTTCGCCGACAGTTACAGGCTGGAATCTGCGTTCGAGCGCGGCATCTTTTTCGATATATTTGCGGTATTCCTTGATTGTGGTTGCACCTATCAGCTGTAATTCGCCGCGTGCAAGTGACGGTTTGAGTATGTTTGATGCATCAATCGCGCCTTCCGCCGAACCGGCACCGACTATTGTGTGGATTTCGTCGATAAACAGTATTACATTTCCGGCGTTTATAACTTCTTCAACCGCTTTTTTCAGTCTGTCCTCAAATTCACCGCGGTATTTTGCACCGGCTACCATTGACGACAGGTCAACCGTAACGAGCCGTTTATCTTTCAAAATTTCAGGTACGTCACCGGACACTATTTTCTGAGCGAGTCCTTCGATGACGGCGGTTTTGCCGACACCAGGTTCGCCTATCAGACAAGGATTGTTTTTGGTACGTCTGCTCAAAATTTGTATAACCCTGTCAATTTCTTCACTTCTGCCTATTACCGGGTCAAATTTATTTTCGGCGGCAAGTGCGGTGAAATCTCTGCCGAACTTATCCAACGTCGGAGTGGAGCTTTTCTTTTTGGATGCGTTTTGATAACCTTTTGATTGTATAAATTCCTCCTCCTGCTGTGCGCCGTCTATAGCACGAATCATATCTGTATAGAAATTTTGCAGATTTACGCCCAAATCAAGCAGTATTTTGACGGCAACACCCTCGCCGTCGCGGATAATTGCCATAAGCAGATGCTCTGTGCCGATGTATTTGTGTCCCAATCGGCGCGCCTCAACAAAGCTAAGCTCCAGTATACGCTTACTGCGCGGTGTGAAAGACAGCTGAGAGTTTTCGTCAAGCGGCGGATTTGTGCCGATGTAGGCTTCGATTTTTTCTTTGATATTTTCGGCGGTGGCTTTTGTGCTTTCGAGCAGCTTAGCCGCAACTCCGCTCTTTTCCGTGGCAAGACCAACCAAAATATGTTCACTTCCGATATAGTCATGTCCCATTTCGCACGCACATTGCTGTGCCCAAGTCAACGCATTTCGTGCTTTTTCTGTAAAATACGGTGATAACATTTTAATCAATCCTCCTTAAAAATTTGTCTGTTTTGTCAGTTAGCTGTGATAGATTTAAAGGTTTTCTCTGAGAAAATCAGCTCTTGCCTTATCGCGTTCGGACGGGGAGAGCTTTTTGCCTTTAAGAGTCATTATACACGCCGGTTCGGCGCATATTTCAAGCGCCGCGGTATTTATCTTCTTATCCGGAATTATACCCATATTTTGTCCTAATCTTACATCGGACAGCAATGTTTTTGTTTCGTCCGACGTAATACTTCGCGCATACTTCAAAATTCCGTATGACCGCCAGATTTTATCCGACAGCGCATCAAGGCTGTTGTTTTTAAGATATTCGCGCGCATCGTTTTCGTGGCGGATAATTTGTCCTACGATATTTTTTAAGTTGTTTATAAGGTCGGTTTCGGAGGCACCCATTGTAATTTGGTTTGAAAACTGCAGCAGGTTGCCCTGTGCCTCTGTGCCTTCACCGTAAAAACCGCGTACAGCAATACCGAGCTGTGTTGCCGAGCTGATAATTTTTCGGAGCTTGTTAGTCATTGTGAGTGCCGGCAAGTGCAGCATTACCGAGGCTCTGAGTCCCGTTCCGGCATTTGTCGGACACGCCGTAAGATATCCGAATTCATCATCGAAAGCGTATTCTAAGTTTTCTTCGATTAAATCGTCTACTTTGTTTGCAAGCTCCCACGCTTTGTCGAGGTCAAGGTCGGGGAGTATTATCTGCAAACGTATGTGGTCCTCCTCCATGAGCAGTATGCTTATGGTGCGGTCTTTGCTTATGAGGGCGGAATAGCCGCTGCCTTTGAGCATAACCGGACTTATAAGATGTTTTTCCGCAAGCATTTGTTTTGTCTGTTCATCGGTATTGTCAAAATCCATAAATTCAAACTCTTTTGCCAGTGCGCTGTTACCGTTTAGGATACTGTCGGCGATTTTTTTGCCGGTTTTCTTTTTCATTTCGGCTGTCATTGCGTTTGAAAACGGTACGTTTTTAAGGTTTCTTGCAAGACGTATTCTTGTGCTTACCGCTATGTCGGAGCTGTTTTTTTCATACCAAAGCATATTATTTCACCTCATTTTCCATTGCTTTAATTTCTTTGTGCAGCTTTGCCGCCTCTTCGTAATTTTCGTTTTTGACAGCCTGTGCAAGCTGTGTCTTGAGTGACTCGTATCTGCGCTTTTTCTTTAGTCCGTCGGCGCAGTGCGACGGAATTTTTCCGGTATGCACCGTATTTGCGTGTATTTGCCGGAGAGTATCCGTGACGGGGGCGCGGAATACTGAATAGCAGCTGCCGCAGCCGAATTTTCCGCTGCGGCGGAAATCCTCAAAGCTGTGTCCGCATACGGGGCATACGGTCTTTTTCTTCTGCACGTAGGCGGTTGTCGGTACTATGTCGAAATTATCAAAAAAATCCGAGAAAAAATCATACATAAAAAATCAATCCTTTCTGTTTTGTCAGAGTATGGCAGTCAGCATATTTTTAAGTATATTCGCTCTTAACGCATCTTTATTCGGCTGAGCTACCGTAATACTTTTATCGCTTATTCCGCCTGCCATTATTTTAAGCTCTCGTTCGTTTATAAATTCGCTGTCATATAAATATGATATAATTGCTTTTGCGCTGTCGGTATCCAATGCTGTGCCTATACGCGAAATTACATCGGCAATACGATTGTCGCCGGTGTTTATCCGGCGTATACGGATATATCCGCCGCCGCCGCGCCGGCTTTCGACAACGTATCCGCGCTGTTCGTTAAAGCGAGTTGTCATCACATAATTTATCTGCGACGGCACACAATTGAATATTCCGGCAAGCTCGTTTCGCTTAAGCTCCAGCCAACCCTCCTCGTCTTTCATAAGTTCTATTATGAATTGTTCTATACTGTCACTTAATCCCATTTTCGTCACCTCTTTGTCTTTGACTTTCTTTGACCTTTCAATTACATTATAGCGCGTTTTTTGAAATTGTCAATAGGTATTTTGAAAAAAATTTAAATTTTTTCCGTTAATACATTTGAATCGGCGTTCAACATATATTTTTAGTGACAAATCCGATATTTTGTGATACACTAAACAAGAGAGGTGTTTTTTATGGGCATTATAAATATCAAAAACGATACCGTTATATTCACGCCGTCACTGCCGGGCAGAATAACCGCCGAAAACGAAAAAATTCCGCTTTCGGGCGCGTTTGCCGAGTGCTCGTGGGAGATTAATCGGTACGGACTGTGCATAACGGTTTGCGTACCCGATAATATGCGCGGTATGCTGAGAGTGCCGTTTGCCGACAATATCAGTGCAAACGATACTATGGTGTGGATTTACGGACTGGAAAGCAACAGCGAAAATATCCGTTTTGAAAGTATAGAAACAATAGAAACGGGCGACAAATTTATTTGGTTTGAGCTGTCATCGGGTACATATTGCTTCAATTTGAAATAGCGGACTTTCGACAATAAGCGCGAATTAACCGTATTTAAGAAAAAATTTCGGTTTTTTTCAATAAAATACAGTATAAATAAATAATTTACTTGACAATTCCACTGTAAATAAGTTATAATATATGTTGTTGTGTTAGTATATTGCAACTATACATCCTAGAATTGACTTGCCGGAGGGAGGGGAATACAGTGTCTGAAATCAGAGTTAAAGAAAATGAAACATTAGATAGCGCACTTCGTAGATTTAAACGCCAATGTGCCAAGTCAGGGGTTATGTCAGAAATCAGAAAGCGTGAACATTACGAAAAGCCAAGCGTAAAGCGCAAAAAGAAATCTGAAGCTGCTCGTAAGAGAAAGTTTAAATAACTTTTCGCTGTAGGATTGTCCGTCTGCCGTTTGGCGGAATTATCTTAATAATGTAAGGGAAAGATATACGGACGTTTATTTTGTCACACTCCCTATGTGACGGATTGGAAATTATTATGTCGCTCAAAGAAAGATTGGCTGACGATTTGAAGTCGGCAATGAAGAATAAAGATGTTGTCCGCAAAAACGCAGTACAGATGATTCGTGCAGCTATACTGCAAGTGGAAAAGGATAATAAGGTAACTCTTGATGATGAAGGCATTATCACTGTTATTGCTAAACAGCTGAAACAGCGTAAAGATGTTCTCCCTGATTATGAAAAGAGTGGCCGAGACGATTTAATCGCCGAGTTAAAGGCGGAAATGGATGTTATAATGCAATATTTGCCTGAGCAGTTATCGGCTGAAGAGCTTGAGGTGATTGTGAAAGAGGCAATAGACTCAACAGGTGCATCTTCCATGAAGGATATGGGCAAAATCATGGCTGCGGTTATGCCTAAGGTTAAGGGCAGAGCTGATGGTAAAGCCATCAATGAGGCCGCAAAAAAACTATTGAGCTTATAAAATGACATCTGTTATTTTAAACATAATAAATACTGCAGAGGGTTAAACCTTGCATTTTCAAAACAGACAGACTCGATTGAGTTTGTCTGTTTTTGCGTTTGGCGCTGTTGTACGCAGTCCGACTGATTTTATTGTTTTGACAGCTGATTTTGCAAAAATGTTGAAATGTCTGATAAGGCAGTGTATAATTGAATTATCATTAAATTTAATTGATTGGGGAGTTTAAAATTATGAAACAGTTAGGCAAAAGAACAGCCGCATTTGTACTTGTACTTGCGATGCTCAGCGCATTTGTGCCGATAATTGCAAGCGCGGCGGCAATCAACATCGGCGACTACATACAAATGGGTACATATTACGATGAACCGATACTCTGGCGGTGCGTGGATATAGACGAAAATGGTCCGCTTATGCTGAGCGATAAAATACTTTGCTTAAAACCGTTCGACGCGCAAACGAGCGAAAACTCCGAAACGGGTTCGCACAGCAGAGATGGCGATTCAAAACGCGCAAATAACGGTTCAAATTACTGGGCGGACTCGAATATGCGCTCATGGCTTAATTCCACCGCGACAGCCGGAAATGTGGAATGGCTCTGCGGAAATCCGCCTATTGCCGATAAAGTGTGGTACGAATATAACGCATATGACAGCGAAAGCGGATTTTTAACCAACTTTACAAAATCCGAGCTTAGAGCAATAAAAGAGGTTACGCAAAAATCAATTCTGTCATATCCGGAAATAGATGCCGATATGGATACAGCGGGAACGGAACTGCATACACATGAATACGGCACACCTGATGTGGCATTGCAAAATTACGATAAAGCGTATGCGGAAAACGTAACAGACAAGATGTTTTTGCTTGATGTAAAACAGGTGAACGAGGTTTACAATAACCGAAATACTTTGGGCGATGATTATCATATAGGAGAGCCGACTGCAAAATGCGTGGAAAATTCTGACTATACAGATGATGATTTAACAGCCGGCAATAAATGGCACTATTGGCTCCGCTCGCCTCTCTGCACACCTTATTACGACGGTAGCTACTATGTCCACTTCGTCGAATCGGGCGAATCGTTTGGCTATGTCAACGGTTGTTGTGCAGATGCCGGCGTTATAGGCGTGCGCCCCGCTTTCTATCTAAATCTGTCATCTGTTTCCGTAATTACGGGTTCAGGCAACGAGTCAAACCCTTATGTGTGTTATGGCTCGGGCAGTATAGGCGGAAACGATTTTGACGAAGATGCCGGCAAAAACGGCGACTACAATTCGTATATTTCGGGAATTTACAGCCCAAATTCGGCTGCATCAAAAACATACGGAGTGAAAAATTTTAAGTATACCGACGAGGGCGAGGTTTATACGGCGGTACAGGAATTTTATAAAGCGTGCAACGAGTATATCGGAGCGGTGAAGAGTGAGGCGGAAAACGGCGGCAACTCAAAAGATGCAGTAATCGCCGCCGCGGAACAGCTGTATAATGATGACGAAAATTCAAAATATAAATATTTTCTGCTCGCTGATACGTCGACGGGAAAGGCTGTGCCGGCAAAGGCGAAAAAAGCCGCTTATATGGCTTTGGCTGAATATTTCAATTCGGGAATTTCGGGAAAGGGCGACAAATGGAAGGTCAATCTTGACGATAAGATGATTGTGATAGATGCAAAGCTGACAAAACAGATTTTGAGCAGTCTTGGAAAATATAACAAAACGTCAAGCTATAACGGGTATGACGTTAATATAAGCGTTATATACTATTTGGGTTCGTTTACGGGGAGCGTAAGAGTTTCAAACAGTAAAGCAACTTACACCGGAATTATAAATTCCAAGCCGGCAGATGTTGCAAATTCGATGAACATAATGCTTACGGAGCTAAGAAACGTTACCGACGATGTAACAAAACAGGCGTACCGTTCGTATATAAATGAAATCGGAAATATTACGGGCATTAACGAGTGGTTCAGGGTGGAAATGACGGACAAGCTGAAAAGCGCGGTAAAGACAATGCGCAAAAAAGGATTCGGCGACGTTATGAAAATGACAAAGCGCTGTTATGACGGATATGAGATTTTCAGAAAGGTTATTCTGATAAAAGATGCAAATCTGAAGGATATAGACAGTATCAAATCATCTTTGTCCAATGCGCAGAGTATGTACGATAAGATAAAGGGACTGAAGTATACCGATTCGGCTGTGGATAATTTTGTGGTAAAACAGGCACTTTCAAGGGTTGAAAGCGCGCGGAAACAGCTTGAGGATACTATGTATGATTATATTTATCACAGCACCGGAAATCCGCCGAAAACCGCGCTTGACAAGGCGAATGACTGGATAAAAGGGAAAACGTCAAAGCTGTGGAATATGCTGTTCCAGTGTCCGGTTGATTTTGAGGTTTACGATAAAGAGAAAAATCTTTTGGGTTACGTAAAGGACGGAAAGGTTTTCTGTACGGACGATATTTATATTGAAACAAGCGGCGATGTGAAGTATTTGTTTGTACCCGAGGGAATGGAAGTCGATATTAAAATGGTCGGTACGGACGAGGGCGAGCTTAATTATGTTGTCGAAGAAACGGTTGACGGTACGCCTACAGGCAGACTGAATTATTATTCGATACCGCTGACCGACGGCGGTGAGCTTTCGCAGAGTGTGAAGGTTGACGAATTGTCGGAGGATACGCAGAGTATGCCGATAGTGACGAATGATACAGAGGTAACCGCGGACGAATATCTGTCCGCCCAAAGCGATGCATTTGTTACGGTGCGCGCAGAAACGGGTAAATACGCAAATGTGCTGGGTTCGGGAAATTATGTTATAGGTGACAATGTTGAGCTTACGGCTGTACCGGTTGATGATTATTCGTTTGTCGGCTGGTATATCGGCGATTCGCTTGTCTGCTCGGATATTACGTACAGATTTACGGCACGCACCGACGTGACGGCAGAGGCTAAATTTGAGAAAAGATATATTTCCGATGACGATTTTGTTACGAATATGACACAAGAGTACGTGGAAGATATGTATGCGTATGTGTATGAAGAAAGTGACGGTACGCGCGGTATTGTTGTGATACCGTTTAGCGAAGATGCACCGGAGAGCGTTGCATTATATGTAAGCACGTATGATAAAAATGCGAATGTGATGTCGGATAGTGTACGGTATACGGCAGAGCTTGACGAAAACGGACGATATATCATTGAAAATGTCGTATCGGCAGAAACAGCGAAAGTAGCGGTTGCCGACAGCAGAGGTACAGCGGCGGTGATTTTAAATAAAAACTGTAATATAGAGGACGGAGTCAATATAAGCGCAATAGGCAAATACGACGGCTGTATGCAGATTAAAGCGGCAAATACCGACGGAGAGCTGAAAGTAGAGCTTGACGTAATTGGTTCGGAGCTTGGGAAAAATGATGTTGATGTTTTTGCGGCAGAGTATGAAAACGGTGTGATGAAAAGTGTTGTAAAGCTTGATGTAACTGCGGAAAACGAAAAGATTATTTGTACCGGCACCGTAAACGGAAACGACTATAAAATATTTGTGTGGGAAAAAGGTACGTGTATACCGGTAGCACTATCGTACAGTAACAAATAGAAATGGTAGATTATTAATAGAAAGGCTTTTGAATTACAGCCGATTTTCGGTTGTTTTCAAGAGCCTTAACTTTTCCTGTTTATGCTACAGTGATATTTTAAAGCACTCGCAGGCGAATTGTAAGTGCTTTTCGTATGCCTGAAGTTTAAAAAACGCCATCGGGATTGTTACGGAAAAACAGTATATTATTTGACAACGGTATTTGTGCGGTGTTATAATAGAGCATAGGAGCTGTCGCTCAATGCCGTTTGGCAACGGCTTGCAAAATTGCATTTTGCCTATGCGCTATTGACGGCTGCGTAAAAATGCCCTTGCAAGCAAGCATTTTTACTTATGGTAAAATAGAGCATAGGAGCTGTCGCTCAATGCCGTTTGGCAACGGCTTGCAAAATTGC
>CAYRCC010000003.1:47074-109113 GCA_964422725.1 uncultured Lachnospiraceae bacterium
AATAGAGCATAGGAGCTGTCGCTCAATGCCGTTTGGCAACGGCTTGCAAAATTGCATTTTGCCTATGCGCTATTGACGGCTGCGTAAAAAACAAAACAAATTTACAAAATTTGAAGTTTGAGTTTATACGATAATTGATGATTGTGAAAATATATTAAACGGAGATTTTAAGTCTATGGCAAAGAAATATTATGCGGTGAAAAAAGGACGCAAAACGGGAATTTTCGCCACGTGGGCGGAATGTAAAAGCAATGTGGACGGTTTTTCGGGTGCTGTGTTTAAAAGCTTTGAATCAAAAGCGGAGGCGGAGAGGTTTGTAAACGGTACAAACGAGCCGGTGCGCAGTGGCGAGGGTGAGGCGGTTGCATATGTTGACGGCAGTTATGATGTGAAAAGCAAGAGGTTTTCGTTTGGTGCGGTTATTTTTGTAAACGGCGAGGAGCTCACGCTGTCGGAAGCGTTTGACGATGCCGAGCTTGCGGTTATGCGTAATGTTGCGGGAGAAATAAAGGGTTCTGAGGCGGCTATGCGGTTTTGTGTAGAACGCGGAATTAAAAGTCTTGACGTTTATCATGATTATGAGGGAATAGCAAAGTGGTGTACGGGAGAATGGAAAACAAATAAAACGGGTACGGCGGCGTATGCCGAATATTATAAAAGCATAAAAGATGTATTGTCGGTGCGTTTTATCAAGGTTAAAGGACATTCGGGAGATAAATATAACGATATGGCTGACGAACTTGCAAAAGCGGCCTTGGGACTGTAAATTGAAATTCTGATTTGTTTTGTATGCTGTGAGGAAATGAGGAGAACTATGAAAAAAGTATTTTTTCGCATAATCACCTTGGTATTGATATTGTCACAGATTACGCCGTATGCGTATGCGGCGGATTATTTGGGTCACTGGTCGGAAAACGTTATACAAAAGTGGCTTGATGACGGCAAATTGTCAGGTGACGATAACGGAATGGTTATGCCGGACAGGCTTATAAGCCGTGCGGAGTTCGTTTCGCTGCTTTTGCGGTCGGTCGGTATAAATGCGGCGGTTAAGACGAGTGAGTTTGTGGACATTTCCATATCTGACTGGTATTACAGCGCAATATCGACTGCCGGAAGTCTTGGTATCGTTTCCGGAACGGGCAACGGCAATTTTATGCCCGATGCACCGCTGACTCGTGAGGACGCAATGGTTATGATATGCCGCGCGTATAAAATAAGCGGTGATGCGGCGTTTAATCTTACGGACTATCACGACGGGCTTGATATATCACCGTATGCACTGCCGTATATGTCGTTTATGTGCGAAAATGAGATTTTGACAGGGTATTCGGATAAAACAATTCGTCCGAAAAACAGTATTACGCGTGCCGAGGCGGTAGTAATACTCGAACGTATGAACGATTTTATGTCAGACCCAACCGAAAATGTGCAGATAAAATTTACCGGCGGTTATCCTAAGCTGAAAGAAAGCGGCTTGACTGACGGCTACAATCTGCTTTTAAAGACGAACAAGCCCTGTAAAATCTATTACACAATAATCAATCCCGAAAAAACAGCACCCGTTTCGGATAAATCCAAGATAGACAAATTTCTTATAGAAATAACCGCCGCCGACACAGCTGTTTCGGCATACATTGCACAGGGTGCGGAGAACGAATGTACAATATATTTGAAAGCGGTCGATGCACAGGGGAACGAAAGTAAGATTGCTCAGATAAGAAATGCGAAGAAAATGTATTATTCGTATGGCGACGGCAGCCGTGAAAATCCGTATATTGTAAGTACAGAGGAGCAACTTGATGCGATACGCTATTTTCCCGACAAGCATTTTAAATTGAAAAACGATATAATTCTTTCGGGTAAATGGATTCCGATAGGTTCGGCGGAATCTCAGGAAACTATGTTCAGAGGAAATTTTGACGGTGACGGCTATAAAATTTCAAACATATCGGTGACCGGCGGAGATTATTCGGGATTGTTCGGATATATTTACGGAGGTACGGTGAAAAATTTGTATGCATCGTGCGATAAAATTGTAGGCGGCTCAAGTGTGGGGATTATTGCGGGCGCGAATAACGGAGGAGTAATAGAAAACTGCTTTACCGACGGACTTGTACGTGCCGGAGGAAGCTATGCCGGCGGTATTGTCGGCAATAACAACGGAATAGTTGCGCGCTGCCAGTCGGCGGCACTTGCAATTGAGGCACAGTCGTATGCCGGCGGTATTGCCGGCTGGAACAGCGGCGACATAAGGGAGTGTATGTCGTGTACATATTCGGTTATGGCGAATATGTATTCGAGCGGCATTGCCGGAGCAAATTCCGGCGGTACTGTAGAAAACTGCGTTGCCGCAAATATCAATGTGACGGATTATATGACAGACAGCAACGGCAGAATAACCACAAACAAGTCCGGCGGCAAAACAAAAAATAATTACGGCTACGATAAAATGTATGCAACCGTCGGAGATTGTCTGCCGTCGGCAGACAGTCAGAACGGACTTGATGTTTCGTGGGAAATGCTGAACGATAAAAGCTTTTATAACGAAACTGTCGGGTGGAAATTTGATAATTCGTGGAGAACGGCGGTGCAGACGGATTCGTTTAGATTGCCGTCGCTGAAAATGAAGTCAAAACCGATGATTAAAGAAGGTGTTACGGTTTATGCGCCGATGCGCGTAAGTACGGCGGAGGAGCTTTTGAAAATTCACGAAGAACCGGAGAATCACTATATTTTGACAAATGATATTTATCTGCCGAAAACGGAGGACGGAAAGTCGAACTGGTTTGCGGTGTGTGCAGATGATGAGCTGACGGAAAATCCCGAAAAGGGTTTTTCCGGTTCGCTCGACGGCGATGGGTACAGCATATACAATATGACAATAGATTATGAGGACGGCAAAACGTTTTACGGAATGTTCGGAGTAGTAGCCGGCGGTACTGTTCGTAATTTGAATTTGAAAGATGTGTATATATCGGCAAGCGAAGTGTGCGGCGCAGTAGCGGCGGTAAATTACGGCACTGTGCAAAATTGCGCTGTGACGGGAGTTATAGACATAGACCAGACCGAATCAATAGCTATGGCAGGCGGTATAGCCGGAGATAATTACGGCACAATTCAAAATTCACAGGTGAATGTCAATATAAATGCGAGGGGAAACAGCAGCACAACTGGCGGTATTTGTGCAAATAACGAGGGAGTCGTAATAGACTGCCTTGCAAAAGGAAATATTAAAAGCAACGGCAAAAGCAGTGCGTCGAATACGGCTGTCGGCGGTATTGCGGGTTTTTCGGCTGACGGCATAATTTATGAGAGCTGTTCGGAAATGAGCGTTGAGGCAAAAGCGCATATTTCGTATGTCGGCGGTATATGCGGAATGTTCAGCGGCGGCGAGATTTATAAAACGTCGACCTCGGGTGCACTTGCCGCCTCGGCTACAAATTCACTTGAATCTGCGGTTTATGTCGGCGGTATTAGCGGACTTTCAAACGGCGGAGTTATGGTAAACTCGTTTTCTTCCGGCAAGCTCGGCGCGGGCGGTGTAAATATTTACGCCGGCGGTATATCCGGCTATAATATGAATTGTCACGTGCAGAACTGTTACAGCACGAGCGATATTTCGCATTACGGAACAAACGCGCGTGCCGGCGGTATAGTGGGATTTAACGAGGGCGGTTTTGTGACGGGAAATGTCGCGCTGAACAAGTCTTTCAGCGATAACGGTACGGTGGCGCGGATATGCGCCGAAACGACGGGCGGAATAGTATCCGATAATTATGCAAGTGAGGAAATAAAGTGCGGCAGGCGCGCTTTTTCGGATACTGTTCTTGACGGTATGACAGTACCGGAGAAAACGTTGATGGATTTGAGCTTTTACTTTAAGCCTATAAGCGAAGGCGGAAAGCTGGGGTGGTTAAGCGGCGAGGTTTGGAGTGCGAAAAAGAGTGTTAATCCGTATTACTCGTTTCCTGTACTTGCAGATGTAAGAGGGGAAATGAACAAAGTCAGATGATGTTTTGAAATTGCACCGTTTCGGAATATATATTCCGGAGCGGTGTTTTGTCGGCTGTAGGTTTATAAAATTATAAATTAGTTAAATAAAATATTGATTTAACGAAAAAAGTGTTGTATAATATAAATATCATATTTTATAAAAGAAAGGCTGGTTGTCAAAAATGGCGAAAGTTGTTGTTAATGCTGAAAGAAAAAAAGGATTTGTAAATAAGAATATTTACGGTCAGTTTGCTGAGCATCTGGGCAGATGTATTTATGAGGGATTGTATGTCGGAGAGGATTCGGACATTGAAAACAAAAACGGTATGCGCACAGATGTTGTGGAGGCATTGAAGGAAATGGGTATACCGTTGCTGCGTTGGCCGGGCGGCTGTTTTGCCGACGACTACCACTGGCGCGACGGTATCGGCGACAAGTCGAAAAGACCGTATATGGTAAACACCAACTGGGGCGGAGTAGTTGAAAATAACCATTTCGGTACACACGAATTTTTTGAGCTTTGCGAACAGCTTGATGCCGAGCCGTACATTTGCGGTAATGTTGGCAGCGGCACAGTTCAGGAAATGCGCGACTGGATTGAGTATATGACGTTTGACGGTGCTTCTCCGCTTGCTGACGAACGACGTGCAAACGGCAGAGAAGAGCCGTGGAAACTTAAATATTTCGGTGTCGGAAACGAAAACTGGGGCTGCGGCGGTAATATGCGTCCTGAATATTATGCGGATTTGTACAGAAGGTATTCGACCTTTGCGAGAAATTACGGCGATAATAAGCTGTATAAAATTGCGGGTGGTCCGGGTGACTTCAATTATCACTGGACAGAAGTGCTTATGCGTGAGGCAAGACATTGTATGGACGCTATGTCACTTCACTATTACACAATGCCGGGCAGTTGGACAACTCCGAAAGGCGATTCGATTGATTTCACCGAAAAAGAATGGTATCAGACGATGAAATCGGCACTCAGAATGGAAGAGGCGATTACAAATCATACAACAATTATGGATAAGTATGATCCTGAGAAGAAAGTCGGACTTATTGTTGATGAATGGGGTACGTGGTTTGATGTTCTTCCGGGTACAAATCCGGGATTTTTGTATCAGCAGAACACAATCCGCGATGCTGTTTCGGCAGTGCTTACATTGCACACCTTCCATAATCACTGCGACAGAGTAGTGATGGCTAATCTTGCACAGCTTGTAAATGTATTGCAGGCACCTATCCTTACCGAGGGCGAGAAAATGGTGCTTACGCCTACATATTATCTGTTGAAAATGATGAAAAATCATCAGGACAGCAGCTTGTTGGATATTGATTATACTGCACCTGAAGTCGGCTGTGAGGAAATGATAGTTCCGAAGTTCAGCGTTTCCGCGACTGAAAAGGACGGCAAAATTACCATTTCGATGTGTAATACAGCCCTTGAGGCGGAAGAAAATATGTCGATTGAAATTCGCGATGCAATTATCAAGTCAGCGAAAGCCGAATTGCTTACGTCGGATAAAATGGACAGCTATAATGATTTTGACGAGCCTGAGAAAATCAAATCTGTTGACACAGATGTCGTACTTGACGGTAATAAGGTTGAAGTTAAACTGCCGCCGATGAGTGTAGTTGTGGTAACTCTTGATAAATAACAGTTATGGAAGAAAGAAAAGAGAAATGTAAGCGGTGCGGATTAAAAACGATTGTTCCGAAAGAGGAAATAGAGAAAATGGTTGCTCAGGTGACCAATATGAAAGGTGTAAAGCTTGTGAGTGACGAGGTTTACGGCGAACGGCTTAAAATATGCACCGAATGTGAAAAATTTGAATACGGTTCCACTTGCACGCTGTGCGGCTGTGTTATGCAGGTGCGCGCACGGCTCGTAAGCGGAAAGTGTCCGTATCCGAAAAACAGAAAATGGTAACGAACCGAAATAAACAAAGTTAAAATCAGCTCAAAGCAAAAGCTGCCGATAGGATTTTTCCGGGTCGGCAGTTTTTTTACTGAAACGGAAGTTATGCAAAAAGCGGGATTTAAGCCGACAAGGCGGCAATGTTGCCGGATTTTGAGGTTGCGAAATTAAATTTGGAGAAAACCGAAAAAATGTAAAATAAAATGCCCAAAAAACGCTTGACATTTAATGAATTTTCTTATATAATTAATCTGGTGTCTGGTTTGTGGGGCGGTATCGGATATGTCAGCTCTGCTTGGTAACAGACGTAAAGTATTAATAATCGTAGGAGGTGTTTGAAGTGCTAAGAACATATCAACCAAAGAAACGCCATAGAAAGAAAGAACACGGATTCAGAAAGAGAATGGCAACTTCATCGGGCAGAAAAATTTTGTCGAGCAGAAGAAGAAAGGGCAGAAAGAGTTTGTCTGCATAATTTCGGCTGTACTTTCGTGAATTAATATCCGCCGGTGCACAGCGGATATGCATAAAGGGCAAGAAGTGACGGGCACTGGTTCTTCGCTTTTTGCCTTTTATAGTATAATTTTGTAAATGTATTGATTACGGGAAAATATGGTGATATTTTGGAAAATACAGTATCATTAAAGCTGAATAAGGATTTTCGCAGACTCTATTCGCGCGGCAAACATTTTGCCGGCGGATACGTTGTTGTGTATGCGATGAAAAATCGTATGGGTATTAACAGACTCGGACTTACAGCCGGAAAAAGCGTGGGGAATGCGGTCAGACGCAACCGCGCAAAGCGTCTTATACGAGAGAGCTATCGTATGATGGAAAAAAAGCTGGGTTTCGGGTACGATTTTGTCATCGTTGCGCGTGGTCGTATAGACGGAAAAACGCTTGAACAGGTAAGCAGGGATTTGGCGTATGTAATGAAAAAAATCGAAATTTTGTAAGTGCATAGTTACAGTGCAGATGATTTGATTGTTATGAAAACAATATTTATTGCTTTAATTAAGTTTTACAGAAAATATATATCGCCGTATAAGGGAGGCTCGTGCTGCCGGTATATACCGACGTGTTCGGAATATGCGCTTTTGGCAATCGGTAAGTACGGCGCGGTTAAGGGCGGTTGGCGTGCGTTTAAACGTATACTGCGCTGTCACCCGTTTCATAAGGGCGGATATGATCCGCCGTAAAATTCGGAAAAATAACATTTTGATACTTCGGAGGCAAAAATGGATTTATTTTCACTTGTTATTACAAAACCGCTTGGAATTATAATTGAGTTTATATACAGGCTGGTACAGAATTACGGACTTGCGATTATTTTGTTTACGGTAATCATTAAGCTTATACTTATGCCGCTCACAGTTAAGTCGCAGAAATCTATGAAAAAGCAGCAGAAATTGCAGCCGGCGCTGAAAGCACTTCAGGAAAAGTATGCCAATGACCAGCAAAAGCTGCAAACGGAAATGATGAAATTATATCGTGATAATGATGTAAGTATGAGCGGCGGCTGTTTGCCGCTGTTTATACAGATGCCTATTCTTATAGGCTTGTATCAGGTAATTCAAAGACCTATTTCGTTTCTTATAGGCGAGAATTTCAATACACCGGAAAATATCAACAGAGTAATTCAAATAAGAGATACTATGGCGGAGAAATTTCCCGATGTTATAGGTAAGCTGAAGGGTTCGACTATGGAACAGCTCGCGAACACATCACAGATTCAGCTTTCAAAATGGAGCGAAATGCTTTTCGGCGAGGGCGATAAGTGGGTGCTTAATTTTGACTTTTTCGGTATGGATTTGTCAAACACGCCGAGTACGGCAATAAATCAGGTTATACACGGCAATTTCAGTGATATCGGCACACTTTTGCTTTTGCTGATACCTATTTTGGCTGTGACAACAACGTGGATTTCAATGAAACTTTCACAGGCTCAGACACAGTCAAAAAACACTGCCGGCAAGGACAATTCGGAAGATCCGGCGGCTCAGATGTCCAAATCAATGAACCTTATGATGCCGCTTATGACACTCTTTTGTACGGTGTCGTTCCCATCGGGACTGGGATTGTACTGGATTATCAGTAATGTAATGCAATTGGGACAACAGTATTTTTTAAATAAATATTTTGACGCTAAGGAGGACGAGATAAATGTCAAAATTCCTGAAACAAACAGAAAAAAGCGCAAAAAGCGTTGATGAGGCTAAAGCGTTGGCACTGGAGGAGCTGGGTGCCGGCGAGGACGAGGTAAATTTTGAAATTTTGGACGAGGGGTCAAAGGGTTTTTTGGGCATAGGTGCCAAGGAAGCCAGAGTGAGAGCGGAATTTAAGGATTTGCCGGCGTTTGCGGCGAAGAAGTTTTTGTCGGATGTATTCGGTGCGATGCGGCTTGATGTTGCGGTTGAGGCAAAAAGCGATGATGACGGCTTGAATATTGACCTGTCGGGCGAAAGTATGGGCATTGTAATAGGTAAACGCGGCGATACTCTCGATGCACTCCAATACCTTACATCTTTGATTGTAAACCACGAGTCGGAGGAGTATGTAAAGGTAACTGTGGATACGGAAAATTACAGAGAAAAGAGAACGGAATCGCTTTTGGCTCTGTCGGAAAGACTTGCGGCAAAGGTTGCCAGAACGGGAAAGAAATTTACACTTGAGCCAATGAACCCGTATGAAAGACGCGTGATTCACGCAAATCTTCAGGAAAATGAAGAAGTTACTACATACAGTGTCGGTGACGAGCCTTACAGAAAGGTCGTAATTGCGCCGAAAAACGCAAAGCCGGCGTATAAGCCTTATAAAAAGCATTACAGCCGTTCCGGTTACAGAACAGACGGCAGAAAACCTTACAAGAATATTGACGAGATGGAAAAGGACAGATTGGACAACGAATAGAGTGTATATCGGCTTTGGACAGTGAGTTATGTATAAATTTTAAATCGGTGTGAAAAATATTTAAAATTTGTGTTGCAAAATATAAAAATGCGTGTTATAATATAACTCGGTGTTCAAAAGCATTATATGGAGGAGGCGAATGCAGATGAAAGCTGGAATTCATCCTGATTACAAGCAAACAGTAATCAAGTGTGCGTGCGGTGCTGTTATCGAAACAGGTTCTACAAAAGAGAATATCAACGTGGAAATTTGTTCGAGCTGTCACCCGTTCTACACAGGCAAGCAAAAACTTGTTGATACGGGCGGTCGTGTTGAAAAGTTCAACAAGCGTTTCAACCGTCAGAGCAAGTAATTGCAAAAATAAGATTTCTATTTATTCAACCTATGGCTTAGATTTCGACTCACCAACGTTTTCTCGGCATATGGGGGTATTTAATTATAGGAGGTGAAAAACATGACTAAAGAAGTTAAGCAGAACATTATCGAAACTTACAAAACTCATGAAGGCGATACAGGTTCGCCGGAGGTGCAAATCGCACTTTTGACATACCGCATCAATCACTTGAACGAGCATTTGAAAACTCACAAGAAAGACCACCACTCAAGAAGAGGTCTTTTGATGATGGTTGGTAAGAGAAGAGGTCTTTTGAACTATCTTATGGATCAGGATATTGAAAGATACCGTTCGATTGTTACAAGATTGAATCTTAGAAAGTAATTATATGGCAAACAGGTATTTTATACCTGTTTGCTTATTTTGCATAATTGGAAAATTATGCATTTTGAAAAACGTCATAAAATAATATTCTAAAGTAAAAAATAAAAGGACAGCGGTATGCGGTTAGCAAATAAGCAGAGTTATTAAATTGTTGATAATTGTGCCTAGTTGCTAACATATATCGGTCCTTTGTTAGAGAGATGGAGGAAAAACAGTGTTTAGAACATTTGAAACAACTTTGGCGGGCAGACCGCTTATTATTGAGACAGGTAAAATGGCAGAGCTTGCAAACGCAAACTGTCTTGTAAGATACGGCGACACCGTTGTTATGGTAAATGTAACAGCATCGCGTACTCCGCGTGAGGGAGTGGATTTCTTCCCTTTGAGCGTTGATTATGAGGAAAAGCTCTATTCGGTCGGAAAGATTCCGGGCGGATATATTAAGCGTGAGGGAAAGCCGAGCGAAAAGGCAATTCTTACAAGCCGTGTTATAGACAGACCTATAAGACCGCTGTTCCCGTCGGATTTGAGAAACGATGTTTCGGTTGTTGCGACGGTTTTGTCAGTTGAACAGGACAATCCGCCAGAGGTTGCGGCTATGATTGGTACGTCAATTGCAATTTCAATTTCGGATATCCCGTGGAACGGTCCTATCGGCGGTGTTTGGCTCGGCTTGGTTGACGGTGAATATGTTATAAACCCTACCGTTGCGGAGAGAGAAAAGAGCGAAATGCTTGTAACAGTTGCGGCTACAAAGGAAAAAGTGGTTATGATTGAGGCAGGTGCAAACGAGGTCGAAGAAAAGGTTATGATCGAGGGTATTAAGTTTGCACACAATACCTGCAAGGAGCTTTGCGACTTTATCAATACAATTGTTGCCGAGGTGGGCAAGCCTAAGTTTGAATATGAGGCTCATACGGTAAATATGGAGATATGGAACAAAATCAAAGCTGCGCATTACGATGAAATCAAATATGCGCTTGACACCGATGACAAAAATATCCGCGACGACAGAATGGGCGTAATTACCGATAAAATTATGGAAGAGCTTGGCGAGGAGTATCCGGATTTGGGTGTTGAGCTCGGCGAAATCCTGTATAAAATGCAAAAAGAAATAGTTCGTGCATGGCTTGTGGAGGGCAGACGTGTTGACGGCAGAAAGCTGGACGAAATAAGACCGTTGTCGGCAGAAGTGGGCTTGTTGCCGAGGACACACGGTTCGGGACTTTTCAAGAGAGGTCAGACACAGGTGCTTACGGTTGCGACACTTGCGCCGCTGAGCGAAATACAAAAGCTTGACGGTATCGACGAGGAAACTACAAAGAGATATATTCACCACTACAACTTCCCGTCATATTCTGTCGGCGAAACAAGACCGTCAAGAGGTCCGGGCAGACGTGAGATAGGTCACGGTGCACTTGCGGAGCGTTCACTCGTGCCGGTACTTCCGTCGGAGGAGGAGTTCCCGTATGCTATTCGTACAGTGTCTGAGGTGTTAAGCTCGAACGGTTCGACATCACAGGGCAGCGTATGCGGTTCCACGTTGGCTCTTATGGATGCCGGTGTACCGATTAAAGCACCTGTTGCCGGTATTTCGTGCGGTCTTATTACAACAGATAACGGATTTACGACAATGGTTGACATACAGGGTCTTGAGGACTTTTACGGCGAGATGGACTTTAAGGTTGCCGGAACGAAAAAAGGTATCACGTCAATTCAGGTTGATATAAAAAATGACGGTTTGCCGTATGAGGTTATCGAAGAGGCGATAATGAAAACGAGAGATGCCAGATACTATATAATTGACAATATACTTCTAAAGGCAATAGAAGCTCCGAGGGAGTCGCTGTCACAGTATGCGCCTAAGGTATCGACGATGAAGATTAATCCGGACAAAATCCGTGAGGTTATAGGTCAGGGCGGCAAGGTTATTCAGAAAATTGTTGCCGACACAAACGCTAAGATTGATATTGAAGATGACGGAACAATTCACATTTTCGCGGCTGACCAGGCATCGGGCGATGCGGCAAAAGCGGCAATAGAAGCAATTGTCAAAGAGCCTGAGGTCGGTGAGGTTTATAACGGTACAGTAAAAACGATAACTACATTCGGTGCGTTTGTTGAAATTCTTCCGGGCAAAGACGGACTTGTGCATATATCAAGACTTGCAAACAGACGTGTTGAGAGAGTTGAAGATGTTGTTGAAGTCGGACAGAAACTTTTGGTGAGGGTTATGGATATTGACCCTAAGACGGGTAAAATCAGTCTTTCACACAAAGATGCCTGAGCGGACGTACAATAAATAGTAAATATGCAGGGGACTGCCGCACAATGAGTTCTGTTTGCGGCGGTCCTTTTTGGATTTTAAACAGAAAGGTGCAGTATGTATAATATAAGAACTTTATCTAACGGAATACGAGTTGTGAGCGAGAAATTTGACCATATAAAATCAGTTTCGGTCGGTGTTTGCATAGGCAGCGGTTCAAGGTACGAGCCGCCGCAGCTTAACGGTATATCGCATTATATAGAACATATTTTGTTTAAGGGTACAAAAAACAGGAGTGCGTACAGGATTGCGTGGGAGATGGATTCTGTCGGCGGAATGATAAATGCGTTTACCTCAAGAGAACAAACTTGTTTTTATACACAGACTTTAAATTCGCATATAAATCTTGCTATAGATTTGCTTTCGGATATGATTACAAATTCTGTTATGTCGGACGAATTTATAAATCTGGAAAGACAGGTAATATTGGAAGAGATAAATATGTATGATGATGACCCGAGCGAGGTTGTGCAGGATTTGATTGTGGAAACCGTATGGGGCGAAAGTTCGTTGGGCAAGCCTGTTCTCGGAAAAGCGGATACGCTTGCGAACATCAATTCCGATGTTATGCGAAAGTATATGTACGAGCATTATGTGACGGGGAATGTTGTAATTTCCGTTGCCGGCAATTTTGATGACGGCATATTTGAGCTGCTTGAAGAAAAATTTGGTAAAGCCGACTTTAAATGCGGAACAATCAATGTGCCGTCTGCCGAATATAAACCGTCGGTATCGGTGCAGACGAGGGATATAGGTCAAGTGCAGATTGTGGCGGGATTTCAAGGCATTGATACAAAAGATGAAAGAATGTACAGTATGTTTGCAGTGAATAACATTTTCGGCAGCGGAATGTCATCGCGGCTGTTTCAGAATATTCGTGAAAAGACAGGACTGGTGTATTCGATATATTCGGCGGTAAACAGCTATATCGGAACGGGAATGTTTAGCATTACCGCCGGAACAAGCACGGAAAACTTTCCTAAGGTGTGCGAACTTATTTGTGACGAGGTGAAAAAGCTTAAAAAAGATAAGCTTACAAGTGAAGAAGTAAATATGGTTAAGGAACAGCTGAAGGGTAACTATATACTCGGCAGTGAAAGTACAGGCTCGCGTATGCTGTCGGCAGGAAGAAATCTTGTGCTCGGAAAAGAACTGCTTACACAGGAGCAGGTGTTAGCAAAGATTGACAAAATTACGGCTGAAAGCGTTGCAGAGGTAATAGATTTGATTGATACATCTACATTATCGGTGGCGGCAGTCGGTGCGATTGACAGTGTTGACGGGTTGTTTGAATTTTAAAGTGGTGGGGGACGATATGAAAAGGTTGTTAGTGGTTGTATTGGCAGCGATATTTCTCGGTGGCTGTAAGCAGAACGCGCTGCAGACGACAGCAAACGCAGACGGCGTGTGGTACAACGACAATGCGGAACGCTTTGCGGTGGCTGAAACCGAGCCGGTAAAACGTATTGTGAAAATATCGGCGGCAGGCGATGTTACGCTTGCGACCGATGTGAATTACGGCGGAGGCGGCAGCTTTGTAAATGAAGTTAAGAATCAAGGCTATGATTACAGTTACTTTTTCAGAAATGTTTCGGAAATTTTTGAAAATGATGATTTGACAATTGTAAATTTTGAAGGCACTTTGTCGGAAAACGGCGCAAGAAAGGATAAAACATATGCTTTCAGAGGTAATCCCGAATACGCCGAAATTTTAGTGTACGGCAGTGTTGAGGCAGTTAATACGGCGAATAATCACAGCTATGATTACGGCGAAATAAGCTACAAGGATACGATAGAGCATATTGAAAACGCCGGAATTACAACATTCGGATATGACAGAACAGCTGTTTACGAAGCAAACGGTGTGAAAGTGGGGCTTTTCGGAATCAGCGCACTCAGCGCGACGTCGGTGTCGGAGGCAAAAGCTAAAATAGATGATGCTGTTGCAAAGCTTGAAAAAGACGGTGCGGAGCTTATAATCTTTAATGTGCATTGGGGTATTGAGAGGGATAATATTCCGAATGATAAACAGCGGCAGATAGGTGAGTATGCGATTGACTGCGGTGCTGACTTGGTGCTGGGACACCATCCGCACGTTATACAGTCGGTGCAGAAATATAATGACAGATATATTGTGTACAGCTTGGGCAATTTCTGTTTCGGCGGAAATAAGAATCCGAGTGACAAGGATTGCATTATATGGCAGCAAGAGTTTGAGCTTGACGAAAACGGACTTACGGCGGTGTGTGAACCGGATATTATACCGTGTTCCGTTTCGTCGGTAACGTCAAGAAACAATTATCAGCCGACACCGCTTGAAGGCGAGCGCGGACAGCGCGTTTTGAACCGTATAAAGGAATACAGTGAGAATTTAGGAATGGGAAATTAGGTGGGTTGCTGTCTGCGGACGGCGAAGCTGCATTAAAAAATTTTAAACAAAACTAATAAAGCACCTGATATTTAGGTGACCCCAAAAGTCAGACCAAAATCTAACGATTGGGGGTCACATCAATATCGGGTGCTTTATTTAGCTTACCAATGTATTCAAAGACGTTTTAAACAGCATAACCTATCATTGTGAGTTGTTTAGGCACGCTGACGGCGGTGCATATGGTATAATATCACCGGCATTGTTCATTCGCCAGAAAAACTGTTTTATATATGCAAAATCAAAATCAATCTCGGATATAACCGTTTTTGCCTCAATCGAATTGTTTTTGGTTGCCGCCGGCAACTCGGTATTGAATTTTTTGATACAAATCAGTTCATTATCCGAATTGAAAAATGCAAACAATCGGACACCGTTGACAACGGTGCGATTTTTGTTTATAAGCGAACCGATTGCCGAAAACTTGCCGTTTTCGTCCGTTGCACATTTTACGGAGCTTTCTATATTTTTGCATATATCAGACACTGTCGGAGTTGGTGACGGCGTGACTGTCGGAGTTGGTGACGGCGTAGCTGTCGGAGTTGGTGACGGCGTGACTGTCGGAGTCGGTGACGGCGTAGCTGTCGGAGTTGGTGACGGCGTGACTGTCGGAGTTGGTGACGGCGTGACTGTCGGAGTCGGTGAGGTGTCTAGAAATTCAGATTGAACATACTGCAATGCGGCATACATATCAATCATTCCGTAGCCGTATGAAGTGTCTTTTCCGGTATCACCCAAGTCAATCGCAGTGGCAATCAGAGTTTCGCGGAATTCATCGGGAGTAATATCCGGATAAATCGAGGCCGCGAGAGCCGCAAGTGCCGCTGTGTGCGGACAGGAAAAGGAAGTGCCGTTTACTTTGGCATAGTCGGTGCTGCCGTCGGACATATTAATGTGCGACATAGCAAACGATGAATTGCTTGTACTCACAATATTTACTCCCGGAGCAACAACGCATACGGCATCATTACGCTGTGAGCTTTTTGCCAGTGTTTTTGTCGAGTCGATAGAACCTACACTTATTACGCTGCTGTATGATGCAGGATATATATACGCGGTTTCCATTTCGGGTTGATTTCTGAGTGTACCGTAGTTGCCGTAGTTACCTGCCGCCGCAACAATTATGACATTATTTTTATACGCCTTGTCAATAACTTCTTTCATTGCAGTATTATCGTTTGTCGCTCCGGCACTTATGTTAATAACCTTACAGCCATGCTCTATTGCGTAATCTGCGGCAGCTACCAAAGTGGCAATTGAACCGCTATTGCCGTCCGAACCGCCGAACGCCTTTAAAGGCATAATTTTTACGTTGTCGGCTATTCCGGCTATTCCTATACCATTATTTGCCGCAGCTGAAATTATACCGGCAATTGCTGTGCCATGACCATATTCGTCGGTAGTGTCAGATGCTTCTTTGACGGTTTTGCCTGAAGTATAGAAATATTTTCCGCTGACTGTATTTGATATATCGGCATGCGGCAAAAGTCCGGTATCCACGATGCCGACAATGATATCGTCACTGCCTGTGGTTATTTTGCGTGCGTTTTCAATGTTGGCAACGCTGAAGTTCCACTGCTGTGAATAGTATGTATCATTGTATGAGGGAGTGTCGGCAAATAATTCGACTTTGGTATCTTCCTCAATGTATTCTATCATACCGTTTCGGGCAAGTTGATTGATTTTTTCGGTATCGTCCGTCAAATAAATATTAAGGCTTTCGGAAATTACCGACATTTCGTTGATTTCATCGGAAAAAAGCGACAGCTGTGCCGCGTTGTCACGAAGTCCGACTATATAGCGTTTATTTTCGGCATATGCGGTGGTTTGGAAAAAATTTTCCGCGCAATTAACAGGTACAGAAATAGCTGTACCTGTCAACAACACGCATATTGTACATAAAATGCTGATTAATTTGTGCTTCATTAAATACGTTCTTCCTTCATCTTAACAAAGTTTTTCAAAAGTTCAACCGCCATATCAATTCCCAGTTTGCTGCTGTTTATGCAGATATCATAGTTATCGGGCTTACCCCACTCGCGGTTGGTGTAATAATTGTAGTAGGTTTTTCTGCGTTTTTCGGTTTTTACGATTTTATCCTTTGCCTTTTCCGGCGATAAATCGGCTTCCTTTTGAATACGTCCGATTTTGAACGGCATATTAGCGTGAATAAACACATTCACATTAGGTATATTGCAGTCATCAAGTACATAATCGGCACAACGTCCTACAATTACGCATGAGCCTTTCTTTGCGATATCTTTGATGATTTCTGACTGTGCGATAAACAGCTTGTCGTTTATCGGCATTTCGTAGTATATCGGTGAATTTACACCGCGCATTGCATTGCCGGTGACCAGTGAATAGAGCAGGCTGTTTGTAGCACGTTCGTCGATTTCTCTGAGTACGTCTTTATGTAAGTCGCTGTTTTGTGCGGCAAGAGTTACAAGCTCCTTGTCATAGAAAGGAATGTCGAGTGCTTTGGCAAGCTTTTCGCCTATTTCGCGACCGCCGCTGCCGTATTGTCTGCCGATTGTAATAACTGTTTTCATAAAAAATTACCCCTCTCAATAAAATATATTCGTAACGGTATATTGAATTTTTTAGGTGTTTTTTTAATAATTCAGAGTACATATAAATTTGCAAACCGAATTATTATAATTATACAGGCTGTCGACATTCTGAGGAGGTATCGGAAAGATATCCGATGTCCGCAGGACGGTTTTGTGCAAGAAACTGCCGGACACCGCCGCAAGCTCCGCCGAACGGGCAGAAAAATTTCAGAATAAATTTATCGGCAGTCTGTATAATTATTATATACTTTTTTTAAAAAATTTTCAACCTAATTATGTTATATATATACCGCAAAATTGCAAATATAAAACATATAAAATTCAATTGAAAAATTATCGGGAGGATATCCGATACTTGCAGGGCGGTTTTGCCGTAAACTCTGTTGAATAAGGCAAAAATCCGAAAATACAGCAAACAAATATTTGACAAACAGGTGAATTTATGATTAAATATATTTATTGCGATTTAATTTTGAAATAGTGAGGTTTTTATATATGCCAAAGAAAAAAGAAGAATACGGTAACGAAAGCATATCAAGCCTTAAAGGCGCGGACAGAGTGCGCAAGCGTCCGGCGGTAATTTTTGGGTCTGACGGGCTTGAGGGGTGTCAACATTCGTTTTTTGAAATACTTTCTAATTCGATAGACGAGGCACGCGAGGGTTACGGAAACGTTATTGAAGTGACGCGGTATATGGATAAGTCAATAGAGGTGCGCGATTACGGGCGTGGTATACCGCTTGATTACAACGAAAAAGAGGAACGCTATAACTGGGAGCTTGTTTACTGTGAACTGTATGCCGGCGGTAAATATAACAATAATAACGGCGGAATGTATGAGTACAGTCTGGGTCTTAACGGTTTGGGCGCGTGTGCAACACAGTACAGTTCGGAGTATATGGACGTTGCGGTGTTTCGGGATAAAACGAAATATACACTGCATTTTGAAAAGGGTGAGAATATAGGCGGTTTAACAAAAGAGCCGTACAACAAAAAGGAAACCGGTTCACTTCAGCGGTGGAAGCCTGACAGCGATGTTTTTACCGATATAGACATTCCGCTTGAATTTTTTTGCGATGTGCTGAAAAAGCAAGCTATGGTAAACGCCGGCATAAAGTTTATTTTATACAACGAAACGTCCGACGGTATGGAAATGACCGAATACTATTACGAAAACGGTATAGTGGACTATTTGAAAGAGGCGGTGGGCGAGAAATATTTTACGGGCGTTGAAAGCTGGGAGGCTGAGCGGCGCGGACGTGACCGTGAGGATAAACCGGAATATAAGGTTAAAATGCAGATTGCGTTTTGCTTTTCAAATGAAACAAATATGCTTGAATATTACCACAATTCGAGTTGGCTGGAGCACGGCGGTTCACCGGACAAGGCGGTGAAAAATGCTTTTGTGTTTGCGATAGATAAGTATTTAAAGCAAAACAGCAAGTATAATAAAAATGAATCGAAAATAACATTTGTTGACGTTGCGGACTGTCTGGCACTTGTGATTAATTCGTTCTCCACACAGACAAGCTACGAAAACCAAACCAAAAAAGCGATTAACAACAAGTTTATACAAGAGTCTATGACGGAGTTTCTGCGCCATCAGCTGGAGGTATATTTTATCGAAAACAAAACAGATGCGGATAAGATTACCAATCAGGTGCTTGTAAACAAGCGCAGCCGCGAAAACGCCGAAAAGGCAAGAGTGGATATAAAGAAAAAGCTTACAGGGTCGATGGACGTGACAAACCGCGTTAAAAAGTTTCACGACTGCCGCACAAAGGACGTGTCGAAACGTGAGGTTTATATAGTTGAGGGTGATTCCGCACTCGGCTCGTGTAAACTTGCAAGAGATGCGGAATTTCAGGCGATTATGCCTATAAGAGGTAAAATATTAAACTGCCTTAAAGCCGACTACAACAAGATATTTCAAAGCGAAATAATTACAGACCTTGTAAAGGTACTCGGCTGCGGCGTTGAGATTACGTCAAAGCATAATAAGTCGCTTAACAGCTTTGACATTAACAATCTTGACTGGGACAAGGTTATAATCTGTACCGATGCCGACGTTGACGGATTCCAGATTCGCACGCTTGTGCTTACTATGATTTATAGGCTTATGCCGACTCTTATACGTGAGGGCAAGGTGTTTATTGCGGAATCGCCGTTGTACGAAATAATCATCACTAAGGGTAAACGCAAGGGGGAGAGGCTGTTTGCGTATAATGACGGTGAAAAGGAAACTATGGTGCGCGGACTGATTGAGGACGGACTGTCAAAAGAAAAAAACGATTATGAGATAAAAAGGTCAAAGGGACTTGGCGAAAATCAGCCGGAAATGATGTCGCTGACAACAATGCATCCGGCAACGCGCCGGCTCATAAAGGTACTGCCGGAGGAGGCGGAAAGTACGTTCCGTATGTTTGACGTACTCCTCGGCGATAACATACAGGGGCGTAAGGATTATATAGCAGAGCATGGAAACGAGTATATGCAAATGCTTGACTTGTCGTAATGCTTTTGCGGCCTGCGGTAATTTTTAACCTATAAAGGAATGGTAATAATTATATGAAAAAGAAAAACAGCAGTAATGAAAAAAAGGAAATAGTGCCTGCAAAAATTGAAAATCAGATTATCACGCAAACTCTTGAAAAAAATTATATGCCGTATGCAATGAGTGTTATTGTGTCGCGCGCAATACCCGAGATTGACGGATTAAAGCCGGCACACAGAAAATTGCTCTATACAATGTATACTATGGGACTTTTGGGCGGCAAGCTGACAAAATCGGCAAATGTAGTGGGACAGACGATGAAACTCAATCCGCACGGTGATTCGGCGATTTACGAAACTATGGTACGTCTTACAGCCGGCAACGAGTCGCTTTTGCACCCGTTGGTGGAATCACAGGGTAACTTCGGAAAGCATTATTCGCGTGATATGGCATATGCGGCATCAAGATACACCGAGGTGCGTCTTGAACCGATTTGTGAGGAGCTGTTCGGTGATATTAACAAAAACACAGTCGAGTTTGTCGATAACTATGACGGTGAATTGAAAGAACCGACTCTTTTGCCGGTTGCGTTTCCGAATATTTTGGTAAATCCGAATCAGGGTATAGCGGTAGGTATGGCGAGCAATATATGTTCGTTTAATCTTAGAGAAGTGTGTGATGCGGTTATAGCGTATATGGACGATGAAAATGCCGATTTGCTTGAATATATGCCGGCACCGGATTTTTCGACTGGTGCATACCTGATTTATTCACAGGACGCAATGCGGGAAATATACAGAACAGGCAGAGGCAGCTTTAAGCTGCGCGCAAAGTATTCGTATGACAAGGCAAACAACTGTATAGAAATAACACAGATTTCGTATACGACAACGGTTGAGGCTATAATGGAGAAGATAATCGAGCTTATCAAGGCAAACAAGATACGCGAAATTTCGGACGTGCGTGACGAAACGGATTTGGGCGGTCTTAAACTTACGCTTGATTTAAAGCGCGGCACCGACCCTGACGCACTTATGACAAAGCTGTTTAAAATGACTCCGCTTGAGGACAGCTTTGGGTGCAATTTTAACGTACTGATAAACGGCAGACCACAGGTGATTGGAGTCGGTGCGATTATCGGCGAGTGGGTAAGGTTTCGTATGGACTGTATTAAAAACAGCTTAAAGTACGATATAGCCAAAAAGAGTGAGCGTATGCATTTGCTTTTGGGTCTTAAAAAGATACTTATGGATATTGATAAGGCAATAAGCATAATTCGTCATACGGAACAGGAAAGTGAAGTTGTACCTAATTTGATGATGGGATTTTCGATTGATGAGGTACAGGCGGAATATATCGCGGAAATCAAGCTCAGAAACCTCAACAGGGAATATATTATCAAGCGTACGGCTGAAATTGAAAACCTGATGGCGGATATAGACCGAATGCAGGGTATTCTTGAAGATGATAAGAAAGTGCATAAGCTTATCCGCGGACAGCTTGAGCAAATCAGCAAAAAGTACGGCGCGGACAGAAAAACAATGCTTATTGATGACAGTGAAGTAAAGGTTTATCAAGAGGAGGAGCATATTGACGATTATGCGCTTACGATTTTCGTTACAAGGGAAAATTATATAAAGAAGGTGTCGGCACTGTCGCTGCGCGCAACAACCGCCGAGCACAAGCTCAAGGAGAACGACGAGGTTGTTCAGGCGATTGAAACGACGAACAAGAGTGAAATATTGCTGTTTTCAAACAAAAGCGTGGTATACAAGATGAGGACTCACGAGCTTGCGGACACTAAGGTCAGCAATATGGGTGAGTATCTGCCGAGTATGCTGGGACTTGCCGAGGACGAAAAAATAATTTACACCGTTGTTACGACTGATTACAAGGGAATGATGCTGTTTGGGTTTGAAAACGGCAAAATGGCTAAAATAGAGTTGTCGAATTATGCAACGAAAACAAATCGTAAAAAACTGGTGGGGGCGTATTCGGACAAGTCGCCGATTTCGGTTATACGATTTATGAACGAGGATATCAGAATTGTAGTGTATTCCGACAGCGGAAAAGCACTTGTTGTGGAAACGGAAAAAATTCCGCTGAAGGCTACAAAGAGTACACAGGGCGTTCAGGTTATGAAACTGAAAAAAGGAACGGTTATGAGTTGGGCACAGCTTGCCGAGGAAAGCGGCATAAAGGATTTGGCATATTATTCAACCAAGAATATACCGGCGACGGGTTGTTTCATTAAAAAAGATGACTCTGTGGAAAAACAGCTTACGTTGTTTTAAAGCAATTATGGAGCAGACGGGAAACAAATAAAATTCCTGTTTGAGCAGAAAATAGATTTATGATGCGGACGAGTTAATCGGAACGGCACTTGTTTATTATGAACAGGAAGTCGAAAGCCGGGAAATTGCTTATAACCTCGGCAAAAATATTGGCAAAAAGGTTATGCGGCAGAGGTGATGCGGAGAGTTATTGAATTTGCGGTCAATCAATTGCGTATTTCGGAGTTTGCGGGGAGATATGCTGTGGAAAATCCGAACTCAGGCGATGTGATGAAAAGCTCGGTTTTGAGTATAAAAAAGATATTCCTTATGAGTGCAATGACGGAACGGTTATGAGAAAAGGTATTCAGTGCCGATTGATTATTGATAAGGCAGAAAATTAAAGAGTTGTTCGCCGGACGGCGAAATTCCGCTAAAAGTGGTGAAAATCACTTTTTTTGAAAGGCTGTTGACATTTTGTTGACAGCCTGAAACAAATAAGTATGTATTTTTGTCTGTTTTTCTATTTGAAATATACGCTGTTTTAATAAAATTGTCATTAATCATTGACAATTCAACACCGTGTTTGTAGGAATATTTAATTATCCGTTGACGAAACTTAGCTGCTGGTGTTGTAATGTTATTTATAGGAAAATCACTCCGTTCTGATATTTGTTTTTGTCGTTATTAACATTATATCATACTTGGTTTGATTTTCCTATATTTTTTGTCATTTATCAATTGTATCGCAACATAAATAAATATCCAAAAAACCACTGCCGCTGTTTTCCGAAACAGCATAAGTATATGCAACGCCGTTTTCGTCAAGCACCGAAAGTAACATTTCCATTTTATCCGATTCCAAAACATAGCACTTACCGTTATACTCCGCACCGATACTGCTCAATGCGGTTAATGCCGATTGCTTATACTCCGCGCTCAGCGTAATGTTTAATACGGTATTTGTCATCGGTGCTGCCGCTGCGCCGCTCGCTGCCTTCTTTCCGGGACCCTGCGCACCCAAAACATTACCTGACAGCTCCGTTTTTCGGCTTTTTGCAACGTTTTGTTCCTCCAAATCCTCACTGCCGTCCAGACTGTAAGCGGTAACCGCATTTTCAATTTGATTGGTTTCCGGAGAAACAGTATCCGCTTTATCAGACACTGTTTTCGGTGTGCCGGTTGGTGTGTTTTCCGGCTGTACAATCGCAGAAACATCTGCATTATCCGCACCGGAATTATTGTGCTTGTCTTCAGGCACTGTGCTTGTCAAAGTATCGGCTGTACTTTTGCCGTATTCCTGACTGGAGTTTTCTGCTTTTGCTGTATCGCTGTGTTTTTCGACAGCTTTGCCGTAAGAGTCTGCACTTTCTTTGTTATTATCAAAACTGTCTGTTGCCGACGGGGTTACAGCCGTCCCGGTTTGCGGCAAAGTGTCGGGAATATCCGTTTGCATATCGCTTTGGTCAACCGCATTTTTCGGCAAAACAGATTTAACGCTTTGCTCACTGCCGCCGCGCAGTGCTCCGTATGACAGCATTTTCGGTATGTCCGCTTTAACCATTACAAGCAAAAGAATACAAGCCGCCGCCGCGGAATATGTGCGGTAATTGAATATTTTTCTGCGGTCAAATCTACGTACAGCTGCGGTGAATGTATTTGTTTCGTCTATGCGTTTATTGAGTTTATCCAGAAAATCGTCAGGCACGGGAATTTCAGGCATAGAATTCATACATTTTACTATTTTTTGCATATCTTCCAGTTCCCTTTTACACTCGCCGCATTCGGTAATATGAAGGTGCATTTCATTTTTTAGTGTGTCCGAAAGACTGTTGTCTATATAATCATCAATGTGTTGTCTGAAACTTGTGCAATTCATTTTATGCCCTCCTTTACAAAAAATTATTTAGTAGCTTTTACAATCGAAAACTGGCGAACTGTCGGCAAAATACCGACAGCCTCGCCGCTCCTTTTCGCACGCATTAATTTAGACGTAGCTTAACCGAAAAAGTTCCGATTTTTCAAAAGCTCTTTTTTTAAAGCGGCTCTCGCTCGGCTGAGCCTTGATTTCACCGTCCCCATGGGGACATTCAATATAGCCGCTATTTGCTCGTATGCCAGTCCCTCAATATCGTATAAGGTCAAAACGGCTTTGTATTCGTCCTTAAGACGGGATATTGCACTGCGGACTTCGCTTTGCGTTTCCGAAATCTCGACTTGTTCGTCGGGCGTATGTGCATCGTCTTTTATATCAAATTCGCGTTCATCGTCACCCATATGCGCGTTTATACTGAAAGTGTTGGCGTGCCGGTTTCTTTTCCTGAGAAAATCGGTGCAAACATTCGCTGTTATACGATAAATCCACGTTGAAAGCGAGGATTGCTCTTTGAAACTCCCGATTGAACGGTATACTTTTATAAAAACCTCCTGTGCCGCATCTGCCGCATCGTCGCTGTCCGACAGCATACCGTAAGCAATATTTATTACCTTTGACTGGTATGTTTCCACCAACTCGTTAAAAGCACTGCGGTCACCGTTTTTGCACAGCATAATAAGCTCAGCATCGTTTTTTTTCAAGAACATCCCTCCTTTATTCCGATTCGGAAAATCAGTTAATATTCCGCAATTCTGCTTGTATAAATATCATAGTAGGCTTTGATGTCCTCCAGACAATCACCGCTGAATTTTTCCAAAAACGCCCTGGTTATCTCAAAAGCAACAACCGACTCCACAACAACCGAGCACGCCGGAACAGCACATATGTCCGAACGCTCTACAGCCGCTTTTTGTGCGGACTTATCCGTAAGCTCAACCGTTGAAAGCGGCGTATATAATGTAGGTATCGGTTTCATTGCGGCGCGGACAATTATCGGTTCACCGTTTGACATTCCGCCCTCTATACCTCCGGCATTGTTTGTGTGTCTGTTAAAACCGTTGTTGTAGTATATTTCATCGTGTACCTTAGAACCGCAGATGTCGGCGCATTTGAACCCCATACCAAATTCCACGCCCTTAATGGCTTGCACGCTCATAACTGAAAACGCTATGTTTGCATCAAGCTTTCTGTCGTAATGGACGTAACTGCCCAGTCCTGCCGGTACTCCTTTTACAACCACTTCCACCACTCCGCCGCATGATTCTCCGCGTTTTTTGATATCGTCTATATATTCCATTGCCGCTTTTTCCGCATCTTTGCCGACGAAACCGACCGGCGATACCTTAGCTTTTTCAAAGAAATTATCGTCGTCAGTCCACGAGGCGGTGTCGGACACACTGCCTATACTTACAACGTGAGAGAAAAGTTCTATGCCAAACGGCTCCAGTGCCTGCCGCACAAGTGCGCCCACAGCCACGCGCGCGGCAGTTTCTCTGGCACTGGCGCGTTCGAGTACATTTCGCAAATCCTTATGGTTATATTTCATACCGCCTGTCAAATCAGCGTGTCCCGGGCGCGGACAGGAAACGGACTTTTCGCCGTTCGAGCTTTCTGTACCCATAATTTCTTCCCAATTTTCCCAGTCGCGGTTTTGGATTTTAACGGTTATCGGACTTCCGAGTGTATAACCGCCGCGGACACCGGAAAGTATCTGTGCCGTATCCTTTTCTATCTGCATACGGCCGCCTCTTCCGTATCCTTGCTGACGGCGTGCAAGTGCCGCATTAATTTTGTTAATGTCAATCTTTATTCCGGCAGGCATTCCCTCGATTATTGCCGTAAGACATTGTCCATGAGTTTCGCCTGAGGTAAAATATCTTAACATATAAATCACTTCCCTGACATAATTTATTTATGATGAAAATAGGAATTTTCAAAATGTAACATCACATAGAATATATTTTAACATTTTCTATGCACATTTTCAAGTGGAAACAATAGCAATATCACGGTTTTTTGTTGAATTGTAAATGATGGAAAAAATATAGGAAAATCAAACCAAGTATGATATAATGTTAATAACGACAAAAACAAATATCAGATAGGCAAAATGTCATTTCGCTTACCGTCGGCAGACGGTGTTGAGCATCAGTTCCTATGGGCATATTTTTACCGTAAGGAGGGTTTTCTTGTATCTAGAGATTTTTAGTCCACCGCTTCAAACAGTGTTTTTTACGCTAAAACTAACAAAAAAACAGACAAATTCTCGCACATTTGTCTGTTTTTAATAATTTTCCTATAAACACCGCATTTTCCGATTATTTATCACCGTTTTCATCGTCTTGAAGCTCAAGCTTATGTACGCATTTTTCGCCCGTACTTAAATTTATATGTTCAAGCTCCATTTCCTTTTCCGGTGAATACGCCGACCAATACGCCGGTACAAGATGAATAAATCCGCAGACGGGGCATTTGTAAAAATTGTTTTCCATATCCCTACCTCCTTGTAAGAAAATCACAACGCGTGAATACACTTTGAATTTTAATCCACATTCATTTTACACCATTTCACATAATTAGTCAATATGTATTTCCTTCAACCGCAAAAACGCCGATTATTCATCAATACTGCACAATTACATACTTTCCACAGTTTCAATACCCAAAAGTCCGAGTGCACTCTTGATTACTGCCGCTGTACTTGCAACAAGTGCAAGACGTGCTTTTTTCACATCTTCGCCGACATCGCTTTTCAATATCGGATACGAATTGTAGAACTTATTAAACGCTCTTGCAAGATTTGTTACATACCTATTAATGTAAAACGGCTCATTTTTATCCGCCGCATCTTTAACGGCATCGCCGAACCCCGCAAGAAGTGATACAAGCGCGTACTCATCGTCGGAGGTTACAAGCGAATAATTCGGAGCCGAACAGTCAATATCACTGCGGCGCAGAATACTCTTTGCACGTGCATAGCTGTACTGCACATACGGTGCAGACTCACCTTCAAAATCCAGCATATCGTCCCACGAAAATACAATGTCGCGCTCACGACTGTTTTTGAGGAATGTATACAAAATCGCGCCGATACCTATCTTTTTCGCAACCTCGTCCTTATTTGGCATATCAGGACTGTTTGCCTCGATTATTTCCGCCGTTTTTTCAATCGACTCGTTAAGCACATCTTCAAGGAACACTACATCACCGTGTCTTGTAGACAGCTTTTTATCCGCAAACTTAACCAAACCGAAACCTACGTGAGTACAATTATCCGCCCAGTCGTATCCCATTTTTTTCAGCACCGAGAAAATCTGGTTGAAATGCAGAGCCTGAGGTGTGCCGACAACGTAAATATTTTTGTGAAAATCATATGTTCTGTGGCGGTAAATTGCCGCCGCAAGGTCACGTGTGGCGTAAATTGTAGCACCGTCCGACTTCACAATAATGCACGGCGGAATATTTTTATCGTCAAGATTTACCACCTTTGCGTTATCGCTTTCGGTCAGCAGTCCTTTTTCATCGAGCAAATCGACAACTTCCTGCATCTTATCGCTGTAAAAGCTCTCACCGGCATATGAATCGAACGAAATGTTGAGCATATCGTAAACTCGTTTAAACTCCACAAGGCTTATATCGCGGAAATACTGCCACAGTGCAGTCGTTTCCTCGTCACCGTCCTCAAGTTTTTTAAAGTACATTCTTGCCTCGTCGTCAAGCGACGGTTCTTTTTCAACCTCATCGTGGAACTTAACGTAAATTTTCAGCAACTCATTAATAGGGTCTTTTTCGATAACCTCGCGTACACCCCAGCGTTTATACGCACATATAAGCTTGCCGAACTGCGTACCCCAATCACCCAAATGATTGATTTTTACTGTGTTATATCCCAAATGCTTATAAATTTTCTCAACCGAATTTCCCACCGCTGTGGAAAACAGGTGTCCTATGTGAAACGGCTTTGCTATATTCGGCGACGAGAACTCAACAAGCACTGTTTTGCCGTTTCCGATGTCGGAAGAACCATATCTCTCGCCTTTTTGAGCAATCTCCTCCATAACAGAGCTTATAAACGCGGTTCTGTTGAAAAAGAAATTGAGATAACCGCCGACCGCTTCCGCCTTATCTATGTACTCGTCAGCGGTAAGTTTATCCGCAAGCTCCGCGGCAATTGCCGCCGGTGCTTTTCTGAACACCTTTGCCAGCGGAAAACAAGGAAATGCCAAGTCGCCCATTTTTTTATCAGGCGGCGTTTCAAGTGAGGCCTCGACAGTGTCCGCATCAAGTCCCGAAAGCTGTATCAGCTTATTTTTAATATATTCTCTGAAGTTCATTGGACTTATCTCCTTAGTAAATTATTTTTCGCAAAAAATTATATCACAAACAACCGTATTTTTCAATACAAGACGCACGATTTTATATATTTTTTAAAATTACTTCGCCGTCGGTCAGGCGCGGTTTTTTGTGTATGTCAAAAACACTTCCTTATAGTCTTGCGCAAAGCTGTCATGTGCTTTTTTTGCTTTGCCGTAATCGTCAAACAACCCAAACACCGTCGGTCCGGAACCGCTCATAAGCGTGCATACCGCGCCAAAATCCGACATTTTGCTCTTTATTTCGCCGATAATCGGATACATTTTTTCCGTAACCTCTTCCATAACATTGCACATTCCGTCCGGCAAACCGCAAATATTGCATTTTTCAATTGCCGAAATAACAGCATCACTGTCAGGACGCTTTAAAATATCCGCATTGTCAATCTCGTTGTAAATTGCGGCTGTCGATACATTTATAGGCGGTTTCACCAACAAAACCGTCAGTTTCGGCATATCCGAAAGACACGTCAGTTTTTCGCCTATACCCTCTGCAAGATACGTTCCGCCCATCAGACAATACGGTACATCCGCTCCGAGCTTTGCGCCTATCTCGCACAGCTGTTTTTCTTCAAGTTCCGTATTGAACAGCTCATTCATCGCACAGAGTACCGCCGCTGCATTACCGCTGCCTCCGGCAAGTCCGGCGGCAACCGGTATGTTTTTCGTTATACGTATTTTAACGCCGCCTTCAGCACGCGTATATTTAAAAAATTCCAGTGCCGCTTTATATGCTATGTTGCCGGTTCCGTTCGGCAGATACTTCAAATTCGTACTCAGCGAAATATCGTAATCGGTTTTATCAACAATGAGCAAATCAAACAGCCCTATTGTCTGCATAATCATTTTTACATCGTGATAACCGTTTTCACGCCTGCCGATTACATCAAGCGTAAGATTAATCTTTGCAAATGACTTTGCAACAGCCCTGTTGCCGGAAATGAACATTTCATTTTTCAAAAGCACAAAAATTCCCCTTTTCACTCACAGCTGTGCGTGTGATTCGTTAACAATCCGCTCCATATCCTCGGCGGTAACCGTGTTTTCCGCCGGCGTTTTTCTTATATATGCCAAATATTCTATATTTCCCTCCGGTCCTTTTATCGGCGAAAACGACAGCCCCGACGGGTACATTCCGATACTCTCGGAAAATTCAATAACATTTTTTATAACCTCAAGATGCACCTTTATGTCCTTTACAACACCTTTTTTGCCTACCTGTTCCCGTCCTGCCTCAAACTGCGGTTTTATCAGCGCTACCAGCTCTCCGTCATCGCTAAGCAGCTCCTTTGCCACAGGCAACACCAGTTTTAATGATATAAACGACACGTCAATTGAGGCGAAATCAATTTTCTCACCGATTTGTTCCGGCGTGACATAGCGTATATTGGTACGTTCCATATTCACAACACGGTCATCGTTTCTTAAAGACCACGCAAGCTGTCCGTACCCGACATCTACCGAAAACACCTTAACCGCACCGTTTTGCAGCATACAATCCGTAAAACCGCCCGTCGAGGCACCGATATCCATCGCCGTTTTTCCCTCAAGGATTATCGGAAAAGCCGCCATAGCTTTTTCGAGTTTTAAGCCGCCGCGGCTTACATATTTAAGCGTGTTTCCGCGAATTTCAACATTCTTTTTATCCTTGTCAATCATAGTTCCGGCTTTGTCGCATTTTTGGTTGTCAACATAAACCTGTCCCGCCATTATAAGCGATTTTGCGCGTTCTCTGCTCTGTACCATACCGTTTTCCGTAAGATACACATCTAAACGTATTTTTTCCGCCACTCGCCGCACCTCCTGTCTATTTTAAAAGCAACTCGGATTTTTCCGCCACACTCTGCGCATCGACTCCGAATAATCGGTCAAGCTCCGCCACGCTGCCGTGTACAACAGGCTTGTCCGCATACGCAAACGTATGAAATCTTACATTTACCCCGTTTTCCTCAAACATTGCGGCAATCATACTTCCCATACCGCCGTTTACCGTACCGTCCTCAAGTGTGACAACCGCTCCGGTTTTTTTTGCACTTTCCAAAATTGTTTTTTCATCAAGCGGTTTTATCGTGCGCACTGATATAAGCTCCGCCGAAACACCTTTTTCCTCAAGCAAACGCACCGCTTTTTCGCCCGTACTCACCATACGTCCGGCGCAAACAACCGTAATGTGTTTTCCGGTTTTAAGCACACACGCCTTTCCAAACTCAAACTTATCCCCTCTGCACTCCGACTGCGTGTTTGCGCGCGGATAACGCACAGCAATAGGTCCGCTGTGTTTCTCGGCGGCATATTCCAGCATTTGTTCAAGCTCGGAAAAATTTGACGGTGCAAGTATTGACATATTCGGCATATGAGATAAAAACGCAATGTCATAAAGTCCCTGATGGGTTTCACCGTCCGCCCCTACAATTCCGGCGCGGTCAACAGGAATAACGACGTGCAGATTTTGCAGACATATATCGTGCAGCACTTGGTCATACGCACGCTGTAAAAACGACGAATATATAGGCACTACAGGCACATATCCGCCCATTGCCATACCTGCCGCAAGTGTAATCGCGTGCTGTTCGGCAATTCCCACATCAAAAAAACGCTTTTCAAACTCTTTTGCAAACCCCAAAAGTCCACTGCCTGCCGGCATTGCCGGAGTTATCGCCACAAGCTTTTCGTTTTTGCGCGCCAGTTTTGACAGACATTTGCCGAACACCGCCGAATAATCCTCGCTTTTATTGACTATCTCGTCAAGCTCGCCGTCAACATCAAATTTGGAAACACCGTGAAAATTCTGCGGATTTGCCTCTGCCGGAGAATATCCCTTTCCTTTTTTCGTGTGCACATGAACAAACACAGGTTTGTCCAGCTTTTTTGCACGTTCGAGTACAGCCGTCAGCGCTTTTATGTTATGTCCGTCAACCGGTCCGAGATATTCAAACCCCAAATCATCAAATATAGTGGACGGCAAAATCAGCTGTCTTATACCCCATTTCACTTTTCGTATTGCCGCAGTCAGCGGTTTGCCGACAACGGGCACGTGTTTCAAAAAACGCTCCACTGCCTGTTTGGACTTAAAATATCCCGGTTTTGAGCGAAGCTCTTTAAGATACCCCGAAATCGCTCCTACATTTTCCGAAATGGACATAGCGTTATCGTTAAGTACAGCTATCATACGCGTCTTTGAATGACCTGCATCATTTAAAGCCTCGTACATCATTCCGCCCGTCAGCGCACCGTCGCCGAACACCGCTATTACGTGGTTTTTACCGCCGTCCAAGTCGCGTGCGCGCGCCATACCGAGTGCCGCCGAAATGGAAGTAGAACTGTGACCGGTGTTAAAAAAGTCATATTTGCTCTCGGCGGTTTTCGGAAAACCGCTCATTCCGCCGAACTGCCTCAGAGTCGGAAAAAGCGGCATACGCCCCGTCAGCATTTTATGCACATACGCCTGATGTCCGACATCCCATATAATTTTGTCCTCCGGCAAATCAAAGCATCTGTGCAGTGCCAGTGTCAGCTCAACTATACCCAAATTTGATGCAAGATGTCCGCCGGTTTGGGAAACCTCGCGTATCAAAAAATCACGTATCTCACCCGATAATATATTCAATTCTTCAAAATTCAAGTTCTTTAAAGATTTCGGACTTTCTATTTTTTCCAATATCATATCAAATTCCTCTAATCATTCGGCCCGCTGCGGCACACTGTCCTCCGGCAAGTCCGCACCTCAGCAAACGCCGCCGTTCACTGCCGACATTTTTAATTTTAATATAACATATATTCACTCAAAAGTAAAGATACATTTTATCCTGCAAAGGCTGTATGTGTTTACTCCATAAGCCACTTCAATTTCTGAGCCGTTGCATGGCGCATTATTTTCTCAAGCTCACCGCGGTCGCCGTCCGACAGCGCAGTTTTTACGTTTTCCAGACTTTGCTGCATTTCCGATATGCGCTTATACAACTCGTCTTTATTTTCCAAAAACAATTCACTCCACATTTTCTCGTTAATAATCGCCACTCGTGTGCAGTCGCGCAGACTTCCGGCACTGAAAAACGTCGAACGCTCAATCATAGGATTGTCGCACAGCGCAACCGCTACCACGTGCATAAGCTGACTTGTGTATGCTATAACGGCATCGTGTTCCTCGGCGGTTGTGGTGATAACGTGTTTACAGCCTATGTATTCCGCCAGCGAGCGAATAAGTGCGATACTTTCGGGTTTGTTTTTCTCCGTCGGCGTAATCAAGTATGAGGCGTTGTCAAACAGCGTATCGGTAGAGCTTTCATAACCGCCCACTTCACGCCCCGCCATCGGGTGACCGCCCACAAAATCAACATTTTCCGGCAAAACCTTGCTTATCTCGCTTATAACATATCCCTTTACTCCGGACACATCTGTAATAACCGCGCCTTTTTTAAAGTAATCGCGGTTATTCTTTACAAAATCCACATTTGCCTGCGGATATAAGCACAATATTACCAAATCAGCGTCCTTCACCGACTCTGCACCGTCAACAGTACCTTTATCAATTACGCCGTCGCGCTTTGCAAGCAGTACACTGCGCTCGTTTATATCCATTCCCGTAACACTGCACGAATTGAACCCTTTCAGTCTGCGTGCCACAGAGCCGCCTATAAGTCCAAGTCCCACTACCGTAATATTCATTTTTATTCCACCTCTCTGTTTTTTGTCTAATAACGCCACAGCAATTCTATCTTGTATTTTATCACACAGAAACAAAATTGGCAATGCATAAAACGGACTTGCTGCACGGTTTTTGAACGTGTTAATTGTTTGTGAATTTTGTTGACAAATTATGAACATATGTTGGGCATATAACAAATTTATATTGTAAAATCCTAAAAATAAAGATTTTCAATCATCCTGCTTTTGCAATAACTGTAATTTCGATGCATATATCAATGATTTGTTCGCAATTTGTTTACTCATTCAAAAACCATACAAACAGAAGTATTCCCCGTTGACAAAACGTGCAGACGGTGGTATACTGTAGTAAATTATGTGTAAAGGAGTGGCTCGCGGTGCGTTTGGAATTTTATAAACAATTTACAGAAAATACCAAACGGGGGGGGGGTACTCTGATTATACATATAATGTAAAAAATATATCGTTGTACGGAATAAGGGCGTACTGTACCTAATTTTAATTGGGTGCGGTGCGCTTTTTGTTATTCAAATTTAAATTTTTGCAAAAAAAGATGGGTGTCAACGATGTAAAACGTGTGACAGAAGTGTAAAGGGGGTTTTTAACGTACAGAAAATGTGGTAAAATTTAATCGGATATAGCGCAAAAGCACTAATAGTAAATAACGCTTACCATACATTCATATAACACAGCTTTTGCGCGTATCGGAAAAAACACAAATTAAGCGAAATGAGCTTGTGAAAAGGAGAGGATAATATGAGCAAGAAAAACAAAAAACGAATAATTTCGCTGATTATGGCAATATCAATAATTGCGTCCGCCGGTGCGCCGGCGGCGGTTTTGGCGGATAACGCCGCCGCCGAAACGGAGTTTACCGAACAGGTGGAGCTTAGCGCGGATTTAACTTACGGAGATTGGACGTATTCGGTCAGAAGTGACGGCACGGTTGCCATAGAAGAATATAACGGCAGTGATACCGATGTTACGATTCCGTCCGAAATTGACGGCAAATCGGTAACTGAAATTGGCGTTGCGGCCTTTTGGGGTTGTACATCATTGAAAAGCGTAACAATACCGCACAGCGTAACCTGTATAGGTGGCTTGGCGTTTGCTGGTTGTACATCATTGAAAAGCGTAACAATACCTTACGGTGTAACTGAAATTGGCGATGATGCCTTTGACGGTTGTACATCATTGGAAAGTGTGACGATACCGGACAGTGTAACTTATATTGCAGAAAATATGTTTAACGATACGGCATTGTATAAGAATGAAGATAATTGGGAAAACGGTGTTTTATATATCGGCAACCATTTAATATCGGCAAAGGCCGGTATCAGCGGTGATTATTCAATAAAAAGCGGAACTGTCGGTATTGCTTATGAGGCATTCGAGTATTGCGCATCATTGGAAAGTGTAACAATACCGCACAGCGTAACCCGTATGGGCAACTTTGCGTTTAGAGAATGCATATCATTGAAAAGCGTAACAATACCGTCCGGCATAATTGGAATTGACGATGAGTTTGATGGTTGTACATCATTGGAAAGTGTGACAATTCTGAACAAAGATACGGATATTAGCAATAGTGCATTTAGTGATCGCCCATCTGCGCTTGTAATCAAAGGCTTTGCCGATTCAACCGCACAAGACTTTGCGACCTCAAGAAACATAACCTTTGAGGAAATAATTGACGGCGGTGCGTGCGGCGACTCGGTTACATGGGTGCTTGACAAAGACTACACGCTGACAATAAGCGGGGTGGGCGATATGTATGATTACGATTCGGAGGATGCGCCGTGGCAGGATTATAGCAGATCAATCAAGAGCATCGTTATCGAGGACGGCGTGACGAGTTATTCGGCTTGCAAAAATGCTATACGATTCAGTAATTTGGAGAGTATTTCTATTGCCGACAGCGTGACCAAGATTGGCAACCGCGCATTTTTCAATTGCGTAAAGCTTTCCAATCTGACGTTGCCGTCAAAACTGGAAAGTCTGGGAAATTCTTCGTTTGACGGCTACAGCGGCAGTGTTATCATTCCGGCAAGCACTACACATATAGGTACCGCCGCACTTCCGAGTGCATCGGCAATATATGTGGACAGCGGAAACGAAACATATAAAGCCGAGGACGGAATATTGTTTACAAAGGACGGAAAAACCCTGATTCAATACCCGGGTGCAAAGCAAACAACCGAATATACCGTTCCGGACAGTGTAACCGAGCTGGGACAATATGCGTTTTATATCAATGACAACATTGAGAATGTTACAATTGCATCGGGCGTGAGCAAAATAGCAAATTACAATTTCAGAAAATGCAATAATTTAAAGAGTGTGACGGTTTTGAATAAGGATGCGACTTTCGGCAGCGGTGTATTTACGGAGTGCCCGTCCGCATTTGTGGTTAAAGGATACGCAGGCTCTACCGCCGATAGCTATGCAAGCGAAAACAGCCTGACGTTTGAAACGTTGAGCGATAACACAGGCAAAGACGATAACACAAGTACATCAACGCCTACGCCTAACCCGAACACAGGCAAAGACGATAATACAAGTACATCAACGCCTACGCCTAACCCGAACACAGGCAAAGACGACAACGCAAGTACGTCAACGCCGACACCTGACACGTCGCTTACATACAGCGGTATAGACGGTACAGTTGTGTGGAGTGTGTCGGGCGACACGCTCACAATAGGCGGATCCGAAATGAAGGATTATACCGCGGCGGCATCTGCGCCGTGGCTTGTACACAGCGGTACGGTGAAGAAAATTGTTATAGGTTCGGGAGTGAAAAATATAGGCTCAAACGCGTTTAACGGTATGAGCAAGGTGACGGGAGTAAGTATTCCAAACACGGTGACAGTGATTAACAGCAATGCGTTTGAGGGTTGTACGGCGCTTGAAGGCGTAACACTTCCGGAAAGCCTGTTTGCGGTAGGCGATAATGCGTTTAAACAAACCGCGATTAAATCGCTTGCTGTTCCGAATACGGTATTTTCGATAGGACAGAACGCGTTTGACGGCTGCGATGACTTGACGGAGGTAACACTGCCGTTTGTAGGTTCGCGCGCCGGAGTAAGCGAGCTAAAGGGTACATTTTCGTATGTGTTTGGCACAAAAGTGCCGTCAAGCCTTAAAAAGGTGACAATAACCAACGAAACATTTGTGCCGGAATCGGCATTTGCAAATTGCAAGGATATAGAGAATATCTGTTTAAATGACAATGTAAGCGTTATAGGCAAAGAGGCGTTTTCCGGATGTGAAAGCCTTAAAGAGTTCACAATTCCGCAGAGCGTGACCAAAATAGAGGATTACACGTTTAAAAACTGTAAATCGGCAAGTGAGATTGTAGTTACGGATAAGATAGGCAGTATAGGCGAGGGCGCGTTTGACGGCTGTAAGAGCCTTGTGACTGTGTATGTGCCGAAAATTTCGGCTGTTAAAAATTACACATTCAGAAATTGTTCGAGTCTTAAAACAATAGATGTGCCTAATTCGGTTGAAAGTATCGGACAGAGTGCGTTTGAAGGTTGTACGGCAATTGCCGGTATGAAACTTCCGTTTATCGGGTCGAGCGCGTCGGAAGATGCCGCAGACGAAAAATTCGGATATTTCTTCGGCGGTGACAACAGCAAAGTTCCGTCGTCGCTTACAAAGGTTGAGATTGATTTTGCAGAGGCGGGATATATTACCGATAAAGCGTTTGCCGATTGTAAGAGCATTAAGGATATATTGATTTCAAACGCGCGCAAGGTTCTGGATAATGCATTTGAAAATTGCACCGGTTTAAAAACACTGTGTCTGCCTGAAAGACTCAGCGATATAGGTGAAACGATGCTTTCGGGATGTACGTCGATTGAAACGCTTACAGTGCCGTTTATCGGAGCGGACAGCAATGACGGTTCAAACGGCAACGGTACGCCGACATCGGTGCTCGGAGGATTTTTCGGATATGACGATTCCAAAAAGCTGGGTACAAAGCAGTATTATTCCGACGGAAACTATCATTATTACAAAATACCTAAAACCCTGAAAAATGTGCAGGTTTTGGGACAGGCAGAAGTGCCGTACGGCGCGTTTATGAATTGTGACTATATAGAAAAGGTTACAATAGTGTCGGGTAATAACCTTTATGAGCGTGCATTTGCGTATTGCAAGTCGCTGAAGAGTGTAACGCTGCCTGACAATATGACATCAATTAACGATTATGCATTTGCATATTGCACAAAGCTTGAAACGATTAATATTCCGAAAAAGGTTAAGAATTTGGGAGAGTCGATATTCTATGGTGCGACCGCGCTCAAGAATGTAGTGATGCCGAATAATACGGATTTGCAGTTTGCGGAGGATTTGTTTAACGGAACAAACCTGTTTACGGACGATGTAAGCCCGGCGGCGGATAATGTGAATTTGTTTGCCGACGGTGTAGTATTTACGTGTGCCGCAAATTCGGCGGCGTATAATTATGCGATAAGCAAGGGAATAGCAACGAATGTTGTGCCGGAAGAAAAGCTGAACGTAAGAAAAACCGCGACGACGGTGGCGGGGTTGTCGGATTCGACATATTTGTTTGACGTAATAAATACGCACGATGATATGAAAGGAATTTTGCACGTTGAGTTGTATGACAAGGACTCAAAGAAGATTTCGGAAAAAACAATGGCAACCGAAGACAATGTTGAGTACAGAGTGATATTTACCAATGAACAGATGAAAAAAGCGTCGTATGCGAAGATTTACGTTTGCAATGAAAACGGAAACAGAGTTTCGGACGATGACGAAGTAATATTGATGGGCGAGGACGTTGTTGTTCCGACGGAAAACGGTATTAAAATCAAGTATGCAAACGGCATTGTAACGTTTGAAACAAGCGGTACGATTGCGAGCGGAGCGGTATTGATTGAGACAGTCTACAACAACGCTGACGGCACAATGGTGAAAACGGTGATTCACGATGTTGACGGTGCGGACGATGAAATAGCGGTAAGTGCAAAACCGAACGGTTCGAGCGCGAAATTAATGCTGTGGGACGGCATAAAGACGATGAAAGCACTGGCGGAAACAGAGGAGTATTAACAAAAAAAGGGCGGTGATGCCCTTTTTTTGTTTGCGAAAAGGGGTATCCTTTTGAAAAATTTTTTTGCGAAAAAATGAACTTTCGTGCGCTTGTCCTGAGTAAAAAAACTACCTTTTAAAATGCTTTCGCACAAAACGCGGATATCCAAATTGTGGCGGTGGTTTTTCGGATAATCAATTGTATAAATTGAAAAATAATCCAAACTTATTTCTGTTTAGACCAATATTGTATACTTTTACTAATGATTACATTGACTTTAAAGAGTATTATGTGTTATAATGTATATAATGATTGTATGAAATGAAAATGTTTTATCATACTAACGGTAAAAGTGAAAATATGCAAAACAGTTATATACTCGTATTCCTGCGGTGTAACGGCAGGCACTTTGTATATGAAACATTGACATATAATCTGAATTTTTTAAAAGATGGGCGGTGATTTTTTGCCAAACGAGAGCATTAGTAAAATATGTGCGGTTGAACGTGCCGCCGATGCAGCTGAGAGTGACGCTCTTGAGCGTGCGGAGCAAATCGTTCGTGATGCACACAAAAAGGCTGAAGAAATTACCGGGACTGTCATTTCAAATGCGAAAAAGACAGCCTCAGCAAAAATTTCAGATGCCCGAAAGAAAGCCGATTTGCTTGAGGAAGCAAGCGCAAAAGAAATTGCGGAAAAAATCGGCAGACTCGGTGTCGGCGCGGACAGTAAGCAAGCCGACATAAACAAAGCTATTCTCGGAATTATCGTTTAAATACGGTAGTAGCGAATCGAAAGGAGGAGTTTTACAATATGGCAATATTACCAATGCGGCGCATAACCATATACGGATTGAAAAGTGACCGTAAAGCTATACTTGAGTCACTGCAGCGGCGCGGCGTGGTGGAAATAACAGATGCGGACATAACGGAATATCCGGCGCAGAAACCGGATACGTCGTCATCACAGGCGACTTTTCTTAAAGGCAGTGCGACGGCGGAAAATGCATTGGAAATTCTCGGCGGATATGTTCCCGAGGATAATTCGCTTTTCAGTATGTTTGAGGGAAAACGCGAATTGTCGGTTGATGAATATTATGCATTTGTCAGCGAAACGGACGAAATAATGCGTATTGCACTGCGCATATGCACGCTTTCAAAGGAAATTTCGGAACATAAGGCTGAGATTATCCGTACGGAATCACAGCTTGAATCACTCACACCATGGCTTGGCTTTGACGTTCCGCTGTCGTTTCGCGGAACAAAAAATACAGCCGCATTTATCGGCGCTTTTTCCGAACAGCTGTCGCTTGACGACATACTTGCGGATTATTACGCCGCGGTTGAGAGGGAGAAGAAGAACGCGGACAAGATGGCAATTGATGTGCAGGTTGTAAACAGCAGCATATCGCAGACAAATGTATTTATACTGTGTCATTCCTCGGTTGAAAAAGATGTTGAGGAAGTTTTGAGGAATATGGGTTTTGCAAAGCCGGCGGCGACTTTCGGAGTTTCTCCGGCGGAGAGAGCCGATGCTTTGAAAAATGAAATCAAAAAAATAAACGACAGTATAAATGAGTGTGAAAATGAAATTATGTCATACGCCGGTATGCGCAGTGCATTCAAATTTATGTCGGATTATTATTCGATGCGTGTGGAAAAGTACAAGGTTTTGGCACGTTCAAATCAGCTTGGGCGCACGTTTGTGCTGACGGGATATATTCCCCAAAAGGATGCGGCTGATTTGGAAAGGGAACTGCCGCACCGCTATAATGCCGCGGTGGAAACATTTGAAGTATCGGAGGACGAAGAAGTTCCGGTGCTTTTGAAAAACAATGCGTTTGCCGCACCGATGGAAACGGTGCTTGAAACGTACAGTCTGCCGAAAAAGGGCGAAATCGACCCTTGTACAATGATGGCACTGTTTTATTATCTGCTGTTCGGACTTATGCTTTCGGACGCCGCTTACGGTGCGTTAATTGTGGCGGCTTGCGGCGGTGCACTTTTGAAATTCAGAAATATGCCGTCGGGACTGAAAAAGTCAATGCAGATGTTTTTGTACTGCGGTATTTCGACGGTTTTCTGGGGAGTGATGTTCGGCGGTTATTTCGGCGATGTTATAACAATAGTCGCCTCAACTTTCTTTAAGAAAGAAATTGTAATCGAGCCTGTATGGTTTGCGCCGATTAATGAGCCTATGAAAATGCTTATGTTTTCTTTGGGACTCGGCGTGGTTCATTTGTTTACGGGACTCGGAGTTCTGCTTTATCAGCTGATAAAACAGAGAAAATGGAAAGATGCCGTCTATGATGTGGTATTTTGGTATATGCTTGTGGGCGGAGCGATAATATGTCTTATGTCAACGGAAATGTTTATGGGTATAGCACAGCTTTCGTTCACGATACCGCCGGCTGCGGTGACAATTGCGGCGGTGTGCGCACTGATTGGTGCGGTGGGAATAATATTTACGGGCGGACGAGAATCCAAGAATCCGGCAAAGCGTATAGCTAAGGGTTTGTATGCACTTTACAATGTTACGGGATATTTGAGCGATATTCTTTCGTACTCCAGACTTTTGGCACTCGGACTTGCGACGGGAGTTATCGCAAGCGTGTTTAATATGATGGGTGCTATGATGGGCGACGGCATTGTCGGTGCAATCGGATTTATCATCGTATTTTTGGTAGGACATACGGTAAATATCGGCATTAATGTACTTGGTGCGTATGTTCATACAAACAGACTTCAGTTTGTCGAATTTTTCGGTAAATTTTATGAGGGCGGCGGCGAAAAATATGCGCCGTACTCGGAAAATACTAAATATTTTGAAATTAAGGAGGATTATTAATTATGAGTTTGGGAGTTGTTTTTGCATTGTTGGGAGCGTCGTTGGCGGCTTTGATGGCAGGAATAGGTTCGGCTATAGGTGTAGGTATGGCAGGTGAGGCGGCTGCCGGAGTTGTTACGGAGGATCCGCAAAAGTTCGGTAAGGTTCTTATTCTTCAGCTTTTGCCTGGTACACAGGGTATTTACGGCTTGCTTATTGCATTTATCACGCTTTCGCAAATCGGTCTTTTGGGCGGCGAAATAAAGGATCTTACGGTTGCACAGGGCTTGATGTATTTTGCGGCTTGTCTGCCTATGGCGTTTGTAGGACTTTGGTCGGCAGTTCGTCAGGCACGTGCGGCTGTTGCCGGTATCGGCATGGTTGCAAAGCGTGAAGAGCTTATGGGTAAAGCACTTATATTTCCGGCTATGGTTGAAACGTATGCTATCCTTGCGTTGCTTATTTCTATCCTTGCAATTACGGGTATAAAATAATTGATTGCCGTAAGTAAACCGAAAGGAATGATATAATGACAGGATTGGATAAAATTTTAAAACAAATTCAGACCGAATCCGACTCTAAAGTGAATGAAATCATTTCTGCCGCCAATCAAAAAGCAGACGAAATAGTTTCTGCCGCAAAAGAGAGTGCGGAAAACACCGCCGCGCAGATACTGCAAAAGGCGGATAAAGATGTCGCCGCCGTTTTGAGCCGTGCGGAGTCTGCCAATGCAATAAATATGAAAAACAGCATTTTGCTGAAAAAACAGGAATTGATAAAGTCGGCAGTTGCAAATGCCGAGAAATATCTGTGTGAATTGCCGGCGGACGAGTATTTTGAAGTTATTTTAAAAATGGTAAAAAAATATGCGCCGAAAAAAAGCGGCTGTGTGATGTTTAACAAAACAGACCTTGCAAGACTTCCTCAAAACTTTGAGGGTGAAATAAACAATGCGTTGTCTGCAGACGGGGCGGTTCTTAAAATATCCGATACCGCTGTTGATATAGACGGCGGCTTCATACTCAATTACGGCGGTGTTGAGGAAAATTGCAGCTTTGAGGCACTTTTTGAAAGTGCCGCCGATGAACTTTCGGATAAAGCCCATACACTGCTGTTTTCATAGGAGGGTGCGCTATGGCTGAACAATATACTTATGCGGTTGCACGAATAAGAGCAAAAGAAATGTCGCTTCTGTCAAAGCAGGATATTGACCAGATGCTGTCGTGCAGGGATACCGCGGAAGTGCTGCGTGTACTCGCCGATAAGGGTTTTGGCGACGGGGAGCGGTTTGATACCGTTGAGGAATTGCTTTCCTATGAAACGGAAAAAACGTGGAAGCTTATTTCCGAACTTGTCGGTGATATGTCGGTTTTTGATGTATTTTTGTATGCCAATGATTTTCATAATCTGAAGGCGGCAGTAAAAGCGGTTATAACCGATGCACCGACGGACAAGCTGTTTTTGAAAAACGCGACTGTGCCGCCGGAAACAATTCTGAAGGCAGTTAAGGAGCGCGACTATTCACAGCTTCCGCCGCATATGCGTGAAACAGCTGCACAGGCTGTATCGTTGCTTTTGCAGACATCGGACGGTCAGCAGTGTGATATTTTGATTGACCGCGCCTCGCTTGAGGCGATTCGCTCAGCCGGCAGACAATCGAAAAACGATATGATTGATAAATATTCCGAGCTTGTTGTTGCGCTTGCGGATATCAAAATTGCTGTGCGTGCGAATAAAACCGGCAAATCGGCGGCTTTTTTGGAAAAAGCGGTAGCTTTGTGCGACACATTAAATGTGGATTCGTTAATAGCCGCCGCCGCAAAGGGCATCGTCGATTTGTATGATTATCTTGCTTTGACGGATTACCGAGATGCTGTTTCGGAGCTTAAAATTTCGTTTTCGGCGTTTGAAAAATGGTGTGATAATTTGATTATGGAGCATATAAAGGGTCAAAAATCAAATCCGTTTACGGTTTCTCCGCTTGCCGCGTATATTTTGGCAAGGGAGAATGAAATTAAGACTGTGCGCATAATTCTTTCGGCAAAGCAGAACGAGCTTAGCGATAATTCCGTAAGAGAAAGGTTGAGGGAACTGTATGTATAATATTGCTGTATTGGGTGACAGAGATAGCATATACGGTTTTGCCGCACTGGGTCTTAATACCTTTCCTATTCAGAATTGCGATGAAGGAAAAAAACTTTTAAGACAGCTTTGTGACGGCAATTATGCCGTAATCTATATAACAGAGGCTTTGGCAGAGCAGATTGAAGATGAAATCGACAAATACCGCGAAGAGCCTCTGCCGGCGATAATTCTAATCCCGGGAGTGTCCGGAAATACCGGCAAAGGCATTTTGAGCGTAAAAAAATCTGTAGAACAGGCAGTCGGTTCGGATATAATCTTTAATAATGATTAACAGAAAAGAGTTGATAGACAGATATGAATATCAGTAAAGGAATAATTAGAAAAGTTGCAGGTCCTTTGGTTATTGCAGAGGGTATGCGCGATGCAAATATGTTCGACGTGGTTCGCGTGAGCGAACAGCGCCTTATCGGCGAAATAATAGAAATGCACGGTGACAGAGCATCTATTCAGGTATACGAAGAAACATCGGGACTGGGTCCGGGAGCACCGGTTGAATCGACGGGTGCGCCGCTGAGCGTGGAGCTTGGTCCGGGACTTATAGGCAGTATATTTGACGGTATTCAGCGTCCGCTTGACGATATTATGAAAATATCCGGAAACAATCTTAAAAGGGGAGTTGAAGTGCCGTCGCTGAAACGCGACACCAAATGGACATTTACACCGACGGTTAAAGTCGGCGATAAGGTAGTCGGCGGCGATGTAATCGGAAGTGTACAGGAAACCGCTGTGGTACTGCACAAAATTATGGTGCCGTTCGGAATCGAGGGTACCGTTAAGTCAATCAATCAAGGTGAGTATACGGTTGAAGAAACCGTTGCAGTTGTTGAAACAGCCGGCGGTGACAAAAACATTTCGCTTATGCAGAAGTGGCCGGTAAGAAAAGGCCGTCCGTATGCGAAAAAGCTTTCACCTGATGTACCGCTGGTAACGGGTCAGCGCGTAATAGATACGCTTTTCCCTATTGCAAAGGGCGGTGTTGCCGCTGTTCCGGGACCGTTCGGCAGCGGTAAGACGGTAGTTCAGCATCAGCTTGCAAAGTGGGCGGATGCGGATATCGTTGTATACATCGGCTGCGGTGAACGCGGCAATGAAATGACAGATGTGCTTAACGAGTTTCCGGAGCTGATTGACCCTAAGACGGGTAAATCGCTTATGGAGCGGACAGTGCTTATAGCAAATACATCGGATATGCCTGTTGCCGCGCGTGAGGCATCAATTTATACGGGTATAACAATTGCGGAGTATTTCAGAGATATGGGATTTTCGGTTGCACTTATGGGCGATTCTACGTCGCGCTGGGCGGAGGCACTTCGCGAAATGTCGGGTCGACTTGAAGAAATGCCGGGTGAAGAAGGTTATCCGGCATATCTCGGAAGCCGTTTGGCACAGTTTTATGAACGTGCCGGTAAGGTTATCACACTCGGCGGTGACGGCCGCGAGGGTGCGCTGTCGGTTATCGGTGCGGTGTCGCCGCCGGGCGGTGATATTTCGGAGCCTGTGTCACAGGCAACGCTTAGAATTGTAAAAGTGTTCTGGGGACTTGACTCATCTCTTGCTTACCGCAGACATTTTCCGGCAATAAATTGGCTCAACAGTTATTCATTGTATGTTGATACAATGGCGGACTGGTTTAACGGTAATGTGAACGATAAGTGGATGGAAATGCGGTATGCGCTTATGCGTATGCTTCAGGACGAGGCAGAGCTTGACGAAATAGTAAAGCTTGTCGGTATGGACGCACTTTCCGCGCCGGACAGACTGAAGCTTGAGGCGGCACGTTCAATCCGTGAGGACTTTTTGCACCAGGACGCGTTCCACGAGGTGGACACATATACTCCGCTTGAAAAGCAGTTTATGATGATGATGCTTGTTATGGAATATTATAATACGTCACTGGAGGCACTCAATAACGGCGCTGACATTGAAAAACTTGTAAGTCTGCCTGTAAGAGAACGTATCGGAAGATTTAAATACGTTCAGGCGGATAAAACAAAAGCCGAATATGATGCTATAATAGCCGATTTGGCTGAACAAACCCAAAATGCTATCGTAAAGGAGGACTTCTGATGCCAAAAGAATACAGAACCATTGAAGAGGTTGCAGGTCCTCTGATGCTTGTAAAGGGTGTAGAGGGAGTCAGTTATGACGACCTCGGTGAGATTGAGCTTGCAAACGGCGAAAAACGCCGCTGTAAGGTGCTTGAAATCGACGGCGGTAACGCAATGGTGCAGTTGTTTGAAAGTGCGACAGGTATCAACCTTTCAAACAGTAAAGTACGTTTTCTCGGAAGAAGTATGGAGCTTGGGGTGTCTGAGGATATGCTCAGCCGTGTATTTGACGGTCTTGGCAGACCTATTGACGGCGGCCCTGAGATTTTGCCGGAAAAACGTATGGATATAAACGGCTTGCCTATGAATCCCGCCGCCAGAAACTATCCGCAGGAATTTATTCAAACCGGAGTATCGGCGATTGACGGTCTTAATACGTTGGTAAGAGGGCAAAAACTGCCTATATTCTCGGCGAGCGGTCTTCCGCACGCACAGCTTGCCGCACAAATCGCACGTCAGGCAAAGGTGCGCGGTACTACAGAACCGTTTGCCGTTGTATTTGCGGCTATGGGTATAACATTTGAGGAGTCTAACTTCTTTATTGAGAGTTTTAAGGAAACTGGTGCTATTGACAGAACCGTAATGTTTGTAAACCTTGCAAACGACCCTGCTATTGAGCGTATATCCACACCGCGTATGGCACTTACTGCCGCGGAATATCTTGCGTTTGAAAAGGATATGCACGTTTTGGTTATTATGACTGACATCACAAACTATGCCGATGCACTGCGCGAGGTGTCAGCCGCACGTAAAGAGGTTCCGGGACGACGCGGTTATCCGGGTTATATGTATACCGACCTTGCCGGACTGTATGAACGCGCCGGCCGTCAGAAAGGCAAAAGCGGAAGTATTACAATGATTCCTATCCTTACAATGCCTGAGGACGATAAAACTCACCCTATTCCGGATCTTACGGGATATATCACAGAGGGTCAGATTATTCTCAGCCGTGAGCTTTACAGAAAGAATGTATCGCCGCCTATCGACGTACTGCCGTCGTTGTCGCGTTTGAAGGATAAGGGTATAGGCGAGGGTAAAACCAGAGCTGACCACGCAAATACGATGAATCAGCTGTTTTCGGCGTATGCGCGAGGAAAAGAGGCAAAAGAGCTTATGGTTATCCTTGGCGAGGCGGCACTTACGGATATTGATAAGCTGTACGCAAAGTTTGCCGATGCGTTTGAAAATGAGTATGTTTCTCAGGGTTATAACACAAACCGCGATATTGAGGACACTCTGCAAATCGGCTGGAAACTGCTTTCGATTTTGCCGAGGAGCGAGCTGAAGAGAATTAAAGATGAGTTCCTTGATAAATATTATATTGAGAACAACGAGTGAGGGGGAGTGAAAAATGGCTGCTACCCAAGTAAATCCGACTCGTATGGAGCTGACTCGTTTAAAAAAGAAACTGGCAACCGCCGTTAAAGGTCACAAATTGCTTAAAGATAAGCGTGACGAGCTTATGCGCAGATTCTTGGACTTGGTTCGTGAGAATAAGGTTCTTCGCGAAAAAGTGGAACAGGGTATTAAGAATGCCAATAAGAATTTTGTGCTTGCGGGTGCTGTTATGCAGGACGAAATTTTGAAAACAGCGTTGCTTGCGCCTAAGCAATCGGTTATGGTTGAGGCGGGAAAACGCAATGTAATGAGTGTTGAAATTCCTGTTTTTGATTACAAAACGAGATTGGCAGATGAAAATGATATATATTCGTACGGCTTTGCGTTTACATCGTGTGACCTTGACGATGCGGTGCAGTCGTTGTCGGAGGTGTTTCCGGATATGCTCAAGCTTGCCGAATGTGAGAAATCGTGCCAGCTTATGGCGGCTGAAATCGAGAAAACGCGTCGCCGCGTAAACGCGCTTGAACACGTTATGATTCCGCAGACACAGGAAAGCATAAAGTATATCACTATGAAACTTGACGAAAACGAAAGAAGTACACAGACGCGGCTTATGAAGGTTAAGGATATGATGGTCAAAGAGGCTGTAGAGGAAAGACATAAGGCTGAGTACGGATTTTAAGGTAAAATATGTGCATAGGAGCTGTTGTTTTGCGCTGTCATAGGCGGATTGCAAAATTGCATTCTGCCTATGCACTATCGGCACTTGTATATCTTATAGGCAAGCACTTTTACTTACGGTAAAATTTTGTTAAGATTAGTATTTTGTAAAATATATTTTGATTGAAGGCGGTAACATATGCAGGGCGGCGGATTGATTGAAAATTTGGAAAAACTGCACACGACGGAACTTGGAGTAATTCGTATTAAAAAGAATTTATCCCTGGCTACGGACGATGTGGTTGAATGGTGCAGAAATGAAATAGTGTCCGATTGCGCTGTAATTACGCGCAAAGGCAAAAATTGGTATATCAATACTGACAGCTGTATTATAACCGTAAACGCTTACAGTTATACGATTATTACAGCGCATACCATATAGATTTCATATATTACTGCTGTATAAAAAAACAACTGAAAATTCAAAGATAAAAACGCAACGTATATAATTTTTGCCGTTATATACCAGAGCCGGTAGGTAGCCCGGCCGTCCTGCATTTGTGGGGTAAGTAACCTGCCCTCCGGGTTGTCCGTTCTTTGTTTGTTTTAATTTTTAGGAGGGATTAAAATGAACAATTTGAGCGGCAGATTAACTGTGTATTTTGAAAATCCGTTTTGGGTCGGGGTGTTTGAATGTGTGGATAACGGAAAGCTTTCGGCAGCGAAAGTAACTTTCGGGAGTGAACCCAAGGACTGCGAGATTTACGAATTTGTTTTGAACAGATATCATAAATTGCAGTTCAGTTCACCGGTGGACACAGCTATGAAAAATGTAAAGACCAATCCGAAAAGAATGCAGAGGGAAATAAGAAAGCAAATGCATACTGTCGGTGTCGGAACAAAGTCACAGCAGGCTTTGAAGTTACAGCAAGAGGAAAATAAGCAGGAGCGCAAAGTGAAAAAAACGCGCACAGAGAAAAGCTGAAACGGAGCGTCGGTTTGTGCTGAAACAGCATAAAAGGCTTGAAAAGCACAAAGGACATTGACAGCTTTTACAAAACTGATAAGTTGATGCTGAAAAACAGCCTTTTGAAAAAAATATTGCATAAAAAACTTCCGAAACACATCAAAATCAAGCTGTGTTTCGGGAGTTTTCTTGTTTTTAGAGGACCGTTTTGTGAAAATTGATATTTAGAAATCATTTGTTACAGTTCATAACAGCATTGATAACAGTTTTTTCTTAATAAAAATCCCTTTTGTTTCCGGAACATTTTACGCTGTCGTATTTTCCTGTAGTTAATCACTTTTCAATTTGATTTTTTAACATTACATCGTGCTTTGTGCAGTATATAATCGAAAAAACTTTTATTTTTTAAACAACTGTGCTATCATTTTTCCGATTCCTTTGTTGTCATTATCGGGGTTGTCATTAATTTCCATTGCAATTTTCTTTACTTTTTCCAAAAAATCTGATGATAACTTTGATTTCAGTATTTTTATAGCCCAGTCAATATCGTTTACAGTCTTGTTTCCGAGGTAAATTTGCTCAAACACATAAATACTTCCCTCACCAAGTGCAAAAATTATGGCGGCTGCGGTAATTGAATTTATAACACTCGCTCCGATATTAACCAGCGGAATAGCTTTTAAAGCACTGATCATCGTCTTTGCGACAACTCCTACCGTTCCGACTGTTATTATAGATTCAAATAAACTTTTGGATTTTTCATCGTTTTTAATGCCGTATATGCGAGCTAAAGTGTTAATTTCTCCGACTTCGATAGGTGAAAGGAGCAGTGCATCGGAAAACGGAACCGGAATAGCACCAATTACAGCTCCCGATGCTGTTAAAGTTGTAACAACACTTTGTGCCAACGCCCTTTTTCTGTTTAATTTAAAATTACCGATATCCGTTTTTGCCGCTTTTATACCGTCAGGCATAAGCCTGTTTGTTGCATCAATCAATTCTGTAATACCTGTCGGAGCAACAAGTGTTCCGTTTGCTTCATCCAAAACATATGCCGAGGCAACAACCGGTATAATATCTCTAAGATTTTTTTCTGATTTTTTTTGCTCGGCAAATGCTTTTTTAACCATTTCTATATTTTCTTTGCGCTCAGGAATAGAATATGATTTTGTTATAGTTACAATAATCGGTACAGACTTCCACATAGATGTTGCGGACGAAAGACTTTTGATCGTATCTACAAAAAGTTTTCTGGAAGTGCCGTCAACACAAAACCAGATTACGTTTATTTGCTTATTGTCATTATCATCTTTTGCACTGCCGTTTGACCATTCTTTTATGGCATTGATTGCTTTGTGTTTTTTTAAAAATGTCGGCTCAAATCCTACGGAGTCTATTATTCGGAAATTAATTTCCTTGCTTTCATAAATCTCAAGCCTGTCGGTTGTTCCTTCTATTCCGCAACCTGTTTTTGCCACCTCCTCGCCTAAGACGGCATTAATTAGCGTTGATTTTCCGACTCCCGAATTACCGATAACCAAAACATTGCCTTTCATTTTTTACCCTCACTTGTAATTGTAATATTTTGCAGAATGAACTCTTATCTCGAAGTGCAGACTTATTAGTTTCGTCTACCCCCTGATTTCAGCCATTATTATAACATAAAAGCAAGGCGGCTGTCGTCGCCGCAGCATTATGTTTCAATGTTCTCCGAAACACAGAAATCTTTGATTTCGTATTGTTTCGTGAGGTTATTATATCATATATTTAGATTGTTTGCAACAAAAAAAGTAAATTATTATTTACTTTTCAGCTATATAATATACTTAATTATATCAATCTGAGAGGCTGTATTGGTCAGCAAATTGCGGACAAAGGTGTTATAAAAAGCGTTTCAAATGAAAAAAAACTGCAAACCTACCTTTTTTGGCAGACTTGCAGTTTTCTATTCGGACTTTTTACAGCAGTGTTTTTGTATGAAAATGAATTTGCAATATTTTTGAAAGACTGCCGACGGTTTTGCCGACAGCCTTTGTGGGTGTTGCGATAATTGTCACTTTTCAAGCACCACATCTCCCACATATTCCGTATTCATATCGCTGTCACAGAAAATCGCGCAGCAACCGTATTTTTCCAAAAGCGGTACGCTTTTATCCTTGCCGAGGATAAAACAGGCTGTGGACAGGCAGTCGGCGACAGCACCGTTTGTACCGATTACGGTTACGGAACGCAGAGAGTTCTGCGACGGATAGCCTGTTTTCGGGTCTATTATATGGTGGTAGCGCGTGCCGTTTTGCATAAAATATCGTTCATAGTCACCGGATGTTATAACGCATTTATCCGATACCGACAATACGCCGAGAAGTTCGGCCGAATCGTCAGGCGACTGAACACCGACACGCCATAAACTGCCGTCCGGCTTTGTGCCGACAGCGGCAGTGTTGCCGCCGAGATTTAGTATTGCGGAGGTGATGCGGCGTTCTTTCAATAGCCGAATAAGCTCGTCGGTGATGTAACCTTTGGCAGATGCACCGAGGGAAATCTGCTGACCGCTTTTTCTGAGTCTAACCGAATTTGCGGCACTGTCTATTATAATATCATCACCGCAAATCAATGCTTTGATATTCTGTATTTCACCGTCCGACGGAACACGCGGATTTTCGGCAGTCACGTTCCACAGATTTACAAGCGGTGCGACGGTTATGTCAAACGCGCCGTCCGATTCTGTGTAAATCTCTTTTGAAAGTGTCAGCACTTCGATGGTTTCCCGACTTACTGGTACGAATGTGCCGTCACCGGCGTGACGGTTTATTTTGGATATGTCGCTTTCGTCGATTGTATGGCTGAAAAGCCGTTCAAGCTCTTTTATTCTGTTTTCACATTCATCGAGGATGTCGCCGCCGTTTTTGCCGGCACGTATTTGCAGACTTATATATGTGTCAAGTGCAAAAATGTCGGCGGAATATGTTCTTTCTCGGTTTGAAAAAGCACACACCGCCGCGACGGCAATGGTCAGTATAACTGCTGCTGCGAGTGTTTTTTTCATAAGTAAATACCTCGTGTATTATTTAAGCTCATCAAGTGAACGAAATTCGTATCCTTGGATTTTAGCCTCATTTATTATACTTTCGAGTGCCGCGGCATTGTCGCTTGAAACGGCGTGCAAAAGAAGTATTGCGCCGTCGTGGAAATATGGAGTAACCTGTTCAAAGGCATAATCTGCGCCCTTTTGCGAATCGGTTTCCCAGTCGCGGTAAGCAAAGCTCCACAAAATCGTCTTATAACCCAAATCGTTGGCTATGGCAAGTACACGCTCGCTGTATTCTCCCTCCGGCGGACGCATATATTTCATTTCAACACCGTAGAGCTCCTTGCATTTTTTGTTTAATGCGTTCAGCTCCTCGCTAACCTTGCCGGAGTTTTCCAACTTCGGCAGATTCGGGTGGTTTACCGTGTGATTACCGACAATATGCCCTTCGCTGAGCATACGGTTAATCAAGTCGGTTTGCTTTTCGAGATACGGTCCTGTCACAAAAAATGCCGCCGGTACACCGCACTTTTTCAGAGTGTCGAGTATTTGCGCGGTGTAACCGTTTTCGTAACCCTCGTCAAAGGTGAGATACATAGCTTTCGGTTTGGATTGGTCCATATAATATGTATTGTATTTTGCAAACAAATCCTTTGTGCTTTGATATATGTCCGGCTCCGTACCCTTTATTTTGCGAAAACCCCAGCCTGAGCCGCGGTTGCTTAATGAGCTGTAGTCGCAGACGGACGGTGTGGCGGTTGGTGCGGCGGTTGGTACAGCGGTCGGCGCGGCAATGGGTGATGCGGTCGGTACAGCGGTCGCGGCGGCGGTCGGCACGGCAGTGGTTTGCGGCGGTGTATCGGTCGGGACAGGCGACGGTGTCTTATCTTCGCTGCAAGCGGAGAAAATCAAGGCAGCCGACAATACGGCAGTCAAAAAAAGAAATTTTTTCATAAAAATCACCTTTCATAAACATTTCAAATGATATACTGTTATAATAAGTATATCACATAATTTTAGTTTTGTATTGATATTATGACAAAAAAAGTGTATAATATTTTATATGGATTATATATACTGTCTTTGGTGTAATGGAGATGATGGAATGTTTTACAGTAATAATTCAAACGGATATTATAAAAGGAAGGATACGGCAAAAAAGGCGCGTGTAATAATATCCGTGCTTATAATAGTTATATTGACGGCGGCAATTGTGACATATTGCGAGGTTAGCAAGCGGAGAACGAATATCGGTACGTCGGCTGTTTTATCGGCAACGCCGACAGCAGAACCGACAACGGCGGTTGATTTGACCGAGCCGACACCGGTTTCGGGTACGGTGGGCGAAAATTCACCTGTACCGGTGAGTGCGGATTTTCAAGAGCCTGCTCCGACGTTTGAGCCTGACCTTTTAAAGAAAGTCAGAAATAAAGACGGTGTAAAAACCGCATATCTTACGTTTGACGACGGTCCTACAAACAGCGTTACCCCGAAAATACTCGATACTTTGCGCCGATATAACATAAAGGCTACATTTTTTGAAGTCGGCTCGCTTATAGAGAGTAATCCGGATATGGCACGGCGCGTGTACGAGGAAGGACACCTTATCGCAAATCATTCTTACGCACACAATTACAGTGCATTATATGCACAGCAGGAGAATTTTATATCCGAAGTGACAAAAACCGAGGAATTAATAAAAAATATAACCTGTGAAGAGAACATATTTAAGCTGTTCCGTTATCCGGGCGGAAGTTATGATGCAGGCACGTGGGGACATAAAAAACAGCTGTATAAGCAGGTGCTTGCCGATATGGGCTATTATTACTGTGACTGGAACGCGTTAAACGGTGATGCCGAGGGCGGTCACAAAACAGCCGAACAGCTTACGGAGGGCGTGAAAAAGACGACTGAGGGCAAGGAGGACGTTGTAATTCTGATGCACGATGCGGCGGCGAAAAAGGAAACCGCGGCGGCACTTGAGGATATTGTAAAGTATTTAATATCTCAGGGTTATGAGTTTAAAAGACTCGACGAGTAGACAGTGCGGAAAATACGGCTTTAAATGTCGGCGGAAAATTTGAGATGATAAAAAAACAGACAAGCCTCGGTGTGCTTGTCTGTTTTTATGTAAATATTACACTAAACCGATTATTCAACAGTGTACGGCTTGAGAGCATTAACCAAGTCCTCGCAGTCATCACTGTGAACTTCAACCTTAATTGCCTTTGATAAATCCAAGCTGAAGATACCCATTATAGATTTTGCATCTACTACATATCTGCCCGATGTCAAATCAATATCGTAATCGTATTTGCTTACAATATTTACAAAATCCTTTACGTCGTTGATAGAACCCAACATAAGATTAAAAGTTTTCATAATAAAATCCTCCTCAACTTTTGTTTTGAAAAATATGTGTATAATATTCTCTGAGATAATAATACAACTTTTTTGTGGATTAGTCAATAAAAATACTTGCAATTTTCAAAATTTATACAATTACATTATTAAAATCATTCAAAAAAACTTATTTTTGTGTATTTCGCTTTAAATATTTAAAGACAAAAAATTCGATATAGTATTTTTGATGTTTATATGTTATAATTGTATCATACTGCCGCTGCGCGTTCTTTTTATACCGACCGCTGACGGCAGCCTGAACTGGATACGGTTTGTTAGGAGGATATAAAATGACGGATAAAAGTATTGCATTCTGTACGCTCGGCTGTAAGGTCAATCAATATGAAACCGAGGCAATGGAAGAGCTTTTTAAAAATAACGGTTATACGATTGTAAATTTTGATGATTTTGCGGATATATATTTGATTAATACATGTACGGTGACGAGTATAAGCGACAGAAAATCGCGCCAAATGATACGCCGCGCAAAAAAAACAAACCCGGACGCGGTTGTGGCAGTGACGGGTTGTTATGCGCAGACCGCACCCGATGATGTGCTTGCGGTTGACGGTGTTAATCTGGTTATCGGTACGAAGGACAGAAAAAATATAGTATCTCTTGTTGAGGCACTGACACCCGACTCAAAGGTGTGCAAGGTGACCGACATAATGGATAATCACACCTTTGAACAGCTAAACATCACCGGTTACGAGGAGCGCACACGCGCGTATATAAAGGTTCAGGAGGGCTGTAATCAATTTTGCACCTATTGTATTATACCTTATGCGAGAGGTCCTATACGCAGCCGCCCTGTTTCCGATATTATATCGGAGATTACCGTACTTGCGGATAAAGGCTTCAGCGAGATTATACTTACGGGTATTCATATTGCTTCATACGGCGAGGATATCGGCACAGCGGATTTGTCGGATTTACTGCTTGCGGTGAACAATATAGAAAAGATAAAGCGTATACGCCTGAGCTCGATTGAACCTATGACGCTCGACAGCGGTTTTATAGAGAAAATACGTCCGTGTACAAAGCTGTGTCCGCATTTTCATTTATCGCTGCAAAGCGGCTGTGACAGTGTACTCAAACGTATGAACAGAAAATATACAACGGCGCAGTACGAAAGCATAGTTGACGGTTTGCGAAAAAGCTTTCCAGATGCCGCGGTTACGACGGATATTATGGTGGGTTTTCCGGGCGAAACCGACGAGGAATTTGATAAATGTATGGAGTTTGTGAAACGGGTGTCGTTTGCGGAGGCGCACGTTTTCCAATATTCACCGCGCCGAGGTACTCCGGCGGCAAAAATGAAAATGCAGGTTGACCCTAAAATAAAGGAAGAACGCAGTAAACAGATGATACACTTGACCGATTTGACAAAAAACGAATTTCTCAATTCTCAGCTCGGAAAAGAAACCGAGGTGCTGTTTGAACAGGAATATAAGCCGAAAAACGGGTATTATGAGGGAAAAACCGCAAACTACATTACTGTTGCTGTGCAAAGCGGCAGTGACATTTGCGGAGAATACCGCGTTGTACGGCTGAAAGAGGTTAGTGACGGAGTAATTCTGGGTGAACTGATATAATGATAAATTGACACTGGAAAATAGGCTTGCTTTGTGGTAAAATGGTTTTGTAAATGCAAAATGATTTTACAGGGCAGTGATTTTGAAATTTTGTTATAAAGAAAGGCTGAGATAAGTGGCGGAACGCGCAAAAAAGAAAACAAATTCTTCTAAAAAATCCGCATCGAAAAAACGGGCGACTTCAAAGAAAAATAAAAAGCAATCCAACATCAATGCGTATATAGCCGTAAACGCGGCAATAACCGTTTTGACGGCTGTATTTATGTACGTTCCGGCAACGGGAGTTGCGGGGAAGGCAATAAAAGGCTTGTTTATGGGGCTGTTCGGAAATATGGCTTACACTTTGCCGGCGGCGGCGGCAATTCTTACGTATTATATTATACGAAAAAAGGACGTAAAACGTTATTATATGAAACTGATTTCAGCGGCGGCGGCACTTATGCTTGCGAGTGCGGTTTTTCATCTTCCGAATGCAACGTGGATTGAAATTTTCGACGCGTATGAATGTGGAGCACTGGGTTCGGGCGGCGGACTTGCCGGTGCGCTTATTGCCTGTTCGCTTACAAAGGCTGTGGGAGTGTGGGCGGCAGGCGTGATTTTGATTTTGCTGTTTCTTGCGGATTTCTGCATTGCCACAAAAATATCGCTTATAAGCGTTGTGACGAGTTTTTTGCGCGGATTTTCGGAGGAAGTCGAGGAAATTCGCGAGGTTGATGCCAGCGATGCCGGAAAAAAGACCAAAAAGGCGGTTGTGCGCAGTGTTGATGCGATAAAGAACAACGGTTTAAAGCCGCTCAGGCAGGAGTCGATAGATTTACCGCTTGATTTTGAACCGAATACCGAGCCGGCGGTCAAGAATACCGAGGAGAATATTTATGAGGAAGATATTTATAAGAATGTCGACCTCGATACAGGCGAAATAAAACAGCCGCAGACGGAAAATGAGGAGATTTTGAATACCGAACCGACGGAAAGTGCACAGAATTATGACGATATGCAGTATGAAAATCATATGTTTGAGTCTGATGAACGGTACGGCAAAGGCGGCGCGGACGAAAAAGCTGTATATCAAGACGGCGAACACGCGGACATTGCGGACGGAAATACTGTGTGTGAAGATGAGGTATATGAGGACACTGCGGACGAAGAAGATATGGCACACGGTGCGGAAAATGAAAATGAGGTTTTGGAATTTGTGCGCGCCGGTACTCAAAATACAGAATCCGCTCAAAGCAAAGCCAAAAAGCTTACCGACAGCGAGCAGAACAGTGTAAACGGCGAAATAGGTACAGCAATGACCAAGCCTGTGCTTGAATATAAGTATCCGCCGATTGACCTGCTGACAAAACCGCAGAAACCTAATTTTGATGCAAGGCGCGAAATGCGCCAGACCTCGGTCAAGCTGGTTGAAACATTTAAAAATTTCGGGATAAACGTAAAAGTGTTGCAGGTTACTCAGGGGCCGGCGGTTACGCGGTATGAAATTCAGCCGGATATAGGAGTCAAGCTGAGTAAAATAACGGCGCTTGCCGATGACCTGGCACTTAATCTTGCTGTACCGAATGTGCTTATAGCACCTGTGCCGGGCAAAGCGGCTATAGGTGTGGAAATACCGAATCAGGAGGTTTCTTCGGTGGCGGTGCGTGAGCTGATAGAGTCGCCGGAATTTAAAAATGCAAAGTCAAAGCTGGCGGTTGCGCTCGGCAAGGACATAGGCGGCAGAACAATAATCGGCGACATTGCGAAAATGCCGCACGTTTTGGTTGCCGGTGCTACCGGTTCGGGTAAGAGCGTATGCATAAATACGCTTATAACCAGTATTCTTTATCGCGCACACCCGGATGAGGTTAAATTGATTATGATTGACCCTAAAGTGGTTGAGCTTGGCATATACAACGGTATTCCGCACCTTTTGATTCCGGTTGTTACCGACCCTAAGCGCGCCGCCGGTGCGCTCGGCTGGGCGGTTCAGGAAATGATGAAGCGTTATGACCTGTTTGCGGAAAACAAAGTACGAAATCTCAGCGGATACAATCAATTTGCGCAAAAGAGCGGTATAGACAAGCTGCCGCAGATTGTAATTATAATAGATGAGCTTGCGGATTTGATGATGGTTGCGGCAAAGGAGGTTGAGGATTACGTGTGCCGTCTGGCACAGCTTGCGCGTGCCGCCGGAATACACATTGTAATTGCGACACAGCGTCCGTCGGTAGACGTTATAACGGGTTTGATTAAGGCGAATGTGCCGTCGAGAATTGCGTTTGCGGTTTCAAGCCAGGTTGACAGCCGCACGATTCTGGGTAAAGGCGGAGCGGAAAAACTGCTCGGTAAAGGCGATATGCTCTATCACCCGTCGGGAATGCCGAGCCCTGTGAGGGTACAGGGTGCGTTCGTATCGGACGAGGAGGTTGAGAACATAGTTGAGTTTTTGAAAGAAAATACAGAGGAAAATTCGTTCAGTCAAGACCTTGCCGACCACATAGAACGCTGTTCGACGGGCGAAAACGGAGTCACGCCCGACACAACAGATGACGGCGACAAGCTTTTGCCGACCGCAATCGAGCTTGCGATGAGTTCAGGACAGATTTCCACATCTATGATACAGCGTCGGCTGAATGTCGGATATGCGAGAGCCGGACGTATAATCGACCAAATGGAGGCGCGCGGAATTATCAGCGGTGCGGACGGAAGTAAGCCGCGTCAGGTTATAGCAAGGCGTGACGAGTTGATGTAGCAAAGAGCCGAATGTAAGACGGTGAGATTTTTTGAGAAAGACGGATAAGTCTGCTGTATAATCGAAAAATAACGGAGGTAACTGATGAAAAATGATTTTCTGCCAATATCGCGTTCCGATATGGATACGCGCGGTTGGAATCAGCTTGATTTTTTGTATATAATCGGCGATGCATATGTTGACCACCCCAGCTTCGGGCACGCCATAATATCGCGTGTATTGGAAAAACACGGGTATAAGGTGGGTATAATTTCACTTCCGGACTGGAGAAGTGCGGAGGATTTCAAAAAGTTGGGACGGCCGCGACTAGGCGTTTTGGTGACATCGGGCAACATTGACAGTATGGTAAATCACTATACGGCGAGCAAGAAAAAAAGGAGCGACGATGCTTATGCCCCGGGCAACAAAGCCGGACAGCGTCCGGACCGTGCGACAATAGTGTATTGTAACCGCATAAGGGAAGCGTTTGGGGATATTCCGATTTTGATAGGCGGAGTTGAGGCAAGCTTGCGCCGTTTTGCGCATTACGATTATTGGGACGACAAAATCAGGCGGTCGATAATGTTTGACTCACAGGCGGATATTTTAATGTACGGTATGGGGGAGAAACAGATTGTTATGCTTGCAGACCGCCTGCGCGACGGAGAAGATGTTCACGATATAACCGATGTACCGGGTACGTGCTATATTTCCAAAACGGCGGATATAGAAAATTCGGTTGTTATTCCGAGTTTTGAAGAATGTAAGGCGGATAAACGCGCATATGCAGATTCGTGCCGTATACAGTATTATGAGCAGAATCCGTTTTTGGGCAAAACCATTGTGCAGCAGCACAAGGACAGCTATCTGGTACAGAATCCGCCTATGCCGCCGCTTAACACAAAAGAGCTTGATGCGGTGTATGCACTGCCTTTTATGAAAAATTATCACCCGATTTATGAGCCGCTTGGCGGAATTGAGGCGATTAAGGAAGTAAAATTCAGTTTGGTCAGCTCGCGCGGCTGTTTCGGCAGCTGTAATTTCTGCGCACTTGCGTTTCACCAGGGGAGAATAGTTACGGCGCGGAGTCAGGAGTCCATAATTAACGAGGCTAAAAAAATGGTCTGGGAACCTGATTTTAAGGGTTATATTCACGATGTCGGCGGTCCGACGGCGAATTTCAGAAAACCGGCGTGTTCAAATCAGATGAAGGTTGGCGCATGCAAGAATAAACAGTGTCTTTTTCCTGAACCGTGCAAAAATATGGAAATCACGCACAAGGAGTATCTCACACTGCTGAGGCGGCTGCGTGAGATTGACGGCGTGAAAAAGGTGTTTGTAAGGTCGGGTATACGCTTTGACTATTTAATAAACGATAAAGACGACACTTTCTTTTATGAATTGTGCAAGCACCACGTAAGCGGTCAGCTGAAGGTTGCGCCGGAGCATATCTCGGATAACGTGCTCAAGCATATGGGCAAACCGAAAAATAGTGTGTATAACAGATTTTCGGATAAGTTTTACAAGATTAACGAACAGATAGGGAAAAAGCAATATCTTGTTCCTTATCTTATGTCGAGCCACCCGGGCAGTACGCTAAACGATGCAATAGAGCTGGCGCTTTACCTTAAGGAGCATCATATAAATCCACAGCAGGTACAGGATTTTTACCCGACACCGGGTACTATTTCGACGTGTATGTTTTACACCGGACTAAATCCGTTTACGATGGAAAAGGTTTATGTGCCGAGGTCACCGAAAGAAAAGGCAATGCAGAGAGCATTGCTGCAATACAGAAATCCGGACAACTACAAGCTGATTTATGATGCACTGCGGCAAGCACACCGCGAGGATTTAATCGGTTACGGCGAACGCTGTCTTATTCGACCGCCGAAAAACAATTATAATAAAGATACAAAACATAATAAAGAAAAAGCAATTAATAAAAAGGAGAATGATAAAAATGGCAAAGATTTTAAGCGGAAAAACAGTTTCACAGCGAATAAAGGACGAGCTGAAAAAAGAGGTGGCAGAACTAAAGGCAAACGGCATTAATCCGGGACTTGCGGTGATTATTGTCGGTGACGATCCGGCAAGCAAGGTGTATGTAAACAACAAGAAAAAAGCGTGTGCGGAAATCGGAGTTTACTCGGAGGAATACGCGCTTGCCGCCGAAACGACGCAAGAAGAGCTTTTAGCACTTATCGGCAAGCTGAACAAAGCGGATAATATTTCCGGTATTTTGGTACAACTGCCTGTTCCGAAACATATCGACGAGGAAACTATTATAAATGCGATTGACCCGAAAAAGGACGTTGATGCGTTTCACCCTGTAAACGTCGGAAAAATTATGGTGGGAAACTATGATTTTGTACCATGTACTCCGGCAGGTGTTATGGAGCTTATAAAGGAAAGCGGTATCGACGTTGCCGGTAAGGAGTGCGTTATAGTCGGAAGAAGCAATATTGTGGGTAAACCGCAGGCTATGCTGCTGCTGCACGAAAACGGTACGGTTACGATATGTCATTCAAAAACAAAGGATTTAAAGGCGACTACCAAACGCGCCGACATTTTGGTTGCGGCGGTAGGAGTGCCGGAAATGATTACGGGTGATATGATTAAAGAGGGTGCGGTTGTCATTGATGTGGGAATAAACCGTATTGCGCCGAAAAAGCTGGTGGGTGATGTGCATTTTGAAAGTGCCGAAAAAGTTGCCGGTGCGATTACTCCGGTTCCCGGCGGTGTCGGACCTATGACGATTGCAATGCTTATGAAAAATACAGTTAAAGCGGCGATTATTAATAAAACAAAATAAATTTGTCGGCAGAAATCGAAAAAAATCGGTTTATAATGCTTACGGCAGGTGATGAATTTGGAAATATTGTGCGCGCTGATAATTTGCATGGCGGTGGTATTACAGGGCGGATTTTATGTTAATACGGCGGTGATATTGTCGGCGGCAGTGTTTGTGATTTTTACAATAAAGGGAACGGTAAGTTTTAAAGAGCTGGCAATTGCCGCGTTGGTATATGCCGCAATGATGTTTGCGTGTGCGTTTGGCGGTTTTAGTGTATTCAGCATAGAAAGAAGTGTACCGCCGGTTTGCTGTTTTATGTTTTATCTGGCGGTAAGGAAACAAAAGAATAAGTATAATATACTAAAATATGTGCTGTTCTTTGCGGCGGGGCTGTCGGGAATATGCATACTGTCGTACTGCGGATTATTTTTTGAACTTCCCGGTAACACAGCCGCCGGCAGAATGAATATGACATTTCAGTACGCCAATGCGGCAGGTATTTTCAACGCTGTAATGGCAATGCTTGTAATGACCGAATTTAAGCGGTACGAACGCAGACTGCTGCCGCTGTTTTTGACGGTACTGCTGCTTACCAGGTCAACAGGTGCGGCGGCGGTATGTTTTATAGGACTGTGTATTCTTTGGCGCAAACACTGTATTACGGTTAAAAAGGCGGAATTTGGCGCGGTGTCCGTTGTTATTTCGGCGGTACTTATTGCCTCTGTGCGGTTTTCGTGCATACCGGCGGCGATTGTCGGTTGTGCGGTGCTTGCCGCGTACTGCATTTTTTCAAAAGAAAATGAGCGTATAAGTGCGAAAATATACATAATAATACTTGTGCTTGCGGCTTTTGTGGCGGTTATGGCAATGCCGAAAGCGGTATCGTCCTCACAAACTTTTCTGGAACGGCTTATTCAAATAAAAGACGGTATACGCTGTTGTGCGGAAAATCGGTTTGTCGGTATAGGAAACGGGAACTGGAAATATATTAAAGAATATTTTCAGTCTGCACAGTACAGCGCGGCTGTGATACACAGTACGCCGGTGCAGTTTATGGTTGAATACGGTATACTGCCGGCAGCTGCGGTATTTGCGTTGACGGCTGTCGGGATATATCGTGCGGATAAATTTTCGGTAAAGGTTATTATGGCTATGTTTCTTATGCACAGTGTGCTTGATATGACAGGTAGTTTTCTGTCGCTTGGACTGCTGTTTGCACTGCTATTTGCGTATTCGTACGATAGTGTACCCGATACGGGTAAAAGCGCAAAGGCGGTGTTTGTACCGACAGCGGCGGTGATTATCGGAATTTCGGTGTTTGCGCTGAGTTTGTCGCAGATGGCGGGTGCGTATATCGGCGGCAGTGACTACAGGAAAATGTGCGATATGTATTTGAAATACGAAAAGATATTAAAAAATGATAAGGAAATGATTCAAAATTATTATATCACAAGGAAATTTATGGGAAAAGAAAAAGATGTGCTTGAGTATGAACATCGGCGCATATGGAAAGATATGATAATTATGAAGTCCGAGGCGTATACCGCCGCACAGACGGACGAGCGGCTTGAACTGTTGTTAAAGGCGGCGGAGGAACAGCCGTATTGTGTCGAATATTATCGTGAGGTGTATAAGCTGTTGCCGTATGTTGACGATAAATATGCGAGTAGGTACAACGCACTTGCCGAAAGGGTAAACAGCGAAAACAGCTTACTGAAAAACCAAACGAAAATAAATTATTATAAAGAAAATTGATGAAAATCACATTTTAAAAGGCTGTCGGCAAAACGCCGACAGCCTCAGACTGTAGACAAAACCCAACGTGTTTTGTATTAAAGTTTAGGT
>CAYRCC010000004.1:0-64586 GCA_964422725.1 uncultured Lachnospiraceae bacterium
AGGCTTGACCTAAACTTTAATACAAAACACATTGTGTTTTGTCTACAGTCTGAAACGGGCGGCTGTGATTACAGCCGCCCGTTCTTTTATGTTTATTTGCCGATTTATTTGTATCAATTCGTATCAACCGCATTAACGTCCTTTTCCTGTGCGCCACACAAAGGTGACACGCCGTTGACGGCATCAAACGCAAACACTTTAACTTTCGCCGGTTTTTCCGTCACGCCAATATCCATATTTCCGCTGTAGCCGTTCTCCGTTACGGTTTTTTTGCCGATTCCGACAATCGCGCCGAATTGTTCGTAAGCCGCCGCATAAACCGTAAATTCTTCCATACTCCCGGTTGTATCGTTTATCTCCAATTCTACGCTTACCGTATCGGCATCTGCGGACACAATATCAAGCTTTCCGATTGCCACATCATTAAAATTCAGCTCAGACTTTTTAATTACCGAAAACGGTATATCATAGTTCTTTGCATACGTTTGCGCACGACTGCCCGAATGGCCGTAAAGCGTAAGGTTATCACAATTGGCAAATGCGAAATCTCTTATTCTTGTATCGAAGTTCGGAATTATTACTTTTTCAAGCGTATCGCTGTTGTAAAACGCATAATAACCGATATTTTCCACTTTGGCCGGTACTGTATATTCTTTGGCGGCCGCACCAATCGGATACGCCGCAAGCTCGGTCATATCCTTGCTGAACAGCACACCGTCTTGCACCGTATAAAATTCGTTGTTTTCATCAATCGCAAATTCTTTCAGATTACCGCAGCCGGCAAACGCAGCAACACTGATTACGTCCACGCTGTCCGGAATTGTGTATTTCTCGCCGCTTTTACCTATCGGGTACGACTCAAGAATTGTTATATATTTATTAAACAGTACTCCGTCTTGCACCGCATAATCCTCGTTGTTTTCATCTACCGCAAACTCTTTCAAATTGCCGCACATCAAAAACGCATAGTTACCGATTTCGCTCACGCTCTCAGGTATCGTTATTTTTTCGAGTGCACTGCCGAAAAACGCATAATCGCAAATTTTCCCTACACCGTCGCAAACGGCGTATTCCTTGGCAGCCGCACCCGTCGGATATGCTACAAGCTCCGTTATATTCTTATCAAACAACACTCCGTCCTTTGCTGTATAGCTTTCATTGTCGGCAGACACCTCAAACGCTTCAATCGCATCACAGCCGTAAAACGCACAGTCGCCGATTTCGTTCACGCTCGCCGGTATCGTTATTTCTTTGAGCGCAACGCAGCCCGAAAATGCATAATTGCCTATACTCTCCGTATCTGCGGATATTGTTACATTTTCCAACGAACTGCAATTTTCAAACAAAGAATCATCTATTCGAGTTACGCCTTCCGGTATTACTATACTTTTGAGTATACTGCAACCCGAAAATGCGTGTTCCCCGATTTCGGTTACTTCCTCGGGAATTTCTATATTTTTCAATGAACTGCAATCCCTAAACGAATACCAACCTATTTCCGCTATCATGGCAGGCAATTCCACTTCCTCAAGCGCACCGCAGCCGGAAAACAGCGATTTTCCGATTTTGATTACACTGTCCGGAATTGTCATACTTTTCAGCGAACTGCAATTTTCAAACGCGCCGTTACCGATTTCCTCTACACTATTCGGAATTGTTACGTTTTCCAGTGAGGCACAGCCCGAAAATGTATATCCGTTAAGTATGGTTATATTGTTCGGGAGAGTTGCTTTCTTCAGCGACTTACAGCCGTAAAATGCATATTCATCTATCTGAGTCACGCTTTCGGGAACAGTGTATTCCGCAATACCGCCGCACGCTGGATATACAATAAGCCGCGTCATATCCTTATTAAGCAGTACACCGTTCTGCAACGTATAATTCGGGTTATCCGCCGACAACGCAATCTCTTTCATCGAGGCGCATCTGCCAAACGCACAGCTGCCTATTGTTTCCACGCTTGACGGAATTGTTATTTTCTCCAATGTCTTGCAATTGTAAAATGCATAATCACTAATTTGTGTTACACCGTCGGGAACGGTATATTCTTTTGCGCCCATTCCAATCGGATATGCCACAAGCTCAGTCATATCCTTATTAAACAGTACACCGTCCTGCGCCTTATAATTTTCGTTGTCCTCCGACACAATAACTTTTTCCAATGCACCGCAATTTTCAAACACACCGCTGCCTATATAAGTCACACTCGACGGAATTGTTACGCTCTCCATATAAGCGGAATATGCAAACGCGCCTTCCTCTATTCCGACTATATGGTAATCTTCTATATACTCAGGAATTACAACTTCCTCTTCATCACCGTTGTAATTTACGATTATTGCTGTGTCATCGGATTTAACATCCAATTTGAACTCGTCATACCATTGCATTGTATACAACCGTACATTTTCATCTTCTGCCGCGGTCAGCGCATAATCCGCTCCTGTACTGCGCACATCACTCGGTGCCGCCAGTGCGCACGGCTGTGACAACACAGCCAAAATCGCCAAAACTGCCGATAACTTCTTTTTCATAACACATCACTCCTAATTTCTATAATGAAAGCGTACTATATTTAAGCAAATACAATACGCTTTCATAATCGTTCAGTATTTACACATTTCAAATCAAATGCATTTTACGGGCTGTTTCCGTAATTGCCAAAACTTTACCTCACCTGTCCGTCACCGTAAACCACATATTTAACGGACGTAAGCTGTTCAAGCCCCATAGGACCGCGTGCGTGCATTTTCTGTGTACTAATTCCTATTTCCGCTCCGAATCCGAATTCAAAGCCGTCTGTAAATCTCGTTGAGGCATTAACGTATACCGCCGCCGCATCAACCTCGTTTAAAAACTTCTGTGCCCTGTTATAGTTGGTTGTAACAATTGCCTCGGAATGTTTGGTATTATATTTGTTAATATGTGCAATCGCCTCGTCAACCCCGTCAACGACTTTAACCGCCATAATATAATCGTCATACTCCTCAAACCAATCCTGTTCGCTCGCTGTTTTCAAATCGGCACTCGGGCATATCTCTCTGCACCTGTCACACGCACGTATCTCGACGTTTCTGTCTGACAGCTCCTTAAATGCAGCCGGTAAAAACTCTTTTGCAACAGCACTGTCAACAAGCAGTGTTTCAGCCGAATTGCATACCGCCGGACGGCTTGTTTTTGCATTTATTAAAATTTTGAGTGCCATATCTGTATCACATTCGCCGTCAACATATATGTGACAATTTCCTGCCGCCGTTTCCACAACCGGTACTGTTGCATTTTCCACGACTGCGCGTATAAGTCCGGCACCGCCGCGCGGTATAAGCATATCCACATAACCGTTCATCTTCATCAGCTCGGTTGCTGTTTCGCGCGAGGTGTCCTCTATCAGGTTTATACTGCCCTCCGGAATACCGACACCGTATGCGGCATCCTGCATAATTTTCATTAGAATTTTATTTGAGTTTATCGCCTCACTGCCGCCGCGCAGTATAACCGCGTTCGACGTTTTCAGGCACAGTACCGCCGCATCGACCGTAACGTTAGGTCTTGCCTCATAGATTATTGCAATAATGCCCATAGGCACTCTGCGCTGTCCTATGTTCAAGCCGTTCGGTCTTTTCCACATTTTTATTGTTTCGCCGATCGGGTCTGCAAGTCCCACTACCTGTCTTACACCGTTCGCGATTTCTTCTATACGCTTTTGCGTAAGTGTAAGACGGTCAAGCATAGCACTCGATATACCGTTCTTTTTTGCATTTTCAATATCAACCGCATTTGCCGACATAATCTCGTCCGCGCGCTCAACCAACGCATCAGCGATAGCATCAAGTGCATTGTTTTTAACCACTGTCGAAATGCTCATAAGCTTAAAGCCCGCGTTTTTCGCCAGCTTTCCTTTTTTCAATAATTCGTCCGTCATATTAACACTCCTGTTCCTTGTGAAAATTTTTAGATACAAACAGTGTACCTACCGGTTCACCGTCAAGTAAATTGTAAAGTGCGCCCAAGTCCGCACCGTTCGCTATCACCATATGTATTCCGGCACCTGTCGCAATTTCAGCCGCATTCAGTTTAGTCACCATACCGCCCGTACCACGGTTTGAACCGGCACCCCCTGCCAAATGCTTAACCTCACTGATATCATACACCACAGGCAGCAGTTTTGCATTATCGTTTTTGTGCGGGTCGGAATCGTAAAGACCGTCAATATCGGAAAACAGCACCAGCAAATCCGCGTCCACAAATTCGGCAACCAGCGCAGACAAAGTATCGTTATCGCCTATTTCGATTTCATCGGTGGAAACTGTGTCGTTTTCGTTGACAATAGGGATAATTCCCATTTCCAAAAGTGCTCCGAATGTATTCTGCATATGACGTTTTCTCCTCGGAATCGCAATATCGTCCTTTGTCAGCAGTATTTGTGCAACCGTATTGTTATACTCAGAAAACAGCTTATCGTACAAATACATCAGCTCACACTGTCCCACCGCCGCAATAGCCTGTTTCTGCCGCGTGTCCTTCGGCTTTTCGCTAAGACCGAGTTTCCCCACCGCAATACCTATAGCTCCCGACGAAACAAGTATAATTTCCTTACCGCTGTTTTGCAAATCCGACAATATCCTTGCCAGCTGGTCAATACGCTTTAAATTCATTTTACCCGTATCGTAAGTCAGCGTACTTGTGCCTACCTTAACCACAATGCGGTGCGCTTGTTTTATATCGTTTAAAATACCGTCCATAAATTGTATCCTTTCAATACCTGTCCTAAATTACAAAAGGAGTTAACCGGCAACTCCTCTCAAATAACATTATAACCCTTTGATATAAGTTTTGACAAACTCCTCAAGCAGTTCATCACGCTCAACGCGCACAATCATACCTCTTGCACCGTTGTGACTTGTAATATATGTCGGGTCACCCGACAAAATGTATCCCACAATCTGGCTTATCGGGTCATACCCTTTGATTTTCAATGACTCATACACATTTGTCATTATTTCCTTAACTTCCTGTTCCTTGTCGAAGCCTATGTTAAATTTCATAGTTTCGTTAAATTCCATGTCGAATGCCTCCCTTGCACCGTATCTGTTTTACTAATAATAGCCTAAAACAGTGAAAAAATCAATAGACGTAATCAAAAATTAACACGAATTTAATATTCTTTCCGACTACGTCTAATTTTTCTTATACTCCTCTATAATGAACCGCGGTCTATGCTTTGTTTCCTTATATATTTTTCCTATATATTCGCCGATAAGTCCCACCGACAAAAGCTGTACGCCTCCGAGAAACCATATCGACACCATAAGTGACGACCAGCCTACAGATGTGTTGCCGAAAAATTTTGATACAAACACATATATCGCCGCAATAACCGACAAAAACGAAACCAAAGCGCCCAAGCCCGTTATCATTCGTATCGGAGTTATGCTGAACGACGTTATCCCGTCAAACGCAAAAGACAGCATTTTTTTCAGCGGATACTTCGACTCACCCGCAAACCTCTCGTTTCTTTCGTAATACACCGTATCCGACTTGAATCCGACAAGCGGTACAAGTCCGCGTAAAAACAAATTAACCTCGGAAAACTCCGCCAACGCATTCAAAGCACGGCGGCTCATAAGTCTATAGTCGGCATGGTTATACACAACCTTTGTACCGAGCATATCCATTATTTTATAAAATGCAAGTGCCGTATTGCGTTTAAAGAAAGTGTCGCTCGCGCGCTTACTCCTGACTCCGTAAACCACATCACAGCCGTCCTTGAATTTGTTTATAAACTCCGGAATGGCGTTAATATCGTCCTGCAAATCGGCATCTATGGATATTGCACAGTCACACTCATCTTTTACGGTCATAAGTCCGGCAAGGAGTGCGTTTTGGTGCCCCGCATTATGTGCAAGCTTTATACCCATTATCTCGCTGTGCTTTTCACTAAGACTGCTGATTATGCTCCAAGTACTGTCTTTGCTGCCATCATCAACAAACACTATTTTGCTGTCGGAAGTTATAAGCTTGTCAGCCGTCATTTTTCCGTAAAGCGCAAGCAATTGTTTTGATGTTTCGTTCAAAACTTCTTCCTCGTTGTAGCAAGGAATGACAATATACACCTTTGACATTAAAAAATTTTCTCCTTTCGGTATTTACAAAAATACAAATTAAATTATACACCAAATAAATCCGACATACAAGGGCAAAAGAACATTATTTTTAACAAATAATCACAAATTCCATATATCGCGGCAAATATGCTCCCGTTCAATAAAATAATGCGTTTTGCATTTACACTCCGCAATTTTCAAATCCGACGTTATATACTTTTTCCACCGCTTGTATTTCTTCGCGTAACCCTTTGTGAAACTGTCATATTCCGAATACACAAGCACCGTATCCGCATTGATTTTTTCCGGCACAGCTTTATACATATACTCAAAAAATCTGTCAGTATCAATTTTGAACTGCCCGAAATATTTGCCGTCAAGAACGGTTTTTTGTCCGGCAAAACGGCTTAGAACGCTGTTTGCAATGCGCTTTGGCATACACCGCCACGGGTTATATACCCAATTGCGTATTTTAAAAGTGCGCGACGGCAGACTCGCTATAATAAACAGTTTTTCCACATCAGCGTTTTTCTGTTCTATCCGACGCACCGTTTCCGCCGCATATGCACCGCCCACACAGCACCCGATAACTCTGATATGCCGATATTTTTTCGCTATATCCGCAAAATACTCCGCAATGCTCTCAAGCGTACAGTCATCTGCGAAATACTCATAATTTACCGATATTACATCAAAACCCTCCGTGTCGTCCGCAAAGCGCAAAAAACACTGCGGCTGTCCGCCGGCGTAAGGAAAGCATATGAGCACATTCTCGTTTGAGCATTTTTTCAAATATTCAAACGGACGCGAAACGTTTTGCTCCTTTGCTATCTCACGCACCGTCATACATCTGTAAAAGCTCTGAAAACCTATATCAATTCCGATTTTATTAAGCTCCAGCGTTACCGCTATTACGGAAACGGAGTCTATACCAAGCTCAAACAGGTTATCGTCGATACCTATTTTCTCAATGTCCGCACCCTCACTTCTCAGCTGTCTTAAAATCACATCGCACAGCTTTCGCTCCGTTTGCGTGGTCGGCGCGGCGTACTCCGCCGTATGGGTTTTTATACCGCGCAGTGCCTTTACGTCGGTTTTTCCGTTATCCAGAACAGGTACCTTTTCAACAAAAATAACACTCGACGGCAGTCTGTCCGCCGGAATATTCTCGCTGAGCACACCCGATATATTTTCAATCGGACTTTTTGCGCTGTAATACAAAATTAATCTGCCGTTTTGCACCGCCGCTTTCGCCCAAATTACGCCGTCTGCCGACAACACTGTCCGCTCCGACTCCGACAAATCAATCCTAATTCCGTTTATCTTCACTTGATTGTCTTTTCTGCCCGTATAATGCAGTTCGCCGTCAAATCCGATATAACCGCAGTCACCCGTTTTATACGCTTTTTTGCCGTCATATTCGATATAACCGCCCTGATTTTCCGACTTATAGCCCACTCCCACCAAATCACCGGTAACGAGTATTTCTCCCGTCTGCCCTATAGGCAAAATCCGATTTTCGGCGTTCACTATATAAATTTTCGTATTATCCGCGGGTTTTCCGATAGGAATATCCCCCTCGCCGGCAGTACAGCGATGATATGTCACATCTATGGTACATTCGGTCGGTCCGTACAAATTATGCAAAACAGCATTTTTCATACAGCCGTAAAACTTATCCGCCGTCACGGCGTACAGTTTTTCACCGCTTGAAAAAACCTGTTCCAAATGCGTAAATTCTATTGCGTTTGCGGCAATATAGTCAAGAAACACCGCCAGCACAGACGGCACAAAATGAACCGTCTGCACCTTGAAACGGTTTATATATTCACTGATTCTGTCAGGCAGTTTTTCATAGCCGTCCGGCAGAATTACAAGGGTTGAGCCGAAAGCATTTGACAAAAGCTCCCACAGTGACACATCGAATGAGGGTATGGTTTTCTGCAAAATCACCTTGTCCAAACCGTAATTTCGGTGCATCCAGTTAAGCCGCAGTGACAGCGATTTGTTGGCAATCATTACGGTTTTGGGTTTGCCGGTCGAGCCTGATGTTTTCATACAATATGCGACAGCGCCGGCTTCGGATAAATCTGTATTTTGAGTCACCCTATAGCAGAGCTTATCCGCCTTTATACCGTCCGTTCCGTATTCCGACAGCGTAATCACTTCTTTGCACTCACTCACATATTCATTCAAAACGTTTTTCGGAAGTGTCGGCAAAATCGGCATAAACGCCGCACCGCTTTTGATTACCGCCATCATAGCAATCGGCAGATACTCGCTTTTTCCCATTACCAAAGCAACCGTATCACCCTTTTTAACTCCTCTTTTAATTAATTCACAGGCAATGAAATTACTCATATTTTCCGTTTCCGAATAAGTAAAATTATTGCCGATACCGTATATTGCTGTTTTATTCGGATTTTCTTTCGCATACTCAAAAAGCATCTCAGACACTGTCGGCAAATTTTCCGCCGTTTGCGTGTCGTTAAACTTTTTGTAAATTTCAATATCGGATTCACTCAAAATTTCAATGTCGCAAATACGCTTTCCGTCGTGCGCCTGCCGCATAATCCCAAGTATACGTTCCGGAAAGCACTCCGCATATTCGCGGTCAAACAATTGGCATATGTACTGTAGGGTGAACTCGATTTTATCGTCGTATTCGTTTACATAAAATCGCATCGGCACATCACTGCAACCGTTGAACACTTCAATATTACGCCCCATTTTCAAATCCGGCACAAATCTTTTGCTCATATACGATACGGATATATCATACAATCTCGATTTTATACCGTTATCACTTATTATTCTTTGTACAGGGTATCTTCCAAAACGCATAAGCCTAAGCAGGTCCGCCGATATTCTTTCGGCAAGCGCGGCTATGCTCTCGTCATCATTCACCTGTATCATCAGCGGCAATGTATTCGCATACATACCGACTACATCATAATCCTTATAACTCCTGTTTGACTGCAGCACCCCAAACACCTGTTTTGCCGAGCCGCCGCACCTTTTCATATACACCGCCAGTGCACTGTAAAACAACGCTATTATACTCACATTATACCGTGCACACGTTTCTTTCAGCTGTTCATACTCCGCACCTTCGATAACAGCCGTCTGTCTTTCGGCGCGGCAATCCGAGTACCTGTACATATCGGTATTTACATAATCGCGTATTTTAGAAAAATATTCTTTCGCCCGTTCAAACAGCATTTCGTTCACTTTCGGCGGCAGCATACTGTCAATATAGCGCGTATCCTCGTTTTCCGGCGGTATACACCCGTTTTGCATTTGAATGTAATACTTCTCCAACTGTCCGAACTGCAAAAGAAACGACTCCGCATCGCCGAGTATATGGTGCATTTTCAGTCCGCCCATACATTTGTTGTCCGGCAGAATAAAAAAACGGTACTCAAAGAGAACACTGTCATAAAATTCAAACGGAACCGAAAACCACTTCTTCAGTTCCGTTTGAATCTGTTCACAGCTCATATCCGAGCAGTCAAAAATATCAATATCGGTCAGCGTATACTCGGGAAAATACAGCCGTCCGTCTTTGCCGACACACATTCTAAGTGCCGCATTGACGTTCACAAAATGCAAAACCGCCTTTTTCATAACATCAAAATCAATGTCGGTATTATATACCATTACTCCGCCGATATTGCATATTCCCAATCCCGAATATTTTTGTTCCATATCAAATATGGCTTTCTGATAATCATTAAGCTCATAATAATCCATAATAAATCCACTTACTTCCGCTGCTTATTTTCAAGCATAACTTCAACAACCGCCGCCGTTTCGTTAATACTTTTCATTTTAGGCAGCAACTCTTCATCTATATATATACCAAACTTATCCTCGATAACCGACACAAGCTCAAGCGCCATAAACGAGTCCATACCCTTATCGGCGTACAAATCGTTATCACCGATATCGCCGTCGTCGATTTCAAGCATTTGCGCAACTACGCTCCTGATTTCTTCCTTCAATTCCATAATCATACTTCTCCTTTTTTCAGCAACATACATATACTGTTTCCGTCAGAACCGACCAACAGCGTCATTACAACATCGGCACTTCTGCCTTCCACCATACCGTTTAAAACGCCCGCTGCCGCCGCGGTGAGCAATGCACCCGTTACGCTGTAACACTCACCTATCGTCTTTGAAATATCCATACACCTTTCATCTTCAAAACCGCACTGCCTGTTTGTTATTATCAGGTCAACCGACTCGCGGCTTATACCGCTTTTTTCAAGTGCCTTATCCGTAAGATACTCAAAATCCTTTTCGGACATATCGTGTGCAAACATTCGGCTGTAGCCTGCTATTGCACCGTAAATTTCCGCATTTCTCCGTTTTGCACTGCCGGCATCTTCAAACACAAGCATTACCGCGCCGTCACCCAAACACTCATTTTCTCTGCCGCACGCCTTGAAATAGTCACTGTACATACCGCAGTATTCCTCAACCCCTCCGACAAGTGCCATTTGGAGTCCGTTTGCGTGCATAGTATCAAGGCAATATATAATGCTGTCCGCCGACGAGCTGTCACCTGTGGATAAGGTTACGTTGACACCCTTTATGCCGTATATTATTGCAATTTGCCCTGCCGGTGCATTCATTACCGTATTTACGGTACTCATAGGCATAAGTGAATGAAAGCCTTTTGTACGCGAGCATATGTCAAACCCCGTAATACTTTCAATGCTTCCAAACGCTGTCCCAAGCATAACCGCACAGCTGTCTTTGTTTTCGTCCGTAATCTCAAAGCCGCTTTTTTCAAGTGCAAGCTCACACGCTGCCAACGCTGTTTTTGTATTGCTGTCAAGCATTCTCATTCCTTTTCGGTCAATATACTTTTTTACGTCAAAATCGCTGACGGTATATTTCTCGTTTCCGGTTTGAGTCAGTGCTTTGCAGAAATCCTCAAACGTATCTCCGGCAGACAGTATAAAACCCATTCCGGTTATTACAATATCATTATTCACAGCAAACTCCCCCATCAATTTTTTTAAACAGCACACAGCTGTTGTTTCCGCCGAATGCGTATGCGTTGTTTGCCGCTATATTTACCTTTTTTTTGCGCGCCTTATTCGCTACACAGTCAATATCACATTCAGGGTCGGGATTTGCATAATTAATTGTAGGAGCGATTATATTATCGCGTATTGTCAGGCAGCACGCCGCCGCCTCAATACTGCTCGCCGCGCCCATCGTATGCCCTATCATCGACTTAATCGAGCTTGCCGGTACACCGTTTTTAAATATTGTGTTAATCGCAAGACATTCGCCCTTGTCATTCGCCGCCGTCCCCGTACCGTGCGCACAAATATAGTCAATTTCATCGGAGGTTATGTGTGCGCTGTCTATCGCCTTTTGCATTGCCCGGCGTATACCCTCCGCCATCGGGTCGGGCGTGACCATATGGTAAGCATCACAGCTCAGTCCGTATCCTATAATTTCCGCATAAATATACGCACCGCGCTCCAATGCACTCTGCATACTTTCGAGAAACAGCACTCCTGCGCCCTCGCCTATCATCATTCCTTTTCTTTCTTTGTCAAAGGGACGGCATATATCCGGCGACATTGTTCTCAGTCTGCTGAACACCTTAAACGCCACCTCCGACAGCGCATCGGCACCGCCTGCCAACACATATTTTCTCTGTCCCTTTCTAATCATATCATAAGCATAACTTATTGAAAAATTCCCCGCGGCACACGCATTCGGTATAATAATGCTGTCACCTTTAAAGCCAAACTCACCGCATATGCTGTTGCTTATATTAAACGCCGGAAAACGGCGCATACTGTCCGCATAATCGGCAAGGTCGCTGTCGGCAACCAAATTACCCACAATTCGCTCCGTTTCCTGACACTCGCCCATAGTCGTACCCATTATGACGCTTGTTTCATACTTATCCTTATCATCAATCTCTATATCAGCATCAAGCAGTGCCATACGTGCCGCCGCCAGTGCAAACTCCGAGCATCTGCCGATACTCCCGATATCGGTGTTTTTTATATATTTTTTCGGGTCAAACTCCGTAACCACACCGCCGAAATCCGACTGAAACTGTGATGTATCAAAACGCGTAACCTTTGATATTGCGTTTTTTCCGTTCACTATATTATTCCAAAAATCCTCAACGCCCACACCCGATGGAGTAACAACGCCCAGACCCGTAACAACAACTCTGTTATTCATAAGCACCTCCTATAACCTTATTCCTCCGTCAACAGTGTATACACTTCCGGTTATATACGCCGCCTTATCGCCCGTCAAAAACGACACAAGCTCAGCCACTTCCTCGGGTGTACCCATTCTTTGCATAGGTATCTTATCGACATATGCCTCAAAACTTTCTGTCATACCCGTTCTTATAAACCCCGGCGCAACAGCGTTTACGGTAATTCCGTACTGTGCCGTTTCCTTTGCCAAAACCATAGTCAAAGCGTTTACCGCCGCTTTACTTGCACTGTACGCTCCCTGTCCCACATTTGCGTGGTACGCGGCAACAGAGCTTATATTTACAATTTTGCCGTATTTTTTGCTTATCATCTGTTTTACCGCACATTTACAGCTGTAAAACACCGAATTTAAATTGGTTGAAATAATCCTGTCCCAAGCCTTGGTATCCGTCATAGCTGTCAGTGCGGACAGCTGAGTTCCGGCACTGTTTACCAGAATATCAACTCCGCCGAACTCCTTTTTAATATAAGCAAACATACCCTTAACGGCCTCAAAGTCACACATATCCGCTTTGTACAAATGCAGTTTATCATTGCAAAGCTCATTTTTCAAATTCTGCGCTCTTTCTTCATTTGCACAATATCCGGCAATAACATTCATACCGTCATTTAGCATTTTTTCAGTCACTGCCCTGCCGATACCTCCCGTACCGCCGGTAACAAGCACTACTTTCTCCATAATCACTATCCATTCCTTTACGTCAGCTGTCTTTTTGCCATATCCGCGAACATACCGTCAAGCTCCATCAGCTCGTCATACGTTCCCATTTCCGCGATTTTGCCCTTATGCATATATATTATCCGCGAACACTTCTTAATCGTTGACAAACGATGCGCAATCACTATTCTTGTTATATTCATACTCTCCAGTGTGTCTACCACTTGTTTCTGAGTCATATTATCCAGCGCGCTTGTAGCCTCGTCAAACATCAATATATCAGGCTCGGACACAAGTGCGCGCGCAATCAGCAATCTCTGCTGCTGACCGCCTGATATACCGCCGCCGCCGTCGGAAATCATAGTAAACATTCCCATAGGCATAGCGCGTATATCGTCCGCAAATCCGGCTTTTTCAGCCGCCGCCCACGCATCGTCAATGGTTTTCCAAGGCGCACATATCACTATGTTTGAATAAATATCTCCGGCGAACAGCTTGCCGTTTTGCAAAACCACACCCATTCTCTGACGTACAGAATGTACGTCAAGTCCGTCAAAATTGCGGTCATCGTAATACACACCGCCCTTTTCCGGTTTTTCAAACCCCATAAGAATACGCATAAGCGTGGATTTTCCGCACCCCGACGATCCGGTTATTGCAATATATTCGCCCGCATTGATATTGAGCGTCAGTTCATCGAGTACCAACGGCAAATCCTTTGCATATCTGAAACTCACCTGATTTATTTCAATTTTGCCCGACAGTTTGTCGACATATGCTTTCGGCTCGGAATTTTCGGTTTCCGTTTCTATTATCGGTCTGATCATATCAAGCAGCGGTCTGATTAACGCGATATCGTCGGTAATATACGACAACTCCATAACAGAAGCAAGCAGTGCGCCGAATGCAACGTTAAACGCTATGTATGACGATGCCGTTATTCCGGCGTTTCTCGCGGTAATATACAAAATTATGATTCCGCAAAACTCTATCGCCGAATTTACCGCCGACGAAAACTGTATATATATATGCGGCAGTACATCACTCTTTGAATACAGCTGTGCCCATTTTGAAAACACGCGTATTTCCGCACCTACCGTTTTTATTTTGGATATCCCCGAAAAAGCCTGAAATACGAACGACGACAGTTTGCCCGATGCCTTATTTATACTTTCAAACCTTCTGCACTTCAAAAATCCCGTCACCGAAACTGAAATCACCAGACACACTACAATTACAGCCGCCGGAACAAACAATTCCGCTCCAAACATCATAATCTGGAATAAATATATAAACGAAAACAGTACCGTCAGAAAAACAGGCGCAATACTGCGATTTAGTATACTGCATATATCCGTCGCCGCCTCTGCCCTTGTTACAAGCTCGCCCGCCTCGTATTTTGAAAAGAAATCCGTAGGCAGTCTGAACACGCGCGACCACACCGCGTTGCACGCAAACACTTGCATTTTATTGCCTATTCGCATCATCCACGCCGAACGCGTAAACGAAAAAACGGGAGTAATAACGGCAACGCCGACAAGCGCGGCGGCTATACCGAATATATCGTTCATCGTTCCCGACGGAATTATTTCGTCAAACACTATTTGGTTTAATACAGGCATCACAAGTCCCAATATTCCTATCACAAGACTGAGCATTGCCAAGAACACAACGTCCCCCGGCGAAAACGACTTCAGCAATGATTTCAAAAATTGTGCGCAAGTGATTTTTTTGCCGTCAAAAGGCTTATAGAAGCAATACGCCGTTTCCGAAAAACGTTTTGCGTATTCCTTGGTAACCTTTTTTAAAAGTCCTGTTTTTTCGTCAACATATTGATAATTGCCGAATATATCCGATATAAGAGCCGTAAATTTTCCTTCATCGTCCACACAGAGCAGTGCAAGTGTACCGTTTTTCCACCATTCACCCTGCAGCACGATTTTTCGGCGGCTTATCCCCGTTACCGACATAACATATGTAACGACATTTTCATCGTCACCTATATTATCCGGAATATCCACCGCCGAAATACCCATACTTTTCAATATATGCCCTATTTCACGTTCCGTTTCGTTCTTTGCGCAAACGTCATACTTTGTGCCACTTTTTGAATCGAATATCTTAAGAATGTTTCCGAGAGCCGAGTTCATAAGATTTTCGTCCGTTTCCTTTTTTCTTTTTATTCGCAAATTAAAATCTCCCAACTCCGCTCCTCCTTACTCACTTTTTACCAACAACGCATACTTGCCGTCAAGCTGCATAAGCTCGCTGTGCGTGCCGCGTTCGATTTCCTTGCCGTACTCCAGCATTATTATTTCGTCCGCATCGCGTATGGTTGCAAGCCTGTGCGCTATTATAAAACAGGTTATACCCCGTCTTTTTATTGCGTCCATAATGTTTTTTTCCGTTGTCGGGTCAAGCGCACTGGTCGCCTCGTCAAGTATCATAACCGACGGATTAAGCACAAGTGCTCTGGCTATTTCCATTCTCTGCCGCTGACCGCCCGAAAAATTAGCTCCGTTCTCGCTTACAAGTGCGTTATACCCGTCCTTACGATTTATTATTTCGTCATGTATACACGCGTCCTTGCACGCACTTATTAAAACCTCCTCGCTTACGCTGTCGTCCCACATAGTTATGTTATTCCTTATAGTGTCGCTGAACATAGCCGCGCTTTGGTCAACCATCGCAACCGAATTGGTCATAACATACCTGTCATACTCATATCGTTGTTTGCCGTCAAACAAAATTTCTCCGCCGTTTACACTGTACAGACCGGCTATAAGCTTTGCCACAGTCGACTTTCCGCTGCCGCTGCCGCCCACAAATGCTACAGTTTCGCCGCTTTTCACTTTAATCGAGAGGTTCTCAATCAGTGCCGGCGCGGCTTTACTGTAACCGAACGTAACATTTCTCAGTTCAACATCACCGCTCAGCTTAGCGTAAGCTCCGTCGGCAGATTTTGTTTGCTTGAGGTTTTCGTCCTCACAATAGTTCATAACATCTTCCACGCTGTCAATCATTCCGCTCACGTTTTGAATTTCCTGCATAGAATCGACCAACCGTTCCACCGGTACCAAAAACATATTCATAAAACCCTGAAACGCCATAAGCGTACCGACCGAAAAATTACCGGCTAAAATATTGTATATACCCAAAATCAATATGACACTGCCGCAAAGCTGTGACAATACAGACGGTATAAGCTGTGAATACAGATTTCTCCGCGCAACCTCCGCCTGTGAGTTGCTGTATTTTGCAAAATACCCTGCCAGACGTTCAAAATAACCGAATTCCGCACCGCTCGCCTTTATTGTTTCAATCATCGTCACTCCCGAAAGCATAACTCCCGAAAGCTTACCGTTATCACGCTGCATATTCCTGTTTGAATTTTCGTTCCGCTTTGCCGTAATTCGCATAATCACTATACTTACCGCCGCCGACACAATGCCTGTGAGTGCCATAGTAAAATCATAGCTTACAAGCAAAACAAAATATATGCCAATCATAACAATATTCAGAAATGTCGGTATTACGACATTTGCAATCGTGTCCGCGATTTGCGTGTTACTCTGCTGACGCTCGCTTATGTCGCCGGCAAACCGCTGCAAAAAGAATTCAACCGGCAAATGCAGTACGTGCCACATAAATCCGGCACTCGATTTGACAGCCAGCTTTGCGCGGAATTTATTCAAATACACATTTTGGAGTGTTTCCGTCAAGAACGCCGCCGCCAGTGATATTCCCATTCCAAGTATCAGCGGTTTTATCCACTCATCTCGTCCGCCTATAAGAATTTTATCCACAAAAATCTCATAAAATACAGGCTTTAACGCCGCCGTAACCGCAAGCAGAAAACCCATCGTAATAACAAATATCATTACCGCTTTCGAGCTTTTCAAATGTTTCAGCAAAAAACCCATCGAGCTTTTCGGCTTGCCGCAAGGCTCAAACTCTTCGTTCGGCTCAAAAAACAGCGCAATCCCGGTAAACGATTTGTCAAATTCCTCCTCGTCCACCTCTATAGCCCCCGATGCCGGGTCATTTATAAGTGCGCGGTTATTCTTAAAACCCTTAAGCACGACAAAGTGATTAAAATTCCAATAAATTATAGCCGGAAAATTATTACATTCTTTCAGATATTCGATACTGCACTTCATACCCTTTGCCTGCAAATTATGCATTTTTGCGGCAATCAGAATATACTTCGCATTACTTCCGTCACGCGAAACATTGCAATCCATTCTCATCTGTTCGAGCGGTATATATCTTTTGTAGTACGCCAATACCATTGCCAGCGATGCCGCACCGCACTCTACCGCCTCCATCTGAAGAATAACAGGTACTTTTTTTGCAATCATAAAAACTTCCACAGCCTTTCTGCCCACAAATAGTCGCTAACAGTCTTAACCGCTTTTGTCGGTGGGCTGACAATGCGTTAAGCGGAATTTGCGTAATTTACGCTGTATTATCCTTTTCCGAGCAGTAATTCAATCGGTTTCATACTGCTTGTTATAATCTGCACGTTACACTGCGTTCCTATTTCAACCAACAGCTTTTCGCCGTTTTTGTTCGACCACTTATACGAATTTGCCGATTCGGGGTCATAGCTTATTTTAATGCGCATCTCGATACACGTCGTATCCGGCATTACCGACTCCGCATACCCCATTGTACCCATATGCTTGATTATACTTTCCTCCGTAACCGGAACGGACGAAATCGACGTGATAACGCCTTCCATATACCCGTATTCCTCACGCGGCGCATAATTCGGAGAAATCTGTGCTTCCATACCCAGTTTCAGCGTTTTTGCCACGTCAATCGGCACATACGCCGTCACTTCGTTATAACCGCTGTCGCCGTTGTCCACATTTATAATAGCCAATGTATCACCGACATTTATAACCGTACCTTTCGCGGCTATACTCTGGATATAGCCGGAAAAACTGCTTTTAATCACGCAGTCAAGAACATAGCTGTCCTGTGCGTTTTTCAGATTTTCCGCCATTGCATTATATTCATAAGACCCGGGCTGCATCCCAAGCATCAAATTCTGCATACGCTCAATTTCGGCAAGTGCCTCTTTATCACTCACCACCGCTATAACATCTCCGACATTTACATAATCGCCCTCCGACATTATAACGTCCTGTATCTGCCCTGTAATGTTGGACGAAATCATCTGCACATCGTCTGCCGGAAATATAACTCCGGATATTGTGGTTTTATTCGTCACATTACCGAAAACACCCCAAAAGCACAGCGTAATAAACCCGATAACTATGCACGCATAAATTCCCCATACCGGAAAACTCAGAATTTTTATATGTTTGTCCAGCTGTTCGCTCGAATATATATTATCAAGCGCATTTTCTCTGAATAAATTTGTATTCATATCAATTCACCTCCGCACTTTCGGAATTAAACGTTTCATCAGGCACAAATTCACCGTTTACGAATATTCGGCACTGTTCCTGCTCTATATTCAGCTGTCCCTTTGAATTAAACGAAATGTCGCCCGTAATACCTTTGTACGGTTCTTCCGCTTTGTATAGGTCTATTAAAGACTTTCCGCTTTCCGCGCTTTTAAAAATGCAGTCCGCGCTCATCATAAGCAAATCATACATCTGCGCCCCGTACGACACATAATCGTTTTCACCGAACCGCTTTGTACATTTTTCGACAAACTCATCAAACCCGTCACTTTCCTTCAGCGGACAAAACGGTATATACACTACACCCTCCATATACTCGCCGTTTTCCGAGATAGTGTCCTCGTTATCTATGGAATAATCCGTCATCACTACTATATCCGAACCGCGCTGTCTTAACTTTTTGACTATATCGCCGCCGAGCGACAAATCATAAAGACTCATATATATTCCGTCTATACCGAGCGCTTGCCATCTTCTGTAAGCAATTTCAAACTCCTCATCGGTAAACGGGCCTGTAAGCATATCGGCTATTTTTACATCGGAATCCGCCACAGTCGTCTGAAAACCTTTTATTTCGTCCGTTTCAAATGTCGTTGCGGTATGTATAACGGCTACACGTTTGAGCCCTCTGTGAATGGCGTATTTTCCCATAATATTTCCCAGCTTGCCGGCACTCGTAAAATCGTTTATGAGGTAGTCATACCCGTTTTCCGCAATGGAATCGTAACAGCCGGCAAAAACTATAAACGGTTTTTCCGCCTCATTAAAAATACTTGCCACCGAATCGACTATATCAAACTCCTGAATCGAAATCGCCGCGGCAATATCCGGTGAGTGCGCAATCTGCGACGCAAGAGCTATTGCACTGTTGTAATTACCGCCGTCATCGTAAAGCTCCACATTGAGGTTAAACCCGTATTTATTGTATATATCCTCTTTTGCAACCTCTATACTCTCGTTCAAACCGCTTATAACCTCGTATGTTTCCATATTACAGAGTATTGCGATATTAATTTCGCCGTTTTCGTTAAATACGCTTTTCGACCCTTTGCCCGCACCGCACGCCGCCGTCAGCACCGCCGCAAGCACCACAAGCGCAAACAATACCGTTTTAAAAATTTTCTTTTTCAATGCAAATCCTCCCCGTAAAACAAACTTTACTCATACTGATACAGCCTTATAACCCGTTACTATAATAATACCATATAATAAACATTAATACAAGTAAAAAATCCGCACCGAATCGGTTGTTTTGCCGATAAAAAAGGGCTGTCGGTTCACACCGACAGCCCCTTGTCTGTTATCCGTAATTTATTTCAGTCGAAACAATTACTTAATCTCACACGCCTCACAAAGCGGTTTCATACCGTTCAGGCTATCCCACAGCATTATCTTCGCCGTCTTGCCTGCCGCTATTGTAATCTCACCGTTATTTGTGTCGTTTTCAGATGTCGCAACCGTTATACTCTGTACTCCGTCCGCACCATACTCCGCACAAATCAATGTGTACTTAGTTCCCGTCGGAACTACATACTTAACAAGATGATCGCCGTTTTCCTTTGCCGTAGCAAATATAGCCGGTCCGGTTATCGGCGCATCACCGCTTGTGAACACTGCTCCCACACTTACGTCCCTTGCAGGCATTACAAATACATTACTTGTATCCACCGTCACACCGGTTACTCCGACAAGCATATATCCCTCGTTAGGCTCAATTGTAAGCTTAACCTCTTCACCTGCTTTTGCGTACTCTTTATCCGCTTTCACTTTTCCGTTTTCTACCGTATTAATGCCTACTTTATATGTAGCCTCGATATCAAACGTCAATGTCAGCGTTGTCTTATTTGTTGCAAACTCCGATGTCAGCGACATCAAATTCGCCTCACTCGTTACAACATCGAATTTTACGGTATGCTTGCCCGACACCTTAGGTGTACCCGACACTACGCCGTTTTCAAGCTTCATACCCTCAGGCAGTGCACTGCCCTCCGAAAGCGCAAACTCAACCGTCTTTGTTACCGTTTCATCGCTGAACTTCACATAATCAGCCAAATTTACAGCCGTCATTTCAAAATTCTCTACAAGCTCGATTTCGCTTTCCTTGCCTGTACTTTCAAGTGTAGGCGCAAATACAACTTTCACCTCTACATCTGACTCAGGCATTACAAAACTGCCGTTTGCATCAAGCTCAACTCCGCTTGCACTGCCGAACGCATAACCGTTATCAGGCTTAACAACAAGATTTACTCTTTCGTTCGGTGCGGCATACGCCTTATCCGCCGTCACACTTCCGTGTTCCGTTGCACCGACTGTTACCTTATACGTCTTTACAACCTCGATTGTAAGCGTCATTTTAGCATTATCCATTGCTGTAGCCGAATCAAGCGACATAAGAGAAACGCTGTTCGGGTCTGTTACGTCAATTACTACCGTATATGTGCCTGCCTTTGTAGGTGTGCCGACAATTCTGCCGTACGACAAACTCATACCCTCCGGCAATACACTGTCCTCTGCCAACGCAAACGCAAAATCTCTTTCAATATCGTCGTTTACAAATTCCACATACTCGGAAAGTACAATATCCTCAGCCGCTACATTCTCATACAGCTTTATCGTATCGCTCTTTTCGGTCGCTCTGAAACCGTCACCGAAACTTGCACTGATTCTTACCGTATTGTCAGGCATTACAAACGAATTGTTCTCGTCAAGCTCAACGCCCTTGATAACCGGTACGCTTGCGCTGTCATTCGACACAATCGTCAGATTAACCGTTTCGCCCGGTTTTGCATATGCTTTGTCAGCCTTTACACTTCCGCCTTTGATTCCTTTTTCAATAATGATTTCGTAATAACACAAATCGTCCTTTCCGGCAAACATCAATTCCTTATCCTTTGCCGTCCACTTCTTCATGTCGTCCGAAACATTGCTGTTAAGCTTTGCCGCAGCATTTGCAAAACCAGCGGCTGTATCGCTGTCAATCTGACAAACATCTTTGCACTTATCAGCACACTCCAAATTTACCGGCGCAGCAGATCCAACCCAATAGCTGTTTTTAACAGTCAGATTAGCTGCATTATTATTATAAGCAAATGCTATAGCGTATTCACTGCCGGATCCGTCCAATTCTCCGCTGTTATAACAGTTTACTATGTTCAGATAGCTGTCCGAATTTTCCGATATGCTGGCTATACCGACCGGACACATTCCACTGACTTTACCGCTGTTAATACAGTTATTTATCAGCGATACTTTTCCGAGTGCCATACCCGCTATACCGCCTACATCAACACCACCGTCTTGCGGCATATCTACACTGCCGCTGTTCATACAATCCAGAATCGTACTGCCAATTATAATACCTGCGATACCGCCGACTGTGTTCAACGCGGAAACGCTTTCTTCGTTTGTACAGTCTGTTATCGTACTGCTGACAATTCGACCCGCAATACCGCCGCTGCACGGATAACCGTTGGTTCCGGTAGTACAATCGTTGTTTACCTTAGCGCCGTTTTTACAATCCTCGATATCGGTAAATGCGGTATACGCCGCAATACCGCCGACATAACAAGAATCGGCATCAATATCGCCCTTGTTTTCACAATCGACTATTTTTATATTATTGCCGCCGCTTAATTTCAATCCGTCTGCGTATCCGACAATACCGCCGAGATAACCTCCGGAATTTGAAGTGCTTTGACTCAAATCCGCAGTATTTTCGCAGTCCTTTACGGTTAATGGCTCGCCGCCCTGCAATAATGCAATGTCGCCGCTACCGTCTACCATTCCAACTATACCGCCGACACATCTGCCGCTCAGGCTGCCTTCGTTTTTACAGCCCTCGATAAAGTTTGCGCCTGTTCCCGATAAGCCTAATCTTCCGACAATACCGCCTACATAGTTGCCTTCTCCCGCAGCCGTAACGGTTGCGCTGTTTGTGCAGTTAATTACAGAGCCGTAGCTGTAACCTGCCACAGAACCCACGTAAGTACAGTCGGACGAACTGATATTTCCCTTAATCGTAAGGTTTTTCACTACAGAACCTTCGAGCAAGTTATAAAACAATCCGTATACTCCCTCACCCGACATATCTACAGTTATCGAATGATTGTTACCGTCAAATATACCTTTATAACTTCCTATTGAACCTTCGGTATAACCATCGATATCCGCCATAAGCTTAACGTTGATTCTTTCGTTGCCTTTTTGGATTGTATTCTTAACCTTAATCAAATCGTCAAGCGTTTCTACAAGGTAATAGCCGTCATCGTCCTGCGTCAAACCGGCTGCAACGATATCGCTGACTACATAGCACTCGCTGTACGGCATTGTAAACTTATACGTATTAGCCTTGCCGGCAACCTCCGTCAATGCAATTTCTTCATCGTTGTACATCGCTACCGAAATTGACGACACCTCATAACCTTCATCACTCGTTACGTCAATAACTGTTTCAACCTCAGTACCTGATTTGTACGGTGTCTTCTTGGTGTCAAACACAAAATTGTAGTACGGTGCGTTTTTCTCATCGGCAAACACAACCTCCTCAGCTGTTTCCTCGCCGACAACCGTCCATTCTTTCACTTCACCCAAAACATCTAACAGGTATCCGATAGTTTCCAAATTCGATTCAGACAACGGTATCATTGCGGTAATCGCAGAAATGATCAAATCGCGATACTCATCGGATGATAGAGCTTTTAATTCCAACATCATACCGTTTGCCGTTGCCACTGCCGCTTTTTTATCCGGAAGCTTTCCGTTTTCGTCTTTAATGGTTAAATCACCGGCATACATAGCATGCTGAGCAATATAAGTACCGCCGTCCTCCGCCGCTGTCAGCGTACCCTCATTATACAAATACATTTCCAGAGGCATCGTTGATGCAAATATTGCAGACTGACTACCGTCCTGAATGCTTTCACCGGCTACCGCCGCCGCGCTTGCACCTGTTATATCACCCTTGTTGATACAGTTTATTATTACACCCATATCTGTGCAAACAAAACCTGCGCCGACGCCCGTCGCGGTTACGTCCGCCTTGTTGATACAGTTTATTACAGCACCGGCATTAGCAATTGCAAACGCCGCTATTGAGTCTTCCGACTCAAATGTACCGTCAACCGTAAGGTTCCTTATAACGCTCTTTTTACCTATTGCTCCAAGCATAGGGTGACCCATACCGTCTTTAAAGTTCAGCGTTTTACCGTTACCCTCGATTATACCGTTATACTCATACGCCAAATTCAGTTCCGGATAGTTTTCGGCAACTTCACCCGTAATATCAATATCATTGTTAATATACAGGTTAAGAGCCGTATTTCCGCTGTTGATAGACTGCATAGCCTTTACAAGGTCTTCGGCTGTTTTTACCACAGCGTATGTCTTTCCGTCGATTTCCTTGGTTTCTTCGATTCCCGAATCCATCGTAACCGTTACCGTTACATTGCTTGCCGGCATTTCAAATGAGTCATTCTTACATTTAATGTTCTTGCCGTCCGCCGTCGTAACGGTTATTTCCGCGCCGTAAGGACCAGCACAATATACTTCCTCGCCTACAATTGCACCCGCAATGCTGAAATCGTCGTCCGAAATATGCATCGGTTCAAACTCACCGTAGAAGTATGTCTTGATGCCGTCCTGTTCGATTGCATAAATTTCCTCTTTTTCCTTTGCAATGCAAGCCTCGACAGCATACTCTGTACTTCCGCTTTCTCTCACATAATTACAACCCCACTTCTTAAGCTCAACACCCTCTACAATGTCAGGGTTTTCATCAATGAACTTATTAAGCTTAACAGGTATGTAACGTGTTGCCGCGGTATAAGGGGTCACAATCGAATTAGGGTCTGCAAAATCCATTATTGATTTTTGCATGCCGCCTAAGTCGGTCATATACTCGTCATTCGTTACAAAGAAATTGTTTTTCAGCGTAAGATCCTCTTTTTCTGCATAATACACTGTTCCGGCAGGATACACCGTGTCATCGTAGCCGTAATAAGTCGAATTGTGTACACAGTTGTATATCTTCAGTTCACTGCCGACAGCGTTTTCAAGTACAATACCGCCGTAACAACTTTCCGCCGCTACCTGTGTCGATGCCAATACGGTACAGTTTGCGATAATGCCGCCGTTTTCCACCCGGTATGCAATACCGCCGAATTCGTCACATTGCAGGCCACGTATATCTACCGTACAGTTTGTAATCACACAGTCGTCCGCATAACCTACAATTCCGCCGAAAGTCACAGCTTGGTTTGAATTTCCGTACAGACTATAAGTTTCATCGCAGTATACGCTACAGTTGTCTATTTTTGTATCTTTCGCTTCATGGACCAATCCGGCACCGTACTCTTCAAAAATAGGATGTTTCAAATTAAGGTTTTTAATTTGCGCACCGTCAGTATAGTCGAACAAAGCACCGCCCCATTCTATGGTTGCGCCGTTTCCGTCAAATACGCCTTTGTACGGTTTAGCGGAACCTCTGCCTATAATATAAGTACGGCAATAATAATAAATTGCTTCCGCTACATATTCTTCAGGCATTCCGTCCTCAAGTAATTGTCCTATCAAATCATAAACAGCGATACTCTTTGCCGTAACCTTGGCATTTGCATAAGGATTCATATTTGCTATTTCTCCGAATGTAACCAAATCCTTAGCACTTGCAATACAGTACTCGCCGTTAGGACCGATTGCCAGACCGTAATCCTGCAATACGCTCACCTGTACATCGCTGTCAGGCATTACGAACGTATACTTATTCTTACCGGCTTTTTGCGATTCGATCTCATTACCGTCCGAATCCGTTACTTTTATTCCCAATATCATCGCTGTATCCGGAGCATCGTAAAAACATACATCAATCGTTTCACCGGTATTTGCAAATTTCGGCATATCTTTTATGTTGCTCTCGTAGTAAACATCCACATTTATACTGTGCATATCGCTCGGCATATCCTTGGACATTTCAACGGTGTTTTTGCCGTCCTTGGTAACGAAATCCCAGAAATAACAATTGACGACGTTCAGTGTATACTTGTTCAGCATATTTTCGGTTTCGCTTGTGAACAGCTCACTCTCAGACATTGCGAAATAATAATCCGAATCGTCTAACACATCGCTCTTTGCCTTTGTCCAGCCTTGCTCCATGTATACACCGATGTATACGTATTTACTCGGATCACGTAATGTACCGTACGGATTTTCAACATATCCGACACTGTACATACCTTTGTTCTTATCCGAATTTACAAAGATATTGTAATAATTACTTTTGCCTATGCTCTGAACAGTACCGGCCGCCTTACCGTCACTTGAAGTGTCCAGCTGTTTAACGGTACCGTTCGCCATTATATTCCTGTAGTTTCCGAGACCGGCGTCACCACGTGTTTTAGGTCCGGATTTTCCGGCAAAACCGCCCACAAAGCCGTAACCGCTTACGTCAACCTCACTGTACACATTCTCAACAATCGAGCCGACATTATCACCTATAAGCGCACCCGTAAACGCCTCTTTATTCTCACCGCCGTATACAGTACCTTTAAGCACAAGGTTTCGTATATTTGCGCTGTTTGTATACGCAAACAAGCCTGTCGCAGACGCTGTGTCGCTTGCGGATATGTCAAGCGTAAGCGTATGACCGTCGCCGAAGAAATATCCGCCGTAAGCGTTTACAGCCGTACCGATAGGTTCAAAACCGCCCTCTGTCGATACGCTGATGTCTGCCGTAAGATGCGCAACGGCATTTTTGAAGTATCCGCACATTTGCTCGCTGTTTACAGCCTTTGCGAATTTGTTCAGTGCCTCGGCATCTGAAATTGCATAGCAATCAGACGTATTTTCCCAAAGCGGAAGTGCTATTTTGAAACAAGGGTATATATTGCTATCAATGTCAGACATTGTAAAGCTACACTTACCTGTTTCGTCAGGCGGTATAATGCTGCCGTTATTTACCTTTATTCCCATAAACTCCGCATACTCAGGAAGTTGTACCGGTGTAACTACAACCGTATCGCCTTTCTTTACATCCTTCTCAAAGCTGATAAGCTTTTCGTAATTACTGCTGAGCGAATAGTATATGTCCGGCTTTGTATCGGTGAACGAAATAACCTTTGCATCACCCTCACCCGTTACCTGCCAGTAACGCATACCTTCTCTTTCCGCATACTTATTCAGCGGCGAAAGACCAATCAACGTGAAAAAGTCGTTTTTCTCAACAGCCGTTATTTCGCCTGCTGACGTTTCATTTTCTGCCTTGTCTTTGTTTATATACTCGACACCGCAATCAGCCGTACCTTTTACATAATAACACTCGTAGATACTGTATGATCCGGTGTTGCCGGCTATACCGCCGCCCGCTTTTCCCGAATTTTTATCGGAAACCGCGCCGGAATTTGCACAGTTATATACACTGCCTGATGAATTTCCCACAATACCGCCGACATATATTTCATTGTTAGAAACCGTAACTTTAACACTGCCGCTGTTGTAACAGTTCCGCAGTGTTGACCCATTACAAATTTCACCCGCAATACCGCCGACGTAATCATTACCGCTTACCTGCGCACTGCTGCTGCAGTTCATAATTTCTGTATCATCAGCAAGACCTATCACAGCACCGACATATTCGTCGCCGCTGACACTTCCCGTAACGCTCGTGTTCTTAATCACCGAGTCGGATACATAGCCAAACAAGCCGACATAATCATCTTCCTTGCTGATTGCAAGCTTAAACGTATTCTTGCCGCCGTTAAACACACCTTCAAATTTATGTTCACTTGTTCCGATAGGCTCAAAACCGCCCGTCGTAAGGTCGATTACGTCCGCGCTCTCTGCAACCGCGAACTCCGAATCTGGGCTTACCGCGCCGTCATTTACGGCTTTTGAAAACAAAATCATATCGCTTGCGCCCGAAAGCGTATACACACCGCCGGCGCTTTTTGCAAACTTCAATTCGATTTCTGCCGATATTTCAACATCACCCTCCGGCATAGTGAATATATATTGATTTTCTTTTCCCTCAACCGGTGTAAATGTCAATTCCGTATTATTCGACATTGCTTTAAACGAAATTTTCTCGTAATCCTTGAGTGAATCCGTTTTAAGCTCGATAGTAGTGGTTTTTCCGGCAAACTGATATACCGGTGCATCAACCAACTCATCATCACTGACCGAGATATCATACGGCTGTGACTGAACTTCATCGGTAAACGTGATAACCGAATTACTGTCCGCAACCCAGTATCTCAAATATTCATTATCCGATTTGTTTCCGGTCACATACGCATTGAGCGGTGCAAGTCCTATAGCCTTGTTGAGCTCGGTGCTTGACTGTGTCTTTGCGTTGTCGTCCGTTGTCTGAACGGTTCTGTCGAGTCGTCCTATACCTACCACACCGTCTTTGGCACTGTAATAGTTTCCGGCTATAGTATGCGGATTATACGAATTACCTATAATAGCACCGCCGACAGGATTTGTGCCGTCTGTTATATCGCCTGTGTTTGCACAGTTTACCGTAATTCCGTTGCTGTCATCGCCCACGATACCGCCGGCACACTCATTTTCGCCGCTGCTCCATTTGATATTACCGCTGTTGTAGCAGTTTATCACTTTTGACCTGGTATCCAAAGTTGTGTGACCCAATCCGCCCGCGATACCGCCGACTACATTGTTTGCCTCCAATGCACCCGTATTTGAACAGCTGTACACACATGTGCTGTACAAGTCGCCCACGATACCGCCTACTTGCGTGTCACCCGTTACAGCGGCATTGTTATGGCAGTTTGCGATAGTTGATGTGACTGCCTTACCTGTGATACCGCCGACATACTGTTTGCCTTTAATCGTTCCGTTTACACCGACATTCTTAACGATTGCATCTTCTATATTGCCGAACAAGCCGACAAACAATGCCTCTCCGTCGGTAAAGCTGAGTTTAAATGTCTTGTTGTTACCGTCAAATGTACCCTTAAACGGATTTTTAAGAGTACCGATAGGTGCAAAGCCCTCAAGCGTTGTAAGGTCTGTGTCGCTGATACCGTCCGACACTTTGTAGACATCACCTGTCGTATCATAACCCGCGCTTACGGCTTTTGACAATTTCAGCAAATCGGTCTTTTCCACTATGCTGTATGTTCCGTTAATGTTCGGAACTTTTGCCGTGATATCGACGTCTACGGCAACGTCACCGTCCGGCATTGTAAATTTGTATTCCGAAATATAATTATTATCAGCATCTTGGTACTCTGACTGACTTTTTGTGTCCTCTACGACTGTCTGGTCGTTTTTCTTAACCTCTATTCCGTGTACCGACAAATAGTCAGGCACTTTAAACGATACCGTAATTTCTGTGCCTTGTACCGCCGTTTCGGAAGAAAGCGTCATATATTCCTTTGCAAATTCGTCCGTAACGCTGATCATATTCGGAATTGCCTCAGGCTCTGTTGAGGTAAGCTTCAAAGCACCCTCTGACACTTCCCAATACTTCAGGTTTTCTTCTCCGAAATTGCTTTTGTTTCTGTCTGCAAACCAATTGAGCTTACCGATTACAGATTCCGATGTTATTTCAGCCCCTGCTACCGCAAATTTTTGCGTCGCCTCGTATCCGTTATGATTCGGTTCACACTCACCTATATCATTAATACCGCTATTCTTATCGGAATTATACAAACAATTCTCTATACCGTTTCGAGTAACAGCAAAACGAATAGTGCCGACAATTCCGCCCTTATTATCACTTGTACCGCTAAATTCACCGTTATTTACACAGTTTTTAATCAATGCATACGTATACGCATCGTTACTGTTGTACTCGCCGTATACATAACCTGCTATACCGCCGCCGTAATTGCTTCTGTCACCCAAAGCAATTGTGCCTTTATTTATACAGTTGATTATGTTGGTTACGTCGTTTTTGTTCTTCACGCTCTTTGTATAACCAACGATACCGCCGGCATTGTCACCTGTTACTGTACCGTTATTTTCACAGTTCAGTACATTTGCACTATTCTGCGTGTATCCGACAATACCGCCGACATTTTCGCCGCTGTTTGTCATTGTCACCGCCGCATTGTTCACACAGGACAAAACATCTGCACCGTCTGCCAATCCGACAATACCGCCGACTTTTTTCTTACCCGACACCGTCATGGTTGACAGGGCAGTACACGATTCTATCTTTCCGCCTGTCATTGTTCCGACGATACCGCCGACGTTCTCTTCCGCACCCGCAATCGAACCGTCAACTTTCAAATTCTTAATCGTTGCGCCGTCCGTACGGGCAAACAAACCTACGTTGTTACCATCCACAGTAAGGTTCATGGTTACGGTGTGATTTGCGCCGTCAAAAGTTCCCTTGAAAGCCTCACAGCCTCCGCCGACAGGAACGTAATTATCACTGTCATTAATGGTAATATCATTTGCAAGTGCAAATGTTTTCCCCGTCGTGTCATATCCGTTGTTAACAGCATCTGACAATATTTTCATATCATCGACACTTTTGATTTGATATGCACCGTCTGCCTCGTCAAGATTTATTCCGCCTGAAACCGATACTGTAACGTCATATTCCGGCATGGTAAACGTAAAACTTCCGTCAGCTTCCTTACTCGTTAATATACCGTCTATGCCTGCACTGTTGATTTTTGCAAAACTGCGCGGTTTAATCGTTATGGTACTGCCCTTGTAACCGCTTTTCTGCACAAACGCAATATCATCAATGTCATCATTTCTATATGTTATCTTATAAAAGCCGTCCGGAACAGTGTCTGTATATGTAAATCCACTTGAATTTGCATAGAAATACTTCAGCTCGGGAATTGTTTCAATGTTGTGCATTACATATCCGTTAAGAAGACCGAACAGCAATGTATTTTGTATACTGTTGGGAGCTAGCGGCATTGCCGATTTTTCGTAATTCTTCGACAATTTTTCCTCGTATCCGTTTCTGCACGCGCCTACACCTACAACGCCTTCGGCTGCGATGTAGTAATTTGTGCGGACGCTGTTAAGCGAGCATACTTCTCCGGCAATCGTACCGATATAGTTGTTTCCGTCACTTGTGCTGCTCACTGTACCACTATTTATACAGTTTTCCACTTTAGCGCTTGAGGTGCTTATTAACCCTACAATACCGCCGGCACTATTAGCACTGCCGCCGCTGATTGTCGTAACACTTCCGCCGTTTACGCAATTCGCTATTGCGTGAGCATAGTCATGATTTACACGACCTACTATACCGCCGACCTGCGCTGTAGCTGTTATACTTCCGGTGTTTACGCAATTGTATACTTTTCCGGCATATTCGCTAATGTCACCTACTATACCGCCGACACCGTAATCTCCGGTTATGGCTGCTTCGTTGCGGCAGTCTATAATTTTAGCTCCGCACACCGAACCGACTACACCGGCAATGCAAGAATCTGTATCTGTACCTGTACCTGTAACGGTTCCCTTTGTTATTACGTTTTTAATAACCGCCGGAGTGTCGCTCCCCAGAGGCTTGCTCGCAAGACCGAACACCCCCAAGTAATTGCTTCCGGTCAAGGTCAGATTAAACGTGACGTTGTTTCCGTCAAAATTTCCTCTGAACGGACAGCTGTAGTTGCCTATCGGATTAAAACCGCCTTCGGTGGTAAGCACAATTTCGCTGTCGCTTTCCGCCTTAAAGTATTTCCCACCATAATCTTCTCTCCCTGCCACCGCATTTGACAGGTCAATCATATCTTGTGCGCTTTTGATGAGGTACGGATTCTGCTCCGTTCCGTCGCCGCCGCTGAAAGTCGGGGCAGCGGTATCTGCCGATACCGAAATCATCACGTTTGGCACAAGTGACATAACCATACAAAGTACGATCAGCAAGCTTGTGAATCTCTTGATTCTTTTCATCTTCTTCCTCCTTAAATTGAATATAGATTGTTGTTTTATATATAAAACGCTTGCGCGTGAATTTGCTGTTTAAATCAATGGTAAAGTTACCTATATTTTTTATCAACATATCACATTTTTGTCAAAATGTCAATAGGTTTGGCGCGAAACGACGTTATAATGGCACGAAACAACATTTTTGTGTTCCGAAGTGACATTTGAGGCAGTAAATTCACGGTTATTATTGGAAATTAACAGCGGCAGATATTCGCCGAAAAGCAAAAAATCACCCCCAAAATCCATACGATATGTATAAATTTTGGGGGTATTTGCATTAATTTTCCATATGTGGATGTTCATAGTCTTTCACAAGCAGTGCGCGTATATAACCGCGCGACTTGTCGGTGGAGTCGATATAAAAGCCTCTCCCGTAATAAAAGCGTATGAGTGATGTAATTTTTGCGCCGGTGTGCAGTGAAATTTGTTTAACGCCTTTTTTCACCATTATGCGGTCAACCAAATTCATTATGGATTTGCCGATACCGTTATTCTGCGACGTAACCTTTACGCCGAACCGACTGAGATATGCGGTATGGTCATCAAACACCTCAACGCGCACACTCCCCACCGGCACACCGTCGGAAAGTGCAATGAGCACTACCTTTGTGTCAATATCATTTTTAACGTCCGAATACGATTCCTCAAGTGCCTGCAATTTTTCAACGCCCGACATCTTCTTATATTTTATAAACGCCTCGCGCGTAATATTCAATATATCCGGTATATCGTCATAAGTTGCAAGCCGTATTTCCTGCATTGATTGAAATTCTGTCATTATTTTCCCAACTTCCCGTTTATTTGCTCATAAGCGTTGCCATAACGGCTTTCTGAGCGTGCAGTCTGTTTTCAGCCTCATCAAAAATAACCGACTGCGGCGAGTCTATAACGTCCTCTGTAACCTCATAGCCGCGGTACGCCGGCAGGCAATGCATAAACACAGCATCACTCTTAGCCTTTGCAAACAGTTCCTTATTCACCTGATACGGCATAAAAATGCTTATTCTTTCGGCTTTTTCGCTTTCCTGTCCCATACTCACCCACGTGTCGGAGTAAACCACGTCAGCGTCCTTGATAGCCTCGACGGGGTCGTACGTCGTTATCACCTTTCCGCCGCACTTCTTTGCATCGGCTTTTGCATTTTCGACAATTTCCGCGTTGCACTCATAGCCTTTCGGTGTTGCGACGGCTATTTCCATACCAACCTTTGCACAGCCGTACATAAGCGAATGTGCCATATTGTTGCCGTCGCCGATATATGCCATTTTCAGTCCTTCAAGTTTTCCTTTGTGTTCGTATGTTGTCTGCAAATCGGCAAGCACCTGACACGGGTGCAGTAAATCCGTAAGCGCGTTAATTATAGGTATGCTCGCATATTCTGCCAGGTCAAGCACGTCTTTGTGGTCATATGTACGAATCATAATCGCATCAAGGTAGCGTGATAGCACGTTAGCGGTGTCGTAAATCGACTCGCCTCTGCCCAGCTGAATATCGCTGCCCGAAAGGAACAGCGGATAACCGCCGAGCTGTGTCATTCCGACTTCAAACGAAACGCGCGTTCTTGTCGATGATTTTGTAAAAATCATACCCAGTGTTTTCCCTTTCAAAATAGGGTGTGCTATACCGTTTTTCTGTTCGTGCTTCAGTTTTAAGGCAAGCTCAAGCAGTTTTGTTATTTCTTCCTTTGAGTAATCGTGTAAGCTTATAAAATCTTTCTTCATTAATATATGTACCTCCTAAATCTCCGCAAGAACAGCCTCAAGCGCGGCTGTAAATTTATCTATATCGTCTTTCTGTACAACAAGCGGCGGCGCGATACGCAGAGTGTTGCCGCACAGGCTTGTAAGGAAATGTTTTTTGAAAAGTCCGTCAAACACAGTACGCGCGATTTTCCCGTCAAGCTCCACGCCGATTAAAAGTCCCATAGAGCGGATTTCGGTTACAGCCGTATACTTTCGGGAAAGTTCTGACAACTTATTCGTAAAATATTTACTCATTTCGTTTACATTTTCAAGAATATTTTCCTTTTCAAAAATGTCAAATACGGCAAGACCGGCGGCGGTTGCAAGCGGATTACCGCCGAACGTCGTGCCGTGGTTACCGGGTTCAAACGCCGATGCAACAAAGTCTTTCGCGCACACCGCACCTATAGGAAATCCGTTTCCGAGTGCCTTTGCGAGGGTGAATATATCCGGCTCGATTCCGTACATCTGATGTGCAAACAGTTTGCCCGAACGCCCCATACCCGTCTGCACCTCGTCAAATATCAAAATAATATCCTTTTCATCGCACAATTTGCGTATCTTGCGCACATATTCGCCGTCCATCGGGTGAACTCCGCTCTCGCCCTGAACAAGCTCAATCATTATTGCCGCGGTTTTATCCGTAACCGCCGCGCAAAGTGCCTCAAAGTCGTTCGGTGCTACCTGTTTAAAGCCCGGGGTAAGCGGTTTGTACGGTTTTTGGTATTTTTCCTGTCCAGTTGCCGCAACGGTTGCCAGCGTTCTGCCGTGAAACGACTTGTCAAGCGTGATAATCTCATATTTTTCAGGCTGACCCTTTTTGTAGAAATATATTTTTGCCAGCTTAAACGCACCTTCGTTCGCCTCCGCGCCCGTATTTGCGAAAAATACTTTGTCCGCACACGATGAATCGACAATCCGTTTTGCAAGGTTTGTTTGATTTTCTATGTAGTACAGGCTTGACGTATGTATCAGCTTATCAAGCTGATTTTTCATTCTTTCGATAAAAACGGGGTGTGAATGTCCGAGCGCAGTAACGGCGATACCTGCCAGAAAGTCGTAGTACACCTCGCCGTTTTCGTCAAACAGCTTTACTCCCTTTCCGCTTTCAAAGCACACCGGAAGTCTTTCGCCGAACGTATTCATATAATATTGTTTATCCAGTTTTTTAATTGTATCAAGTGTCATAGTCGGATACCTCCAATCAGAAATTAGTAACTTGTAAATAATTATACAACTTTATGAATAAAAATGCAATAGTAAATTTCAAATTTAATCATCATTTTTCAAAGCCTTTAAATTTCTCAGAATAACGTTTTTACCGCGCCACGCAAACGCGCGGTTTGAATATCGGCGTTTAAACTCCTTATTTGATATATTCTCGTCGATATCGAGTGTATGTATAAGTCCGTGCACAAACTCGCAGATATCCGACACCGCGGCGTTTTTGTTATGCGGACACACGTCCTGACACACATCACAGCCCCATACGCTTGCATACTTTTTCATAAGAGTCATTTCCGACTGTGTAAGCTCGCCTTTTTTCTGCGTGATAAACGACAGGCATTTGTTAAAATCGAATTTGTGCTCTGCCGAGAGTGCGTGTCCCGGACAGCTTTGTATACACCGCATACAATTCATACACGACTGCTCCGACGGCGTATCGGATTTAAGCGGACAGCTTGTTATGATATATCCGATAAAAGTGTATGTGCCGTACACAGGGTTTATCAGAAAGCCGTTTCTGCCGATAAAGCCGAGTCCCGCCTTATATGCAAGATAGCGGTCGTTAAGCGGACTGTTGTCGGCGTATATCCGCGCGCAGTATCCGTTGTTTTCCAAAAATTCCTTTATAGGTGACAGCCGTTTGTTAACCACAATATGGTAGTCCTCGCCGCGCGCGTATTTTGAGATGTTCGACGGTTCGGAGCCGGCGTAATACGGAAAAAGGCACACGATTATTGATTTTGCCTCGGGCATAAGCAAAAACGGGTTTATGCGTACATTCGCATCAGGCTCTGTCATAGGCACAGTCCCGTATCGGCGCAAGACAGAACCGAGGTCGGCAAAGACCTCGGCTTCAGCTACACCGATTTGAGAAATTCCGGCTTCATATGCAAGTTTGATAATTTTTTCTTTCATATATATTTTTCAATCATTTCTTCAAGCTCGTCGCGGCTCTGCACACCCACTGTCCTTTCGAGAACTTTTCCGTTTTTCAAAACAACAATCGTCGGAATTGATACAACGGCTGCCTCCGAGGCAAGCTCGCCCTCAAGCTCCACATTCACCTTTCCGACTTTAATCTTCCCGTCATACGTTTCAGCAAGCTCGTCCACAATCGGCGAAACCATACTGCACGGTCCGCACCACGATGCCCAGTAATCGAGAAGTACCGGAAGAGCCGAGTGTACAACCTCTTTTTCGTAATTCTGTTTTGTTATATCAACAACCATAATTATCCCTCTTTTCTGTGAAAAACCTTTTTTGGCGGTCATTCCGCCGGAAACGACGTATAACGCTGATTTATTCCGCCGACGGACTCGGTATCGGAATTAAGCACGATGTTTTCCTCAAATACGTTCTTTTCGGAGTTGAACGTATAGCGGATTACGGAAAAGCTCGCGCTTGACGATTTCACGAGAACGATATTGGGAATTTCTTTTCCGCTTTCGTCGTAGTAATCCATAATTTCAAAGTAGACGTTTCCGAGTTTAACGTTTTCGTCAAACAGGGTAAACGTTTCTATACCGTCGGTAACCTCCAAAACCCAGTCCTGACCGTCGTCCCAGATTATATTTCCGTTTTTGTCGGTCTGCGCCGACGTGCATAAGCGGATATTTTCCTCAATCCCGTCAGCATCAATATCATATCCGTACGAACCGATTTTTGACCAATTTGCGCCGATTTTGCTCTGTTCGCCGGCAGATATTGCATTTATGTCGGGCGCGGCGGTTGCGGCGGCAACCGGACTTATTGTAGGTTCGGCGGTTGGGGCAGGTTCTTTTTGGTTTGTGCAAGCCGATATGCACAGCATAGCGCAAAATGCGCTCAGAAAAAATATTTTTTTCAAAACTATCACCCTTTCAAGTATTTGCATAAACAATAAATATTATTCAAGGTCGACAAAGCTCTGCTCGGTAATACTGCACACCGCGCGCGCATTCGTCAAATCTGTAACCTTATGTATAAAATCCTGTGTATCGCCGCATTTACAGCAAACGAAAAAAGTAACATCATTATCATACACAGTATCCCTAAGCATATATCCCTCAGACGAAACCATATATTGTATTTTCCCCACCAATGTATAGTCAACCTTTACAGCCACAACGTCGCACAGCGTGCGCATAACTATTTTTGCATTTTCCAGTCCTTGCCTTGCCGCCGTACCGTAAGCGTGTACGAGTCCGCCCGTACCGAGGAGTATTCCGCCGAAATATCTGGTCACTACAACCGCCGCGTCGACAATTCCCTCCTTGCGTATCGTATCGAGCACAGGCATACCTGCCGTACCCTGCGGTTCGCCGTCGTCGCTGTAGCGGAATATATTGTTTTTGTCAATAACATACGCATAGACGTTGTGCCGCGCGTCACTGTATTTTGACTTTATGCTGTTTACAAACGCAATTGCATCATCTTCGTTGTCCACAGGCATTACGCTTGCTATAAACTTCGACTTTTTCTCAACCAACAGCGACTCACCCGAATGTGCCACCGTTTTATAACATAACTTTTCCGAAATATCAATCACCCTTTCCGAAATACATTATATAATGTAGTTTCTCAATCTGTCATATGTTTCAGTGTCTGCAAGGAGCGTTATTTCAATTCCGTTTTCCGCGTAATTCTCCGTTAAAACCTTTTGCGTGTCGTGAAGCCGGCTCAAAAGCGCGCCCTCGCTGTACGGCAAAAGTACACTGATTTCACTTTTTTTACCGGGCGCAACCTCCGCAATCGCCTCAAGCAGTCCGTCTATATTTATTCTGCGTTTTGCGGAAATGTGCACATTTGCATTATATGTTTCTATATCCGTATGACGAAAAACCTCACTGTCGAGCTTGTCCGTTTTGTTAAATACACCTATAACGGGCTTTGCGTCCGCGCCGATATCCGTCAGTACCGACTCCACCACGTGTATCTGCGTATCGCGCTCGGGATTTGAATCGTCTATAACGTGCAGCAGTATATCCGCAACCGCCGCCTCTTCAAGGGTAGACTTAAACGCCTCAACCAAATGGTGCGGCAGCTTGCGTATAAATCCCACTGTATCGACAACTAGTATTTTTCGGTTGTCAGAGAGAGTAATTGCTCTTGAGGTCGGGTCAAGAGTTGCGAAAAGCTTATTTTCGGCAAAAACTCCGGCATCGGTAAGCGTATTGAGCAGTGTGGATTTGCCCGAATTTGTATAGCCTACCAGTGCGGCGGTTATAACGCCGTCTTTTTTGCGGCGTGTACGAATGAGGTCGCGGTGTTTTTTAAGCTCGCGTATTTCCTCCTCAAGCGCGGAAATCCTGTGGCGTATATGCCGGCGGTCGGTTTCGAGCTTTGTTTCACCCGGTCCGCGCGTGCCTATTCCGGCACCGGTCCGCGACATCTGTGTACCCAGTCCGCGCAATCTCGGCAGACGGTATTTAAGCTGTGCCAGCTCTACCTGTAATTTTCCCTCGCCGCTTTTTGCACGCATTGCGAAAATATCGAGTATAAGCAGTGAACGGTCAAGCACGCGCACCTGCAAAAATTCGGCTATATTTCTCAGCTGTACCGGTGACAGCTCATCGTCGAAAATAACCATATCCGCCTCTGTCTGCTCAATCGCCATTTTAAGCTCCGACAACTTCCCCTCGCCCATATAAATCGCCGGATCAATATCCGTTTTATTCTGCACAACGTGCATAACAACCTCACCGCCGGCGGTTTTGGCAAGTTCTTCAAGCTCGTGCATAGATTCGTCGGTAGTATCCTTCAGTCTGTCGAGCTTGCCCGTATGTACTCCGGCAAGTATAACACGTTCTTTCTTTTGTTCGTTGGATTTAGTTTCCATAAAATACCTCTGATATCGTCGTTGATTTAATAACATTATTAACTATTTTAACACAAAACAAACATTATGTACATAATTAATGTTGAAAATTTTAAAAAATATTAAAAAAGTAGTAGTAAAATCAAATTTAATATGTTATAATACATAATGGGTTTTTGTTTGTCGCAAAAAATTATTATGTAAAAAGTATTTTTAAATATATCTATGAGGTGAACGTTATAATGAAACTTTTTGACAAAATTTTCGGAACATACTCCGATAGGGAACTCAAGCGTATCAAGCCTATTGCCGATGCGGTAATGGAGTATGACGAGGATATGCAAAAGCTGTCCGATTCACAGCTGCGCGCAAAAACGGACGAGTTTAAAAAACGTATTTCCGACGGTGAAAGTCTGGACAGTATTTTGCCGGAGGCATATGCGGTTGTACGTGAGGCATCGTGGCGTGTACTCGGAATGAAACATTTTTATGTACAGGTTATCGGCGGTATCATTCTTCACCAGGGAAGAATCGCGGAAATGAAAACAGGTGAGGGTAAAACTCTTATGTCCACTCTTCCGGCGTATCTGAACGCACTGACGGGTAAGGGTGTACATATCGTTACCGTTAACGATTACCTTGCAAAGCGTGACAGTGAATGGATGGGAAAGGTATACAGATTTTTGGGGCTTACCGTCGGTCTTATCATTCACGACCTCGACCAGGAGCAAAGAAGAGCCGCATACAACTCCGACATTACCTACGGAACAAACAACGAGCTTGGTTTTGACTATCTGCGTGACAATATGGTCATTTACAAGGAACAAATGGTACAGCGCGGACACAATTATGCCATCGTCGACGAGATTGACTCCATTTTGATAGACGAAGCAAGAACTCCGCTTATCATTTCGGGTATGGGCAAAGAGTCGAGCGAGCTTTATAAAATAGCGGATATGTTCGTAAAACGTCTTACAAAATTGGTTGTCACCGAGCATGATGACAAGCAAAACGATGAAGATATGGACATTGATGCGGACTATATTGTCGATGAAAAAGCCAATACGGCGGCTCTCACCGACAAAGGTATCAAAAAAGCCGAACAGGGATTCGGAATAGAGAATCTTTCCGATCCGGCAAATATGACACTTCAGCACCACATAAATCAGGCACTGCGTGCCAACGGCTGTATGCACCGCGACCAACAATACGTTGTAAAAGACGGTGAGGTTATGATTGTCGATGAATTTACGGGACGTATTATGCCGGGCAGACGCTACAGCGACGGTCTGCATCAGGCTATCGAAGCAAAAGAGGGCGTTAAAATCGAAAACGAAAGCAAGACTCTCGCAACGATTACTTTCCAGAATTTCTTCAGATTGTACGGCAAGCTCTCCGGCATGACCGGTACCGCGCTTACCGAGGAAGAAGAATTTCAGCATATTTACAAGCTTGACGTGGTTGTTGTACCTACGAATAAGCCTATAGCACGTGTAGACGAGCACGACGTTGTTTACAAAACCGAAAACGGAAAATTCAACGCCGTTATCGAGCAAATCAAAGAATGTCATGCAAAGGGACAGCCTGTGCTTGTCGGCACTGTTAATATCGACAAATCCGAAAAACTGTCCGCAATGCTCAAACGTCAGGGTATCAAGCACGAGGTGCTCAACGCAAAGTTCCACGAAAAAGAGGCGGAAATAGTAGCACAGGCCGGCAAAAAAGGCGCTGTTACGATTGCAACGAATATGGCAGGCCGCGGTACGGATATTGCGCTTGGCGGCAATGCCGAATATATGGCAAAGCACGAACTTGTAAAAATGGGGATGGACGATGAGCTTATCAATGAGGCTATGGGTTTTGCGGAAACGGACGATGCGCAAATCCTTGAGGCAAGAGCTAAATATCAGGAGCTGTATAATAAGTTTAAGGAACTGATTAAGCCGGAGCAGGAGGAGGTTATCGCGGCAGGCGGTCTGTATATTGTTGGTACCGAACGGCACGAATCCCGCCGTATCGACAACCAGCTCAGAGGTCGTTCCGGACGTCAGGGTGACCCGGGTGCATCAAAGTTCTTCCTATCGCTCGAAGATGACCTTATGCGTATATTCGGTTCGGATAAAGTCAAAAATATGGTAGAAATGCTCGGACTTGAAGAGGACCAGCCGATTGAGGCAAAAATGCTGACAAAGGCAATCGAAAACGCTCAGCGTAACCTTGAAAGCCGAAACTTTGACTCACGTAAGCACGTACTCCAGTACGACGAGGTTATGAACGAACAGCGTAAGATTATTTACAAACAGCGTCAGATGGTACTTGACGGCGAGGATATCAAGTCAACAATTCTCTCTATGATAGACAGCAGTGTTGACAGTATACTTGATGACTATATAGGCATTTCCGACATTCCGGAAAATTGGAACATTCAGGCTATAAAAGATTTTGCAAACACCACTCTTGCGGCGCGCGACGAATTTGATATAACCGACGAAGAAATGGAAACAATCAAAAAAGATGATATACGCAGCAGACTCATCGAAATCGGTAAAAAGCGTCACGCGGAACAGGAAGAAATATTCGGCAGTCAAATGCGTGAGCTTGAGCGCGTAATTATGCTCCAAGTCGTTGACACCAAATGGATGGATCACATTGACGAAATGGAACACGTTAAGCACGAAATCGGACTTCGTGCATATGCACAGCACGACCCTGTTGTTGAATACAGAAACGCCGGCAGTGATTTGTACGAGGAAATGCTCAACATAATCAGAAAAGAAACCGTTCGCTATGTGCTTAATGCACGCCCTACTCAAAGAATAGAACGCGAACAAGTTGCAAAGCCTTTGGATACCGGCAGTGACGGTTCACTTGCAAAACAGCCTAAAAAGGCAAACGACAAAGTGGGCAGAAATGATCTTTGTCCTTGCGGAAGCGGCAAAAAATATAAGCAGTGTTGCGGCAAATAATCAGCAATATTTGCCGAATTGATAGGAGATATGTATAAATGAAAGTTTACAGAAACATAGCTGTTGCAGTGATTATTGTTTTTGTATCTGCTTTAGTCGGATTATTGCTTAATCCCGATATGGCACCTGATTTTCTGCATTATAAGCTTGAACCTAACGAAGGTAATACTGTGGGTACGGTTTATGCTATTGCGGTTTTTGCGGCAGCAATGACCGCAATAGCGGTGTGGAATTTGAAAAACATTATAAATAAAATAATTCAATTTAAAAATAATAAAAAGGACGTGAAATAAGTGCTAGAGTATGATGAATACAGAATCAAGCTTAATGGGCTTGAAAACAGCATAAACGAATTGAGGGATTCACTTTGACATCGCATCAACGATGACAGAGGTGGAAAAACTGGAGGCGCAAGCCGCCGAAGCGGGTTTTTGGGACGATATAGAAAACTCTCAGAAAGTTCTGCAAAAAACCAAACAACTGAAAGACAAAATCGAAAGATACAACAGGCTCAAAAGTGACTGGGAGGATACCCTGGTACTCATTGACCTTGCAAATGAGGAAAACGACGAAAGTATGCTTGACGAAGTTACGGCGGCGGTTAATAACGTTTGTGACGAGCTTGACAAGATGATGCTTGAAACACTTTTAAGCGGTAATTACGATAAAAACAACGCAATTATGACGTTTCACGCCGGCGCTGGCGGCACTGAGGCACAGGACTGGTGTGAAATGCTTATCCGTATGTATCAGATGTGGGCGCAGAAAAACGGCTACACAATGAACACTCTTGATTACCTTGAGGGTGATGATGCCGGCGTTAAGAGTGCGACATATGAAATTATCGGACTCAACGCATACGGCTATTTGAAATCAGAAAAAGGAGTACACCGTTTGGTGCGTATTTCGCCTTTCGATTCGTCGGGCAGACGGCATACATCGTTTGCCTCTATCGAGGTTATGCCGGAAATCGACGATGATATTGAAATAAATATCCGTCAGGAGGACTTGCGTGTCGATACATACCACGCAAGCGGTGCGGGCGTTCAGCACGTAAACAAAACGTCGTCGGCCGTGCGTATTACGCATATTCCGACGGGTGTGGTTGTTGCGTGTCAGACACAGCGCAGTCAACACCAAAACCGCGACTATGCAATGAAAATGCTTACCGCGAAATTGGTTGAAATTGCCGAACAGCAGCAACAGGAAAAAATCGAAGATATCAAGGGTGTGCAAAAGGAAATCGCGTGGGGAAGTCAAATACGTTCATACGTATTCCACCCTTACAATCTCGTAAAAGACCATAGAACAAACTTTGAAATGGGTAATATCGGTGCTGTTATGGACGGTGACATAAACGGATTCATAAACGCTTACCTCAAAGCCGCAAGTCTTGGACAATTGGAGCTTAAATAAGGTTTTTGAGGTGTCGGTTTTAACCGTTCCGAATGTAATAATTAATGAGGTGTTGCGGTAAGCAACACCTCATTTTAAAGTGTAGACTTATTAGTTTTGCTTAAAATTTTTGAAGAGGTTTCGCTGTCTGCGGACAGCGACAAACTTTTTAAAAAGTTTGAACAAAACTTAAACGCTTAGGAGTTTCGTCGTCTGCGGACGACGATTTAAGGCTCCGCCTTAAAAATCCGCAAGCCTTTGAAAAGGCTTGACCTAAACTTTAATACAAAACACATTGTGTTTTGTCTACAGTCTGTAATGAGGTGTTGCGGTAAGCAACACCTCATTTTTGATTTTACCGCAAACAAAAAACTTCGGATTCTGCCAAAGCAAAATCCGAAGTCCTCTTTTATTTCCTTATGCCGACACCAAACGTCTTCCAAGCTCTTCACACTGCGCCAAAACATCGCTGTCGGGTTCACCGCAGGCAATAAGTCCGTCGGCGTTCAGCAGTATTGCGCCTGCCTTTTCGGTGCGTTCAACCCAGTTTCGCATCCACTCGCCGTCACCCCAGCCGTAAGAGCCGAACAATGCCACTCTTTTTCCCGAAATACTCTGTTCCAGCTGTGTAAAGAACGGCTCAAAGTCCTCCTCCTCAAGCACCTCAGACCCCATCGCCGGACAACCGAGCGCAATGCTGTCATAAGCCGCAACGTCTGCCGCGGACGTTTGGGTTACTTCAAATAAGTCAGCACCGCCGGCACCCTTTAAAATTTCTTTTGCCATCATCTCGGTATTTCCCGTTCCGCTCCAATATACAATTGCTGTTTTACTCATTAAAAAAACCTCCTGAATAATTTATAATTATATCCGAGCTTCAAACAAATCTCTTTCGATTTTATCCAAAGCCACAGCTTACGCAAAACAATCTTCTCACACGCTCACCTCAGCACGCCGCAACCAAATCGCAAAGCTGTACTCCCTGATTTACAAGCTGCATAAGCCGACTGCGGCAACGGTCATATTTTGAAAACAACTCCTTTGTGCTTTCAACATTGTCATACACTTTCCAATATCCCGTGTACATACAGCCGACATTTTTATGATTTATGAAACCATAAACATCACACATAGGATACCCCAAAAACACTCCTACTTCATGCGGAAATTCGGCGTTTTCACCGATTCGGCTACGCAAAAATTCTATGCTTTCGCTCAGTTTGCCGCTATTGGGATATCCGTACTTATGTAAAAATTTCACTGTTTCCGGCTTGTTAATGCATTTGTGCAAATTTTCTCTACGGTAAACCATCACAAGCGCACTTTTCTCACACTCGCACAGAATCTCAAAAAATATATCACAGCCGTTAAGCTCTCTGTTCATATTTGCAAGCTGTGCGTGCAAATTCGGATACTGCACCTTTGAAAGCGAAAGCATATTCGCCGGCTTGAGTCCGGCAAGTGTCGGTCCGCAATGCATCACTATCTTCGTTTCTATACTCATACAAGCCTCTCCCTTTCCGGTTAGTTTTAACTAACCACTTCCCAAAAAAATTATTTCACCCCAGTGAAATATTCTTCCAGAATATTTGTCAACGCATACGCGCTCGACGAATGACTCCTCGCAAGATACGCACCCGTTTTTTCAGCCTGAACCGCCGCTACATTAACCATCTTATGCGCAACCGTACTCGTAAACAGCACTATTATATTCGGTGTTCCTATCTTACTTTTAAAATCGCTCGGACAATGTGTAAACACCTTGCACTTACAACCATATTTTTTGCAGATTTCTTTATACTGGCAGTGCATTCTGTCATGACCGCCAACTATTACTATACTCATACATACAAATCCTTTCGGGATTACCGCGGACTTTACCGTTTACACGATAAAGTCCGCCTAATCGCAGCTTTTACATATGTTATCGAGATTATAACCGCAAGACACAGTATCCACATTGCCGCGCCGTCATACAACAGCGGCAACATTTTTGCCATTTCTTACACCTCTCTCAGCATAAACCTATTCACTCTTATGACACACACCGGACATTGCACACCCCGAACAACCGCAGCTGCACGAGCTTTTTCCGGCTTTTTTCTTTTTAATCATATTAACTACTATCGCCGCAATAACTCCGGCTAATACTAACGATATAACAATGGTAGCAATCATATAAAACCTCACATTCCGATACCGTCCGACTTACCCGATACCTTCGCCGCCGGACGCAGCAGTAAATAAAGCATAACAATAACTACAGCAAACGCAATTAGCGTACCTATACCAAAACTGCCGGTCGTAATCAAACTGCCGATTTGGTATACGCAAAGCGAAACCGCATAAGCAAACGCACACATATAACCAATTGCGCCCCATGTCCATTTTGCGTTGTTCATTTCACGTCTTATAGCACCCATTGCCGCAAAGCAAGGCGCACAAAGCAAATTGAAGATAAGGAATGAGAACGCCGAAAGCTGACTTCCTCCGAAAAATTCCTGTCCTATAACCGCAAGTTTGCTTGCCTCCGCACCGCCTGCCTCTACAAGCTCCATAGCAAGGTCTGCATCAGCCATTGACGAAAGCGAACCGAACACACCTACAACCTCTTCCTTTGCAACAAGTCCGAGAACCGTCGCAACCGCTGACTGCCAGTTTCCGAAACCAAGCGGAACAAACAGCACCGCAATACCTCTGCCTATTACCTCAAGTATTGATGCACCGCCGTTTTCGTCGGTAATATAGTGGAAACCGCTCTCAAAGCTCAAACTGTTAAGCACCCATATAACAACACTTGCCAAAAGAATTACAGTACCGGCTCTCTTGATAAAGCTCCAGCCTCTCTCCCAAGTACCTCTCAGCACGTTGCCCGCCGCCGGAGCGTGGTACGCCGGAAGCTCCATAACAAACGGCGCCGGATCTCCGGCAAACATTTTTGTCTTTTTCAAAATGATACCCGATATTATAACCGCCGCAACACCTATGAAATACGCCGATGTGGCTACCCAGGCACTGCCGCCGAATACTGCCGCCGCAATAAGTCCGACAATCGGCATTTTAGCACCGCACGGGATAAATCCTGTCGTCATAATTGTAATTTTACGGTCGCGGTCCTGCTCAATTGTACGCGATGCCATAATACCCGGAACTCCGCAGCCCGTCGCAACAAGCATAGGAATAAAGGATTTACCCGAAAGTCCGAATTTTCTGAAAATTCTGTCCATTATAAACGCAACTCTCGCCATATAACCCACATCTTCAAGGATACACAGCATCAAAAACAGAATAAGCATTTGCGGCACAAATCCCAAAACAGCACCCACACCGCCTACAATACCGTCAGCCACAAGACCTACCAGCCATTCTGCACAGCCTATGTTTTCAAGTCCCGCCGTAACAGCCGGAACAATCCATTCGCCGAACAGCGTATCGTTCATAAATCCCGTCACCCAATCGCCTATACTGCCGATTGAAATTGTATACACCGCCCACATAATAAGCACAAATATCGGCAGTGCAAGAAAACGATTCGTTACGACTTTATCAATCTTATCCGATGTAGTCATACCGGTTTTATTCTTTTTCTTACAGCAGTCGTGGATTATCGACGAAATGTAATTGTAGCGTTCATTCGTGATAATGCTTTCGCTGTCGTCGTCCATTTCTTTTTCCGCTTTGGCTATTATATCCGATACGTCAGGTGCGTTTTTAATCTGTTCCGAAATCTTTTCGTCACGCTCAAACAGCTTTATCGCAAAAAATCTCTTCTGTACCTCGGCAACATCTGAGGCAAATCTGTCGCTCACCGCTTTTATGTAATCTTCCACCTCATTGCTGAATTTATGCGATGCCGTAAAAGACGTATGTCTTTCGCCGATTTCAATCGCTTTTTCAACAACCTCTCCAAGTCCCGTGCCCTTCAGCGCCGATACCGCGACAACAGGACAGTTAAGGTATTTTGAAAGCTTTGCAAGATTTATTATATCGCCGTTCTTTTTAACAACGTCCATCATATTAATCGCCATAACCATCGGTATTCCAAGCTCGGCAAGCTGTGTTGTAAGATAAAGGTTTCTCTCGATATTGGTACCGTCTATAATGTTCAGAATAACATCGGGATGCTCGTTTATCAAATAATTCCTCGCTACAACTTCCTCAAGTGTATACGGTGACAATGAGTAAATACCCGGCAGGTCAGTGATAATCACATCGCTGTGCCCTTTGATTTTTCCCTCTTTCTTCTCAACCGTTACTCCCGGCCAGTTACCCACAAACTGATTTGAACCCGTAAGCGCATTAAACATTGTTGTTTTTCCGCTGTTCGGATTTCCCGCAAGTGCAATTTTTATCGACATCTATTTTTACCTCCCATTCGGTTAGCTTCAGCTAACTGCACGCCAAAAAAATTTGATTTCATATTTTACCCAAAAAAATCAGTTTACCTCTACCATCTCGGCATCGGCTTTTCTGATTGAAAGCTCATAACCTCTTACGGTAATTTCCACAGGGTCACCGAGCGGCGCAACTTTTCTTACAAATATCTCCGTACCCTTGGTTATACCCATATCCATTATTCTGCGCCTTACCGCACCTGTACCGCTTACCTTCTGTACCGTAACGGTATCGCCGATTTTTACATCTCTCAAAGTTCTCATTATTATCAAATCCTTCCGTTATAACAAGATTTAATCTGAAACTCCTGCACAGCAAAAGTTAATTTAAACAGTATTTCGTAAGCCGAAAAATATGTATACACTTCCTAAATATATAGGAAGAATACTTTAGGGCGAAGTCATACCATTATCCTGTTTGCCATAGCGCGGTCAATCGCTACACGAGTGTCCTTTATATTCACAATCATATTTCCGGCAATTTCGGAAATAACAGTGATTTCACTTCCGGCAACAAAACCCAAGTTTCCAAGGAACTTTCTTGTTTCATCGTTACCGTTGACCTTTAAAACTGTTCTTTTTTCTCCAACACCCGACATAGATAATGGCATCATAATCAACTCCTCAAATCAATTACTCAAATACTGATTTTATGCATGCAAAAAATTTAGTTAGATATCCCTAACCTTTCTGCGATTAGTTTAACATAACTAACCGATAATGTCAATATATTTTTCGCAATTTGAGTAATATGCATAATAATTTGTCTGTATCGGAAAGCCGTATAGTGAAAAAATACCATACTTTCGGCAGCCCTCAACATCGTGCCCGACAGTGAGCCGTTTTACAACTTTTCCGTTTTTGCGGTCAACAACATTTGACACAAACACCGCTTTATGATATAATTTTAAATATCTGATTGATAATAAGCTGGAGGTATAGCAGTGAAAATAAAAGAATCTGCCGAAAATTATCTTGAAACCATATTAATGCTGAAAAAGGAAAACGGATATGTGCGCAGTATTGACATTGCACATCATCTTTCCTTTACAAAAGCAAGCGTTTCGGTTGCAATGAAATCGTTTCGTGAGGAAGGGTATGTCACTGTAGACTGTGACGGGAATATTGAGCTTACCCAAAAAGGTCTTGAAATTGCCGAGAAAATGTACGAGCGCCACAAAATCATCGCCAAAGGCTTAATTGCGCTCGGTGTAAGCGAAAGCACAGCTTACGAGGACAGCTGTAAAATAGAGCACGATATAAGCAGCGAAAGCTTTAACGCAATAAAAACCTACCTTACGGAAAACAACGTAATCTAGCGGTTAAATTCAGTTTACAAAAAGCAAAGCTTTTCCGCCGAATACTTTTTATCTTGAATCCGTGCGGAAAACGCTTTGTTTTTATACTTATTATATTCACTTTACACACCGCACCGTTACTACATTCTTATTCTGTTAAATCCCCACAATCCGCCCGACACCGCCAATGCCGCAATAAACAGCGGCAGTACAAAATTTTTGCCCACCGCTTTCACCGCCCAAACAGCGTTTACATTGTCCGGCGAATTGAAGTAGAGCAGCACAAGCACCAGTATCAGAAACAGCGACAGCGGCACAGTGAAAAATCCGCCCTTTTTCTTAAACCACAAATACAAATATTCCAAAACCATAACCGCCCCGAACGACACATAAACCCATACAACCGTATTCCCCTTAAAGCTCTTTGTAATCGTCGGAACGGCAAAAAACACCGCCATTGTAATAACACTCTGAACCGCCGCCAAACCTATATATTTAAGTATTTTCATTTGTATTTCCTTTCCGTTATTATTTATCCGCTGTTATTATACCAAATTCCGTTTGATTTGTAAACAAGTTAAAAATCCTTATCTGTCAATTTGCATAAATTATATGTATATTTTAATCAAAATTCAGCTGTTATTACTGTATTTGTTCATATTATTTTCTATTGCATTTGCATTTTAAATATGTTACACTAGTGCTTGTGATAAAAGTAAAATTTTATCATTATATTTTATGTGAAGGTGTTTTTTATGAATATTATCATAGTCGGCTGCGGAAAAATCGGTCAAAAGCTGACCGCACAGCTAAATCAGGAAGGACATAACATTACAGTCATTGATACAAAATACAATATAGTACAGGATACAATCAACAAATACGATTCTATGGGGGTTGTCGGCAACGGTGCAACCGTTTCCGTTTTGACGGAAGCAAACATCGGCTCTGCCGACCTCTTAATCGCCACAACCAGCTCAGATGAGCTTAACCTTATGACCTGTCTTATAGCGAAAAAACTCGGAAACTGCCAGACTATCGCACGTCTGCGCAATCCGGAATACCGCAAGGAGGTTCAGTTGCTCAAAGATGACCTCGGACTCACAATGATAATCAATCCCGAACAGGCCTCAGCGGTTGAAATGGCGCGGGTGCTGCGTTTTCCTACCGCAATTAAAATAGATACATTTGCAAAAGGAAGAGTGGAGCTTTTAAAGTTCAGAATTGCCGACGGTTCTGTGCTTGACGGCATTTCGGTTGCCGACATTTTTGCCAGGCTCAACTGTGATGTGCTTGTATGCGGAGTCGAAAGAGGTGACGAGGCGTTCATTCCGCGCGGCAACTTTATGCTCCGCGGCAAAGACGTTGTAAGCATCATCGCGGCACCGGAAAATGCCTCGTTCTTCTTTAAAAAAATCGGTCTTAAAGCAAACCCTATTAAGGACGTTATTATCGCCGGCGGCGGCGACACCGCGTTTTACCTTGCTCGCGAGCTGATGAAATCGGGTATTAAGGTTAAAATAATAGAAAAAGACGAACAACGCTGTGTAAATCTTTGTCATTTACTTCCGAATGTCGTTATCATAAACGCCGATGCCACCGATAATGACGTATTAATCGAAGAAAATATCGAGCATACCGGCGCATTTATAGCGCTTACCAATATCGACGAGGAAAACGTAATGCTTTCGCTGTTTGTAAAAAGCGTTGCAAACGCCAAAGTGATAACAAAAATCAACAGAATTGCGTATGACAAGGTTTTGAGTACTCTCGACCTTGACACTACAATTTTTCCGCGCAACATTACCGCTGAATATGTAACCAAGTTTGTGCGCGCAAAGCAAAATTCTCTCGGCTGTAATATCGAAACAATGCACAGTATTCTGGACGGCAAAGCTGAGGCACTGGAATTTCGCATAACCGAGCAATCGCCCATTTCAAATATGGCGGTGGAGGAGTTGGCTCTCAAGGACAACGTGCTTATTGCCTGCATAAACAGAGCCGGAAAAATTATAGCACCGCGCGGTAAGGACGTTATTCTCCCGAACGATACAGTAATTGTAGTCACTACCTCAAGAGGATTTAAAGATATAACCGATATTTTAAAACACAGAAAGAAGTAAAAATATGAATTACAGAATTATTTTATATACACTCGGCTGGGTTTTAAACTTTGAAGCCGCCGCTATGCTGGTCCCTGCCGTATGCGCATTGTTTTACCGCGAGGACTGCATATATGTTTTTGCACTTTGTATGGCAATATGTTTTTTGGTCGGCATTGCCCTGACGATAAAAAAACCGAAAAACTTTTCCCTGTACTCAAAAGAGGGATATGTAATAGTTGCGCTCTGCTGGATTGCGATAAGTATATTCGGCGCACTGCCTTTTATGCTTTCCGGCTCAATACCGAACTTTGTCGATGCATTCTTTGAAACGGTGTCCGGATTCACTACCACCGGCGCAACTATTCTGTCGGACATCGAAACACTGCCCAAGAGTATACTGCTGTGGCGCAGCTTTACACACTGGCTGGGCGGTATGGGTGTTTTGGTACTGCTTGTTGCCGTACTGCCGCTGTCCGGCGGAAGTAATATGCATATTGTCAGAGCCGAAAGTCCCGGACCTTCCGTAAGCAAGCTTGTGCCGCGAGTCAGGTCTACCGCAAAAATACTATACGGAATATATGCTGTAATGACCGTTATAATGATAGGCTTTTTGCTTGCCGGCGGAATAGGCCTTTACGAATCGCTTAACATCGCATTTGCAACAGCCGGAACGGGCGGTTTCGGCGTAAAGAACACGAGTATGGCAGAGTATTCGTCGTATATACAAAATGTAGCAACTGTATTTATGATTCTTTTCGGAGTCAATTTTTCGATTTACTACCTTTTGCTGATACGCCGCTTTAAAGATGTACTCCGCTCGGACGAATTGAAAGCATATCTCGCAATTATATTCACAACCTCCGTACTTATATGCATCAATTCGTACAGCCACTTTAAAGGTTTCTGGGACGCTGTAAAACACAGTTTTTTCCAGGTTGCCTCTATTATAACCACAACCGGCTACTATTCGATGGACTTTGACCTTTGGCCGGAGTTTTCAAAGCTTTTGCTTATTTTGCTTATGTTTATAGGTGCAAGCGCCGGCAGTACCGGCGGCGGTATAAAGGTTATACGTATTATAACGCTTTTAAAAACGATAACAAAGGAAATACGTATCGCGGTACACCCTAAGCGTGTTTTCAAGGTATCCGTTGACGGCAGACCAATTGAACACGAAACAATGCGTGCAACCAACGTATTCATAATGTCATATATTCTGCTGTTTATTATATTTTTGCTTATAGTAAGCCTTGATAATTATGATTTTACCACAAATTTCACCGCCGTTGCGACGGCAATCAATAATGTGGGACCGGGACTTAATCTGGCAGGACCTGTGGAGAACTTTTCGTTCTTCTCGCCGCTTACGAAAATCACACTGTCATTTGCAATGCTTGCCGGCAGACTTGAGATTTTCCCGCTTTTGGTTTTGTTTACACCGCTGTACAGAAAAAGGTAAATAAAAAAGGCAGTATACCGCCAAAGACTCAGGCAAAATGTCTACAGCTTTTCAAGAAGCTTCAGCGAATGATTTTTAAATATCAATTTGCATAAAACAGTCCGCTGAAAACAAAAATAATCTCCTGAAACTCAGCTTGATTTACTGTGTTTCGGGAGATTTTTTTGCAATATTTTTAAGACTGTTTGCCGCATTCCCTTATTTTCAGTCAATGCAAATAAGCTCGTATTCCCTTGAACCGCAGCCGATTTTTGCCGCCGACTCAATAGTATGCACACCGTGGCGCGACTCTACTCGTTCAATAAAATGTTTTTGTCCCTTATCATCTTTCGCACCATAAACAAAATCAAGACACGCTTGATCCACCGCAACGGGGTCAAGCGAGGCCGCTATACCGATATCATTCATACACGGGTCCTCCGCCACTTCACAGCAGTCGCAGTCGACCGACAAATTTTTCATAACATTTATATATACAACATTTTCTCCGAAATAATCTATAACCGATTTTGCCGCATCTGCCATAGATTCGAGGAACTTATCCTGTGGTGCCGCATTATCCCACACCTTTGCCGTGTCGGCAGTTACACCGGCGGAATGAATATAAGCTTTTCCCGCGCTTGAGGCACAGCCTATCGAAAGCTGTTTCAATGCACCGCCGTATCCGCCCATCGGGTGACCTTTAAAATGTGACAGCACCAGCATAGAATCATAATTCACAAGATTTTTTCCGACATAGTTCTTCTCCAATATGTTACCGCCTTTTACGATAAACTCTGCGTCCGGTCCTTCGCCGTCCATAATATCCACATCAAAATACTTCGACCAACCGTGCTTCTCCATCAAGTCGGTATGCTTGGCTGTGGTATTTCTCGCGCCGGCATATGCCGTATTACACTCAACAACCGTACCGCCGACTGCCTCTATAACTGGTTTCCAAAATTCCGGTTTCAGAAAATTCTGATTTCCCGCCTCTCCAGAGTGAAGCTTTACCGCTATATTACCCGTCAGCTCACGTCCTACTGTTTTGTAAAGCTCAAGCACTTTTTCGGGAGAAATGTTTTTAGTAAAATACACCTTTGATTTTTCCATCTTATTACCCCTCTTTCGCATTTTTGACTGCACGCCGATTAATTGCAAAACATCAGACCCATTACACCTTTTCAATTTGCCGAAACGGCAAAAACCGCCAATCCGAGATTTCACTGCCAATTAATCAATCCCTGCCTGAATATATTTTAACACATATATTGTTCCATATCAATGTGAATTTTTTAAATTGTTTAAACAATTATTTTTCCGATGTACACTCAACAAATATATTTTCAATATTGACACAGCAACCGAAACGTGATATTATTTAGTTAGTTAACTAAATAATATCACTGTAAAAAAATGACTGCGGCATATTTACAGTTTGTGTAAGGGAGGATAAGATTTGAATAAATACTACAAAACAGATACTCCGACCGTAATAATGCTTTCTTCCGCAATATCGAAAATGTTTATGGACAATATGCGCCGCGAAACGGCAAAGCTCGGTATCAATTCGAGCTATCGTCCGATACTTGTGCATTTGGCGAAAAATGAGGGAATAACTCAGCTTGACCTCGTTAAGCTTACGCACTTAACCGCGCCGTCCATAAGCGTAACACTGCGTAAAATGGAGGCAGATACGCTGATTCGCAAAGAAACCGACAGCAAGGATATGCGCCAAATCCGCCTGTATCTTACCGATAAAGGAAAGCGGCTCGACGAAAAGCTCCGCCGCATAGCGCAAAGCTTTGACAATATATATATGGAGGGTATCGGTGAGCTTGAAATGGATACGGCGAAGGAGTGTTTAAAAAAAATCAAAGAAAATATACTTAGATATGAAGGAGAATGACTATGAGTGTTTTTAAATATTTAAAAAAATACCGGTTTTTCGCGGTTTTAACGCCTTTGTTTATGATTGGCGAGGTTCTTGTAGATTTACTTCAGCCAAAGCTTATGTCAATCATAGTTGACGAAGGCGTTCTGAAAGGCGATATGAATATTATACTGAAAACCGGTATGATGATGCTCGGACTGGTTATTTTGGGGTTTATTGCCGGTTCGGCATCGTCCGCAACCGCCGGTATCACGTCGCAGAATTTCAGCAATGACCTCAGAAAAGCAGTTTACGGTAAAATAATGAATTTATCATTTGAACAGACAGACAAATTTACAACCGGCTCACTTATTACACGACTGACAAACGATGTAACTCAGGTACAGGAGCTTGTCAGTATGGTACTCAGAATGTTTGTGCGGTCGGGACTTATGTTTGCCGGCGGCATTTTTATGACACTTTCGCTTAACATTGAATTTGCAAAAGTGCTTGCGGTTGCACTGCCGATACAGCTGGTTATAATTATCGTTTTTTTATCAAAGGCAACTCCGCTTTTCTCGATTGTACAAAAACGCTTGGACAGGGTAAATTCGGTAGTACAGGAGAATGTATCGGGTGCGAGAGTGGTAAAAGCGTATGTACGCGAGGAACACGAAAAGGAACGTTTTTCCGAGGCAAATACCGGTTTGATGCAAATCAACCTCAAAGTACAGACACTTCTGGCAACCGTTATGCCTATACTTATGCTTATTATGAACATTTCGGTTGTAGCGATTATATATATCGGCGGAAAACAGGTTGAGGCACGCAATATGCAGGCAGGCTCTATAATGGCGGCAATTACATATGCAACTATGATTATTATGTCAATGATGAATATAAGCAATATGTTCCAGGGCGTATCAAGAGCAAGAGCCTCGGCAAAACGTATAGAAGACGTACTTTCAACCAATCCGGCTGTTGTGGGCGGCGAGGTCTGCGAGGAATTATCTGACGGAAATATCAGCTTTGAAAACGTCAGCTTTCACTACCCTAACTTTGTCGGCAAGCCTGTACTCCAAAATATCAATATTGACATAAAAAGCGGCGAAACAATTGCAATTTTAGGGTCTACCGGTTCGGGAAAAACCAGTCTTGTAAATCTGATACCGCGTTTTTATGATGTTTCCGACGGCTGTATAAAAATCGACGGCAAGGATATCCGCGAATACGATTTGGAAACACTGCGCCGTTCAATGGGTATTGTTTTGCAAAAAAGCGAGCTTTTCTCCGGAACAATAGCCGACAACATACGCTGGGGAAACTCCGAAGCCGATATGGACGATGTCATTCATGCCGCGGCAATCGCACAGGCGGACGACTTTATATGCGGATTTAACAACGGTTACGAAACCGTTATCGGCGAAAAGGGTTCGTCGCTGTCCGGCGGTCAAAAGCAAAGACTGTGCATTGCAAGAGCAATTCTTAAAAAGCCGAAAATATTGATTTTTGACGATTCCACCTCCGCGCTTGATTTAGGTACAGAGGCACGTCTGCAAAAAGCACTGCGCGACAATCTGTCGGATACCACGGTAATTATGATTGCACAGCGCGTTGCAAGCGTAAAAAGTGCGGATAAGATTATAATTTTGGATAAAGGTACGGTGTCGGCGGTAGGTACGCATACGCAATTGCTCAAAACAAGCGACGTATACCGCGATATCTACAATTCACAGATGAAGAAAGGTGATGACGAAAATGAGTAATAAACCCAACACACCGCCCGCTCCCCGTATAAACTTAGGACCGCGCCGCGGACCGAGAGGAGCTATGATGGCTGTTGAAAAGCCTAAAGACGGTAAAAAGGCAGTAAAACGTCTTTTGCATTATATAGGTTCAAACAAATATCTGTTCTTTTCGCTTATGCTTACCGTAATGCTTGTTACGATACTGTCGCTTATTGCGCCTACTCTGCAGGGAAACGCAATTGATGCGGTTACTTTGACGGAAAGCGGAATAACTTTGGATTTTGACAGCTTTGCAAGACTTCTCACACTTTTGGCTGTGACGTATACTCTGTCGTCACTGTTCACGCTTGCACAGGGTGTTTTGTCGGCAAAGCTTTCGCAGTCCACCGTTCAGCATATGCGAAGTGATTTGTTTTCCAAAATCGTGCGCCTTCCGATTAAATATATGGACACTCACCAGCACGGTGACATAATGAGCCGTATGACAAATGATGTGGAAACCATATCCAACACTATATCCCAATCAATAGCATCGCTCATTTCAGGCGCGCTGACCGTCTGCGGAACATTTGTTATTATGCTTTTGAAAAGTCCGATTTTGACGCTTGTGAGTATGATAACAATAGCGCTTACAGTTACGGCAACTTCTTTTATGACAAAGTATATGCGAAAGTTTTTCACTCAGCAGCAAGTACTTTTGGGACAGCTTAACGGTCAGGCGGAAGAAACAATAACCGGATATAAAACTATTTCCGCGTTTTCGCGCGAGAGTGCTGAGATGGAAAAATTCAACGATATAAGCGACGAGCTGAAAAAATGCGGTATAAAAGCGCAAGTGCTTGGCGGCACTATGGGACCTATGATGAACTCAATCGGAAATATAGGTTTTTTGATTATAGCGGTTTTCGGCGGCTGGTTCGCACTTAACAAAATGATAAGTGTCGGAACTATTCAGGCATTTATAATTTATTCAAAGCAGTTTACCCGACCTATAAACGAAATCGCGCACCAATACGCACAAATCCAAACCGCAATTGCCGGTGCGGAACGTGTATTCGAGGTTATGGACGCACCGCTTGAAATTGATAACGGAAAAACAAGTCTTAACGATATAAAGGGTGATATTAAGTTTGAACATATTATGTTTTCGTACAAACAGGGCGAGCCTGTATTGAAAGACTTCAATCTTGACGTTAAAGCCGGACAGCAAATTGCGCTTGTCGGCGCAACAGGTTCAGGCAAAACCACCGTCGTAAATCTGCTTACACGCTTTTATGATGTCGACGACGGAAACATTCGCATTGACGGCGTTGATATACGCGATATTCCCAAAGACGAACTCAGAAACAACATTGCAATCGTTCTTCAAGACACTGTGCTGTTCTCCGACACCGTTGAAAACAACATCAAATACGGTAACCTAAGTGCCGAAACAGATAAAATAACCGCCGCCGCCGAAACGGCAAATGCCGATATGTTTATCAACCGACTTCCCGACGGTTACGACACAATGCTCACCGAATCGGGTTCAAACCTCAGTCAGGGTGAACGACAGCTTTTATCCATTGCCAGAGCAGTGCTTAAAGACCCTAAAATCCTTATTCTTGACGAGGCAACCTCAAGTGTAGATACAAGAACCGAGCTGCATATTCAGCAAGCTATGATTGCACTTATGAAAAACCGCACAAGCATTATAATCGCACACAGACTCTCCACAATACGCGATTCCGACGTTATAGTCGTACTTGACGGCGGACAGATAGTGGAACAGGGGAATCACGAGGAGCTTTTGGAAAAGAAAGGCTGCTATTATAATCTGTATCAGACACAGTTTGCCGGAAACGTGATTTAGTAACTACAAACGCACAAAGCAAAAAAATAAGTCGGTATCCGAAAGTCAAACAAGTATTTGACAATCGGATACCGACTTAAAAATTATCCGTTCTGCATTATCAATTAATATATTCACTGCCGCAGTACGCGCGGCAAAGCTATTCACCCAAAATCAATCCAAATGAAATACAGGTGTCAAATCGACGGATACCGGACTGTTATCAGGATTGGTTTCCATTATGTCAGCCATAAAATCCCACCATTTTCTGTTTATAGGCGTGTCCGCACTTTTTGCCCATTTTTCCTCCGACTCAATTTCTATGTAACCGTAAAGTACATTGGTTTCCTTGTCCAAAAAAATAGAATAATTCTTGCCGCCGTATTCGTGAATCATATCCTGCATTTCAGGCCAAAGCTCATTATGACGCTTCTCATATTCGGCAGCCATACCGTCGTACAACTTCATTTTAAATGATTTTCTTATCATGCACTATCGCACTCCTTATTAATAATATATACTTATATATTACACAATTAAAATGAATAAGTCAATAAAATTTTAAATGTTTTTTTAACACATTCAAACACCGAAACCAAACCTGTACATTCAGACAAATCAATTGTATCTGTCAACAAACAACTGTTCAACCTTTATACCGAGAATGTCAGCTATCGCAAACACAACGTCAAGCGATGCGCCGACTTTCGCATTCTCTATTCTGCCCAAATGAGTAGGATCTATATTCAATTTTTCTGCCAGCTGCAGCTGGGTAAAATCTTTGATTTTTCTGTAATAACCAATGTTAAGTCCTAACACTCTGTAATTCGTATAAAAATCTTTTTTCATAGTACTAATACCTCCGAAACTTTGCTAAATATCATATTATATTTTATCATAATTTTAAAAAAGTATAAATAGACTTTTTCACATTTTTTTAGATTTCATACTCCTGTTATTTGTATTATTTACACAAATAATAATTTAATAAACCTTAACTTTTTTCAGCCGATTATGCACACAAAAAGCATTGCGGCAAGTACGCGCAAAACACACCGCATTATGCGCTTTTCGCGCCACTCGGTGTGTTTTGATTTTATATTTTCCGCATAAATTTACAGCTTTATTTTAACGTCTGCCGTGACCGCCGCCCATTGGTCCGGGCATACCTCCTCCCATTTCACCCCTGCTTTGCGAAGCACCCTGTGATGTTACGTTCATTACCGCCGACTCAAGAGTGAACTCCGTCAGCTTTTCACCCGGGGAGTAGATGCCGGAAGAATATACTCCGTCCGCGGCAGCTCCGCTGTGACTTCCGCCGCAATAAACAGTATATCTTTCGCCCTGTTTTATATCGGGAGTTGATATCACCACCGACTGATATGTCTTTGACGGCGCAAATGTCACTATTTCATCGCCGCTCGCATCTGTGACATTTATAACAGTTCCGGCTTGCTGAGAGCTTGGGAGTGTTACCATAAATCCGGCTTGCTGCGAGGCGGTGCAGATATTCTCCGCCATACCGCTGCTGCCTGCCGCAATTAATATTCCGCCGTTTGCATAGTACGAGCCGTTGCAGTCAATTGCGCTGTCACCGCCGCTTACAGGCCCGTCCACTATAACCGTTCCGCCGTTCATATTTACGTCACCGTTTGAATCCACGCCGTCACCGTCCGCCTCAACATACACATATCCGCCTGTTATATTGATAAAACAGTTTTCAACTCTCTGCATAGTTTCACCGCTCCCGTCCGAGGCGTTCAGTCCATCGTCAGATGCGCTGATACGGATATTGCCGCCGCTGATATTTATCTGTGCGGCTTCAATTCCCTCATACGAATTTGTTACATTGATATTGCCGCCGCTGATATTTATTATATTTTCGGCGTGAATTGCATCGTCACCCGTTGCTATTTCAAATGTGCCGTTTTTAACGGTTGCTGAATTATTTGAGTGAATTGCATCGTCCTCGGCACTTATATTGAATGTTCCGCCGTCAATTACAATGTTATTTTCGGCTTTTATGCCTTTTAGGCTTTCCGTCTGCTCCTGTGCCGCAGTCTGTGCTGTCTGCATTTCAGGCGGTGTGCCCATATTACCGCCCTGTGCGCTGTTTGGCATTTCAGGCGGTGTGCCTCCCTTATCACCGCGCTGTCCTCTTTTAAGTCTTTCACTGTTCGGCATTTCCGGCGGTGTGCCCATATTACCGTCCTGTGCGCTGTTCGGCATTTCAGGCGGTATACCCATATTACCGTCCTGTGCGCCGTTCGGTATCTCAGGCGGTATACCCATATTACCGTCCTGTGCGCCGTTCGGCATTTCAGGCGGCTGATGTGCATTTTTATCATATGATACCGCACTGCCGCCATTTCCGGTTTTGATATTATATTCGCCGTCAATCAAATATACTGTCGATTCCGATTGAATACCGTCATTGCCCGATGTTATGTTAAACACTCCGTTTTCAACGGTCAACTCGCCTTTATTCTCTTTTGTGCTTGTTGTTTTCAAGCCGTCACTCTCGGCGTTGATGTTAAACGTTCCGTCTTTGATTATAAGCGAGTCTTTTCCGACAATACCGTCATCGGCTGAGGTTATGTTAAACGTACCGCTCATTATAACAAGGTCATCTTTTGATTTTAACGCATCGTTGTAATTTGAATTTATCACAAGTGTGCCGTTTCCGTTGAATGCCAAATCGTCTTTGCTGAATATTGCGGAATCCGGCTCTGTTTCACTTTCCGTTTCAAACACATATTCACTGCCGTCGCTTACAGTGTTTTCAGTGCCGTCGGCAAGCGTAATAATTACCTTTTTCGCTTGTTTTATATAAACAGGTGATGTCGACGACGATTTAATATTCGCGCCGTTAAGCACAATTCGCACCATATCCTCTTTGTCTGCATTCACAATAAGCTGTCCGTCATTCAAAGTACCCGAAACAACATACGTTCCGGCTTCGGTAATCTCGGCTGTGTTTTTATCCGCACTGACTCCGTTTCCGGATACCGAAATTGTATCTCCGTTTAATGTTATTGTATTGTCTGCCGTCCACTCACAGTAATAGTCCTCTTGGTCATATTCGGGCTTTTTAACCTCTGTAACAGCAGAAATCAAGGTATCTGTAACAATGTTATCGGATATTGTATCTTCAACATTAACACCGCCGCACGACGTAAGTGCCAGTATTATTGCCATCGCTGCCGAAAAATTTGTCATTTTCTTTATTCTCTCCTTCATAAAATATGCCCTTTCTGAAATTTCCATACATAATATTGGGAGCAAACCGAAATGTTCATCTGAATACAAGCATTTCGGTCTGCCTCCAAAGCACCGCTTTGAACCGCATTATTACGATTCAAAGCGGAACGGATTAATGCTGTATTTGCTTAAAGCTCATCTTTTACAGTCTGCATTTTACCGCATATAATTGTCAGATTACCGTTTCTGCATCTGAGCTCGTCTATCATCTCTTTTTCTTTTGAGGTATCTGTAAGCTCTATTGCATACTGTAATTCGTACATACTGCCAAGATTGGTAGTTTTAACGGTAGTAAGCACAGCACTTTTTGTATATTTTTCAAAAATATCGTCAAATACACCCGTATAATCAAGATTTTCCGGTATTGTAATTTTAAGCTCCTTTTCTTTGTCCTCTTTCATTGCGCCGAACGATGTCTTTGTAAGCAGCAGCATTACGGCACTTATAATCACTGTCGTAAACACCGCAAACGAAATATAACCCATACCTGTTGCCAAACCTATCGCCATCGCGAAAACTACACTTAAAATATCCTTCGATGTTCCCGGTACGGAGCGAAACCTTACCAATCCGAAAGCACCCAAAATTGCAACGCTTGTACCGAGGTTGCCGTTGACCATAAGTATAATTACTTCTATCAGTGCCGGAAGTATTGCAATTGCAATTGTGAAATTCTTTGAATGTCTGCCCTGTATCATATATACACACGCAAGAATTATACCCAAAATCAATGCTGTCCCCGTACAAATAAGCGCCGTTATCAAATCAAGTCCTCCGGCTGTTTCCCCCGTCATATTCAATATACTTGTAAACATTTTTCCATACTCCTTTTTTCTGTTAAATTTTCTTTGTAAACATTTCCGTACTTCGAGAACGAAACCGGATAAATCCTCATTTGCGACAAAATTTTGGTTAGCCACATCGGATATGCCATCGGCACTTTTATTTCCAAAATTATGCTGTCATCATCGTTTAACAATTCGCCGTAATCACCCATAGTCAAATCCAAATCGTACGAACGACTCCGTATATTCGCATCAAAGGTCATTCGTATCTGCGAATCCTCTTTCCCGAACCACGCCGTTCTGTCATATCCCAGAAACAGTTTCGGTACAGGCTTGTAATGTTTCATAAAATAATCTATTTCAGCAAGAATCTGATTTTCAAATTCCGGTTTGAAACCGTTTTGGGTGTAGTTCACCGCCTCGCTGTGTTTCATAGACACTCTGCGTTTAAATACAATACCCTTAAATTTTTTCTTTATCTCCAAAAATACAATACTGTCATCTGTCGGTACGCCGTAACTCCTGAGTCTTAATTTTTCTTTATATTTAGGTTTTTCGATGGAGCGCCTTACAAGCTCATCGGTTTCCGTATCATAATATATGTTACATATTGTATGTAAACCATATTTGTCAAGCTGCATATACGGACTTATTCTCTCGACAAACTCATCGTATTGTCCGCGCGTCAGCTTATACTTTTTCTCTATACGCTGAAACGTATAATTAACTGCCATTTTTTCCGTTCCTCCTTCATTCATCGTAATCATTTTAACCCAACGATATGTATTTTCTATGTACTGCGTTTAAAATAAATGTGAAAATTTAAGTGTATCGGTGTTTTTTGCCTGTACAATATATAATTCGCAACTACGGCGGCGCAAAAAAGGGGAATTTGTGAATATTTTATCCGACGTTAAAAGCTTACGAAAAAACAGGCTGTTTTACAGGGTTATTAAGGTGTTTTTAAAACTTTTTAATTTTTTTGTATTTTTCAGTAGATTTTTATGTAAATATAGTGTAAAATAGTTATGTATGCAATTTGAAAATACAATTGGCAGTTTTTGCTTGTTGTTACTGAATTCAGCACGGCATACGGTTAAAAATATCATAAAGGAGTTTGATAAAGCTGATTTGTATACCGTTCGGGAAACAACTTATTATTTTTCAGGGAGGTTCAAATAATGGACGAAATCACCGAAAGTACATAGCCTGTTTCGGCAAAACGATATTGTAATTATCCCCAAAAGCTTCAAGTTACTAAATTAATTATTATCTGCAAATACGGAGGAAATAATAGATATGGAAATCAGTAATATTTTAAACTTAATTGCCGGATTGGGATTTTTCCTTTACGGTATGAAAATTATGGGCGACGGTCTTGAGAAAATTGCCGGCGACCGTATGAGCCAAATTATAGACAGCGTCACGGGAAATCTTTTTAAAGGCGTGCTTGTGGGCACAATCGTAACTTCCATTATTCAAAGCTCCAGCGCAACAACCGTTATGGTTGTCGGATTTATCAACGCCGGTATTATGACACTTAAACAGTCGGTCGGCGTTATTATGGGTGCAAATATAGGTACGTGTATTACAGCTATGCTTATCAGTCTTGAAAGCGTAAATTCATCGAGTATGTCGCTTTTGAATATTGTAAAGCCGTCAAACCTCGCGCCTATCGCAATGGCAATCGGCGTGGTTATGCTTATGTTCCTCAAAAAGAAAAAGTATAACAATATGGGTGAAATTCTCGCCGGCTTCGGTATACTTTTTATTGGTATGAATATGATGAGCGGTTCTATGGCTTGTCTTGAAGAGATGGACATATTCAAAACATTTATGCAAACCCTGAGTAATCCTGTTTTGGGTGTATTGTTCGGTCTTATTCTTACATTGATTATACAAAGCTCAAGCGCATCGGTTGGTATGCTGCAGGCTGCCTCGGTTTCGGGTGCTATTGCGTTCCCGTCAGCTGCCGCTATTGTTCTCGGCTGTAACATAGGTACGTGTATTACCGCTGTTATTTCGTCAATCGGTACAAAAAAAGATGCAAGACGTTCGGCATTAATGAACGTTATAATTAAAGTAATAGGTATGCTTGTGTTTGTAACAGCATTGTATGCGTTCGGCATAGGAAAAATGTTCAATATCTGGAACACTACCGCCACGCGCTTTAACATTGCTGTATTCCACACGCTGTTTAACGTGATAAACACCATTCTTTTACTGCCGTTCTCGAAATATCTTGTTGCCGCAGTAAGTAAAATTATTCCTGATGCGAAACAGGAAGAAGTGTCGAATCCGTTGGAAGAAAGATTGCTTGCCACACCGTCACTTGCACTTTCGCAAACTACAAAAGAGCTTAACAAAATGATGACGGTTGCGGCAAAAAGTGTCAGCTACGGTTATGAAATATTAAACGGAAAACGCGCAATCTCAATGGAGAAACTCGAAAAAATAGAAAACTCTATTGACCTTGCCGAGTCAAGAATTACACAGTATTTGGTAAAACTCAGCGACCAGCAGGTAAACGAAGAAGAAAACGCAATCATTTCCGCGACATTCCATGTAATTACGGATATCGAACGTATCGGCGACCACGCGTTTAACATTTCGGAAATAGCAAATGACGTATCGGAAAACGGCATCAAATTTTCCGCCGCCGCACAAAAAGAACTCAATAATATGTACAAAGCAATTACCGATATGATAGACACCACCCTGAAAGCATACGAAACATCAGATGCGGAGCTTGCCTCCACTATACAGCCGCTTGAAGATGTAATTGACTATTTCCAGGAACACCTCAAGGAAACGCATCTTGAACGACTCGCAAAGCACGAATGTACTTTCAATGCCGGTGTTGCATTTCTTGATATTGTAAACAACCTCGAACGAATCGGCGACCACTGTTCAAATATCGGTTTGGCGGTTGAACAGTTTAAGAGCGACAATATCGAAGGGTTTGACCCACACGCATATCTTGATCAGCTCCACGCGAACAAATCAGACGAATATATGGACATTTATTCAAAATATATCGAAAAATACGCAAAATAATTTGCATTTTAAGTTTCGACTGAATATGCTGTCAAAACAAACAGAACCGACAAACTCACAACAAGTTTGTCGGTTCTGTTTTTCAGCTTGAGGACGTGCAGCCGCCTCGCGCATCTTTTTGATAATTTTCGCCGTAAAAGTAAAATAACCGACCACCCTGGTAAGTTGTCGGTTATTTTATAACTGCTTAATTTATAGGGCATAACCGTTTTCGTCATGCCTTTTCCCTATTTTTATTATACCCCAAGCTCTGTGCTTTGTCAAGCATAATACTCTTGATT
>CAYRCC010000004.1:64686-78615 GCA_964422725.1 uncultured Lachnospiraceae bacterium
CGTCATGCCTTTTTCCTATTTTTATTATACCCCAAGCTCTGTGCTTTGTCAAGCAAAATCACCGCAAAAACCCAAAAGAAAGGGAGTGGCAATAAGCCACTCCCTGTTTTAGCGTTAATTCAGCAATTCGGAATTATTATTCAGCTGCTGCTTTGTAAAGCTCAAGATTGTCAACTGCACACGCACCCCATGTACTGTTTGTGCTGAAATCAATGGTCTTAACATCAGTACTTGAAAGTTCCACCGTACCTGTACCAACAATTTCACCATCGCTATCTTTAATAGTTACTGAAGCTGTAGTACCTGATACACTGACTTCATAGCTTAACCATTTGCCATACGGATTATAATCAGCAGATTCATCGGTTTGAATTTTAGTATTTCCGATTGAAATTGTTGAAATTGTTGAAGTTGTCAATGCAACTATAGTAGTTCCGCCAAGCTTAATATTTACATTTGCATTGCCACGATTCTTACCAGCTGCATTTTGAAAATTGCCATATCCCAAATCAAACTTAGCTGTTGCTATATTTTCAGATGCCGTATATTCATATTTACCTTCACCTTGAGTCCATGTATATATGATCAAATAGTTGCCATCTTTTGCGTTCACATCGGAAAATTTAGGATAGTTTGATTGGTCATCAATCATAGCATCTGCAATTTTATCATACGCCCAACCTTTCAATGCTGTTGAATTTACGTGTGTACCTTTTGCCACTCCTGCAAAGTCATTACCGTAAATCATATTAGCATACTCTGATTTATAGTTCAAAGCATAATCCTGTGTACCTGCCGCAGTCACTTTAAACTCTTTACCTGTCACACTATCCAAATACTTATTGGCTGATGTAATGTCAACAGTATAGTCACCTTTCGGAACAGTAAACGTAACATTACCCGCCGCATCAGCAGTTGCTGATTGTTCTGCAACAGCTACACCTGATGTTGCAGAACCGGCATTCAATTTCACAACTGCGCCCGGCTCTGTTGAAAGAACTACCGAATATGTCTTTTCTGTAAGTGTAATTGTCTTTGACATTGTTGATTCATCAGCAACCGTAAATGTTTCTGTCTTAGGATCATAACTGTCAGCATCATCACCTGTAGGGGTTACCGTCACACTATACTCAACGCCTTGCGACAATGTGTAAGTTAAACCACCGGTGGTATCAGGATCAACCGTTTCTTCTCCATTCTTAACTACAACAGTATATGAAGTTGCCGGAGTAACAGCAAATGTTACTGCTGACATAGGCTTTTTTTCAAGCTCAATCTCAACGCTGCTGTCTTCTGCTGTTACAGTAAATGCCGTAGCAGATTTTTCCTTATAACCATTCTGTGCTGTCAATTCATATGTGTACTCACCAGCCGGTAATATTGCCGCACCGCTTCCGTTAGAAACTTTTACTGTTTCTGTAAATGCTGTGTCAGTAGTACCCTTAATAGTAACATCAAAATCTCCCTCTGACACATCTTTTATGCTAAACGCAACATCTGAACCGTATGTTGTTGTAAGCTCAAAATTTGAAAGTTGCTGTTCACGAGCTGTAGCTGTAAAAATTGCATATGTAGCAATACCGCCTGTTTCTCTCAAATCATTCGTAATGTCAATCGACTGTTTAGTAGCGGCATTATCTTTAGAATTGCTAAGTGTTACAACATTGCCTTTAGTGACAGCTGCTTTAACAGTAGCTAATGTTGATGACATAATATCAATATCATCAATTCTCTGAATTACCACATTTGAATTTTTGCCAGATACTGTACAAATCGAATCAAAGGTCAACACAGCATTCTTTAATGAATTACCTTGCTCTTTGCTAATGTTAACTTTTACAAGAGACAACTTACTTGTGTCGTTATGATTCAATTTGCCAACGCCATTAGCGAAAAACTCGTCTGTGCTAACACCATCAGCACTTACCGATGAATAAGCCAATCTAACAATTTCTTTAAACGTAACACTGATTGTTATCGGCTCATTAGGCATAGTAAGTTCATACTTGCCGTCTGTATTCTTGTTTATAACAGTTTTTGCAATTGTGCTGTCTGCGGCTGTGCCCTTGTATGAAATCTCGCTGATCTCATACTTGGAACTATCATAATCTAAATAACCGGCAACATCAATCTTATCGCCAACCTTTGCCGCAGCTGGTGCATCGCTAGGCCAAGCACTTTCATCTACGCTGTTATCCACGTCCCATGTAATTGCCAAATTAGCCTTATCCACATCTGCCCAAACCTCAACCGGATATTTCGGCATGGTAAACTTATATGCGCCATCTTTATCAGCTGTGATTGCTGTACTTTCATCAACAGGATCACCGGTTGCACCAATACCGTCGGCAGTATCATCAGCGTTTACATTTGAACGAATTGCATATCTGTAAACTCTGCCGTCTGCCATCTTAACAGCCGCATACTTTGTTTTACTGCCGTTCACATAGAAACCGATATACCCGTCGTTATCATCACCTGTGAACTCTGTTTCCCAACTAATGTCACTGTCAGCCTTAGTTATAGCATCTGCGCTATCCGAGAATACATAGCCTGCAAACTTTGTACCCTCAGGAGCTGTAACGCCTGCACCTACCCAAAGACCTTTAACGCCGTTTCCGTTTTCGTGCTCTTCAAGTCCCTCAGCGGTAATAAATATTCTTCTTATAGAATAATCCGAAGGATTGTCAATACTGCCAATGCTGGTATAACCCTCAGTTGCTTCAAGCTCATACTTTGTAGGAGTAACGCCGGCTGTCAGATTTGCAATCGCAACGCTCGGAGCTACCGGAGCATAATAAACGCCCTTAACCTCGTAACCCTTATCGGCACTTGCCTCAACCTCAACATCTGCGCCCTCTGCAGCCTTGCTCTGCTTAACCGTTACCGAACCGTTGTCAAATGTACGTGCTGTAATCGTATATGTAGCCGCAGCCGTAACTGTAACAGTATACTCATTTTTAATTTCTGTATCCTTAACAGTAGCTACAACCTTGATTGTCTTATTTGTACCGGAGGTTGTTTCGTCCTTGTCTACAGTAAGCTTACCTGTCTGATCAACAGTAGTCTTATCTGTAGCACCTGTAACCGACCAAACAATTTCGCCGTCAGCCGGAGTAAGAACCGTACCGTCAGCCGCTTTTACAACAGCTGTGTACTGCTCTGTTGTTTCTATAGATGCTGCTGTTGCACCGCTTACTTCAATTGTAGCGATATCAGCTCTGTCATACTCAACCTTTATCGTTACGTTTTCGTCCGGCATTGTGAATGTATATTTGTTATCCGCACCGGCAGTTACGTCAACCGTTCCGCCGCTTGCTTTTGTAACCGTTACCGCTTTAACTTTCTTGCCGGCAACCGCTGTAGCCGTAACTGTAACAGTATCGTCTTTCTTAAATTCAATACCGTCTACCGATGCTGTACCGTTTGCCGCATCAACGCTCTCCAATGTAGCAGTATTGTCACTGTCAACAACTGTTACAACAAGGTTAGAAATACCTGATTTGATATATTTAGCAATACCTTGTGCATAAATACCTGTTACAGGATTTTCTGACACACCGCTTGCTACAAGCTTATTATTTGCTGTAATCGTATATGTCTTATTCTCAATGCTGTAAGTCATTACCATCGGAACTGTTACAGCCACATTATTAGTACCGGATGCCGCAACTATTGTGCTTGCAACACTTGCAACGGTTGTACCGTCAGCAGACGATGTAAGACCGAACAAAACTTCACCTGCCTGATTTCCGCCGGTTGTCGTTGCGATAGCATCGAATGTGTAAACAATCTTACCCTCTGTAGGAAGTGTTACATCTGCGCAGTTAGCCGGAATAAATGAAATTGCACCGTTAGAGCCGATATTTCCTACATTCTGTACAAACAAAGCATTAGCCGCAGCATCTGTGTGTGCATTTGACTGTCTGCCGCTTTGGAATGTGCCGTCTTTATCCATCGAAGTGTATGCATAGTGCATATATCCCCAACCGTCAAGAGCGGCAACCGCAGCAGTTTTATCCGTAGCTGTACCGAAGTCTGCAACGTTAGACTTTGCAACCTCTTCAGCTGTTACACTTGCTGTATCGGCACAATCACTTGCTGTCAACGAATATGTTACCTGTGCTGATGTTGTGATTTTAGCTCTGTAAATTGCCGTATCGGCAACGAATGTTGCGCTAACCGTTACAGCCTTTGCCGGCATAGTGAACTTGCCGTCTTTAACTTCAACATCGTTGTTGTCTGCGTCTTTAACCGTAACCTTATCAAGCAAATATTTGCTGTTCGGTGTAGCTGTAACCGTAACTTCTTCACCGGCTGCTGCCGTTTTCTTATCAACCGTAACAGTACCGCCTGTGATACCCTCGGCAACCGCTACAGCATATACAGCCGTAAATTCAGCGCCAACCGTTACATTGCTTGCCGGCATTGTGAATGTATACTTGCCGTCAGCCGTAGCCGAAACCGTTACGCTGTCAGGAGTTACCGTAATTTTGCCGAACTTGTAACCATCGCTCGGTGCAGCTGTAATTGTTACAGTGTCGCCGGCTTTTGCTGACTGCTTATCAATCTCAACAGTACCGCCTACAATGTTTTCAGCCTTGGCAATTGCATATGAAGTCGGAGTTGGTGTTACATCACTGCCAGGTGTTGGTGTTGGTGTTGCATCGCCGCCAGGTACAGGTGTTGGTGTTACATCACTGCCAGGTGTTGGTGTTGGTGTTGCATCACTGCCAGGTGTTGGTGTTGCATCACCGCCAGGTACAGGTGTTGGTGTCGACTCTTCCGGTTTCTTCGTCGGGTCAGGTGTAGCCTGTGAATCGCCGCCTGTGCTTGCTATACCTTCAGCGAGCGGTGACATACTGTCCATACCGTCCCAAAGCATAATTTTATCACCGACATTAAGAGTTGCCAATGTTTCGGTAACAGGTGTATTGGCAGTCAAAGTAACTTCTTTCAATGTCTTGACAGCATCGAGCATACCGTCCGACTTGTAGCTTGCCTGAATCAAAACTGCCTTGCAGTCCTGGTCAGCCGTCATTGTAACAGTCTTTGCGGTTTCGTCAAGTGTCATTGTTGCTGTAGGCTTAACAACCGGAGCTTCTTCTACTGTCGGGAGAAGTCTTTTCGGTTCGTCAGCTGTGCCTTGGTATACGAGCAAATCGTCGATTGTAACAAGGTTGCGTGACGGTGACTGATCCACGCCGCTCACCTTAGCCGCTTTCGACTCTGTCGTAAGCATTGGCAAATCGTCCATATATGTAGCGTTTTCGCCTGTTGCAACATAGCTTGCCTTTACAGCCGGCTCGGTTGCGCCGTCAACATAAAGTCTGTGTGTTGCTCCGCCGTCGCCCGGAGTTACAATAAATGTAACCGTGTGCCATTCGTTAGGTGTAACGTATGTGCTGATTACGTCTGATGACGAATCGTCACCTCTGTATATTTTTTCGTTCTTAACTGCCGTCAAAACAGCCGCAACGTTTCTGTATGCACCTGTTGAGTCAGAGCCTTGCTGAGTAGCGTCCTTAAGGAAGAAAAGTCTTGGCTGTCCGTCCTCTTCGTAACCCTTAGCCGCAGAAAGATATACGTTAAACGTCATAACCGTGCTTACACCGTTAGCCGCTTTAAGAGATGAAACCACGTTCATTCTCGGAGCTCTGCCGGCTGTACCGTAACTGCACGACTGCATTTGGAAAGCGTTACCCGTCTTAATCTTTGTAACAGCCGAAAATGTGTCTACAGCACCGCCGCTTGATCTGCCGCCGATGTGAATGTTAAGACCGTCTATATCGGTAATATTCTGTTCAGCCGTTGACAATGCCCACGATTTAACGGCAACATTATCAAAGTGATATTCTTCAAGACCCGTTACGCCCGATGGTGCTGTAAGTGTCGGAGCTGTCGGGATATATGTAGGCGCTTTTGTAGGAGTAGGTGTTGCGCCGCCCTCCTGGTCTTCTGCGCCCGGAGTTGCTGTAGTACCGTTTGTAGCACCTGTGTCAGCCGTGTAAATTACAACGTTGTCAAGGTCTGCAATAGCGGTTTTTGTAGGTTTGTCGGCATCAGCATAGCTGCCGCCGTCATCCGGAACATATTGAGTACCGCCAGCTATAAGGTCAGGTGTGGCACTGCCGCACGATTCACCGTCCGGTGAATACAAGCCGATTTGCGCAAGTGAAGTAACGTCTGCAAATTCGCCTTTTTCAACACCGTCAATATATAATTTTGAACCTGTCGACGAGGTAACAATTCTTGCGTGTACCCAATCGTCGCCGAGCTCGAGTGTTTCTTTGTTAATTTCAACAGCCTTTGCCGTTTTGGCATCAGTGTCAAAAGTACCCACTCTGAAAACAGGTTTTGTGCTGTCATTGCCGTGATCCAAAGCGTTGGTGAGTCTGATGTCAAAGTCCATAACAACGTCTTTGGTTTCGGTAGCCGTGTAAGCCTGTTCAAAGTCAACGTGTCCCCATCTGCCGTTTGTTGTAAAGTCACCGAACACAGGGAAACTCAGACGAAGGTATTTGTCGGAGCTGTCCTCTTTTTCGCAAACCATATAGTATGAGCCGCCGTATACATAATTGTTTTCGGAATCTGTGTAGCTGCCGGCATCGCCGTTGGGTTTGTTGCGGTTTGTTGTTACAAACTTAAGTCCTTTGACAAATTCGCTGTTTTCAAGCGGACCGGTACCTGACGTACCATCCAGGATAAGACCTGTAGCCGCATTATTGAATGTGTCTGACCAGAGTGTGCTGTCATCTTTTTGTGTGTCGTCCAAAAGCTCAACTGTGTTGTTCAGATAGCTTTCGATACCGCTCTTTGCAAACACTGCGCTGTCTGCCGCAACCGACATTGACAGTCCTGCAAAAGAGGATGCCGAAAGAGCCGCCGCACACAGCAATGAAATGATTTTCTTATTGTTCATTTCTGTTCTCTCCCTTTCTTTTTTTCGGCTCAAATCAAGCCGTAGAATTAAAATTTATAGCAGTCAAAACCGTATTCGCCGATAAAATAACCGACAATTTGCATAATTTGAACCGCCTATATACTCTGTATTGTAGCACATTTTATTAAAATGTGCAATAAATTTGTTAAAATTCAGACCGAAATTTTGCACAAAAAACACAATTCATTTTTGTGTATTTTTAACGCACAGTTTATGTATATTTATGCGCCGTACTCACAAATACTGTTTTTTAGCTCACAATTTTCGATTATTTTAACAAATTAAGTGTAAAAAAAACCGCAAAATGCACAAATACACATTTTTGCGGTTTAAAATCTAATTTTCTACTATTTTAATGTAACCGTTTGCATTAAGACCGACTATTTCCGCGCCCATATCTTTCAGAGCCTCAATATATCCGGCACTTTCCGCGCCGATTTTCTCGCCGATACATATTATCGGCACAGCCGGCGGATACGCAAACACCGTAGAGGCACTGTAACAGCCGACAGCCTCGTCAAGTCTTACCGCCCGTGACGGCGAATAAAAAGCCTCGCGCGCCGGAATACTGTCCGCCGCCATAGGCACAGGCGGAAAGCTCGGCTCTTCCTCGCTCATTTCAAGCTCGGAGCATATTTTAACCACTGCCGCGGCAAGGCACGAAAAATCGCGTGCACTGTTCGAGGCGGTCGCAATCGCCACGACATTGAACAAATCCGCCATTTCCGTATCTATATTATATTGGGTGCGCAGTTTTTCGCTTACGGCAAAGCCGCTTGTTTTGTACGCGGAAAAATTCATCACGATACGCGTTTCGTCAACACTGTCGATGTTGTACTTGCCGTTGTAGAGCATACTCATAAACTCCACCTTTGTTTTTTGGGATACGGAATTTCTCAGTTTTTCGCAGTTTGAGAAAACCGTTTTCCAGCGGCCTCTGCCCGATGCGCTTTCGAGCTCGGCACGCGCCGCATCGGCGGTTGCCAGGGCCGGGTAAGACGGACTTGATGTCTGAAACATTTTTACGGTTTCGCCCAGCCGTGCTTTGTTGACGATATCACCGCCGACGTGCAGATATGCGGTCTGATTGAGTGCGTTTAAGGTTTTGTGCGCACTCTGTACCGCCAAATCCGCACCCTGACTCATCGCCGTACGCGGAAAAACAGTAGGGTTTACGGCAAAATGCGCGCCGTGCGCCTCGTCGACAAGCAGCGGAATTGCCCTTGCGCGCGTGATTTTCGCGAGTGTTTCTATGTCGGAGCAAATGCCGTAGTATGACGGCGACGTAATCAGTACGGCTTTCGTGTCGGGGTTTGCATCGAGTACGTCAATCAAATCCTTTTGGTTGACCGCCCCCGGCACTGAAAACTTATCTATAATGCTCTGTGCAATAAATACCGGTTTTATTCCAAGCGCAATACACGCGTTTATCACCGATATGTGACACGCGCGGTTAACCGCAACCTTTTCACCGCTTTGCACCGTTGCCGCGAGCATTGCGAAAATACCGCTTGTAGAGCCGCCTGTGAGAAAAAACGTGTCCTGTGCGCCGAAAAAGTCAGCGGCAGCCTTTTTTGCGCGCAGTATCGGTTCATCGGGGTTGTGCAGATTAAGCGTGTCGCGAAGTTCGGTTACATCATATTTAATTATATTTTTCGCGAACGCCTTGTCGATACCGCGCCCCTTGTGCCCCGGCATTGCGAAAGATATTCTGTGCATTGCCGAATACTTTTTCAGAGCCTCGGCTATAGGAGTGTTAATTTTCAAAATACCACCTCAAAATTATTCTTTTACAATTTTTCCGTCGATTATCGTCATAATATTTTCGGAGTCAAACTCAACGGGATTTGCGGTAAAGACCGCTATGTCGGCGTCCTTGCCGACTTCAAGCGTGCCGACGCGCCCGTCAATGCGGCAGTTTTTCGCCGCTGTCGAGGTAATTGCCTCAAGTGCTTTGTACCTGTCCATACCGTTTTTCACCGCCATCGCCGCGCACAGCGGCAGATTTTCGACAGGTATTTCGGGGTGGTCGGTTATGATTGCGACGTCCAGCCCCGAATCGGACAATGCCCTGTAGCTTGAAAAGCTGAGATTTTTAAGTTCGGGTTTACTGCGGTCGGACAGTGTCGGACCGAGCATAACAGGCACGTTTTCGCGCACAAGAACATCGAGTATCGACTCACCGTCGGTGCAGTGCTCTATTGTCACGTCAAGGTCAAACTCCTTTGCAATGCGCAGTGCCGTACATATATCGTCTGCGCGGTGAGCGTGGATTTTGACGGGGATTTGCTTTGCAAGCACCGGTAAAAGCGATTCATATTTAATGTCAAAATCGGGTCTGTCGTTTTCGTCGGGGTTGTTTTCGTATTCATCAAGCTGTTTGGCGTATTCGCGCGCTTTAAACAGCGTTTCGCGTATCAGCGCCGCCGTACCCATACGCGTTAGCGGCATTTGATTTTTTCCGTGGTAGACGGATTTGGGGTTTTCGCCGAGCGCAAACTTCATCGCCGCCGGACTTTTCAAAACCATATCGTCAACGCATACGCCGTACGTCTTTACCGCCGCGAAAGAACCGCCGATCGGATTTGCGCTCCCCGGCCCCGTCACAGCCGTCGTCACTCCGGCGGCGAGCGCATCGGCAAAACCGCGGTCAAACGGATTTATCGCATCAATTGCGCGCATCTGTGGGAGAATCGGGTCGGAGTCCTCGTTTCCGTCGTCGCCCTCAAAGCCGAGCGAATCCTCAAACATTCCCAGATGGCAGTGTGCATCTATAAGACCGGGTGTCACAACCGCGCCGTTCACGTCGATAACGCGTTCTAAGTCGTACTCCGACAGATCGGTTTTGTCCTCGTCACCGACATAGCGGATTTTTTCGTCAAACAGAATACAGCCGTTTTCGTATTCCGCCCCCGCCATTGTATATATATGTGCATTTTTCAATAAAATCATGGTCAACCGTATCCTTTTTTTGTATTGTGCAAACCGCGCCGACGGTGCACTTAGTATATATTATCATATTTCGGCGCATTTTGCACTATTTTTTTCAAAAACTTTCAAAATAATAATCCGCACCGCCAAAAAGTATACCGCCGCAGTACAAAATATATTAATTTTACATATAAATAATACCGCAAACGCAAAAATTTTTGTTGACGTTGCGGATAATATGTTCTATAATGTAGCTAAGGTGTATAATTGGTTTTATAATAAATTGGGAGGATGGTAAATTTGAAAAGGATTATATCTTTAAGTATGGTTATTGTTATGTGTCTTGGCGTTTTCGGCGGTTTGTCCGTCCGCGCCGACGGCGTCGGCTGTGACATAATATTCGCCGTCGACGACACTGTTTCTATGCGCCAAAACGACCCGAACAACGCCGTTTCAGCCGCAATAAGCGAGGCACTTTCCTCACTCGGCGAAGACAGCGGTTACCGCATAGGTGCGGTTGCATACGGTCTTGAGGCGGTGACTACATTCCCTGTGTGCGATTTTTCGCAGCAGATAAAACAGGATTTTGACTCATACACACAGACAAAGCTCACACGCAGTGCCAAGGGTACGGACTATGCGGTGGGTCTTGTCGAGGCGGACAAAATGTCGCCGGAAACCGCATCTAAAGCTATCATACTGATTGCCGGTGATGACAACGACTATCAGCAAAGCGGCAGAACCGCCGAAATGACAGCCGCCGACACGCTCGCGGTCACCGATAAGGGATACCCTGTTTATGTTGTCGGTCTGAATTCCGGCGAACAGACAAAAGCCGAGCTTGAGGCTATTGCCGCCAAAGCGCAGACAACTGCGTATTTCCCTGTCGGCGCGGAAGAAATAAAAACGGCTGTCGGCAGTATAGTTGCCGACATAATCGCAAAAAATCAGCAGTCGGCACAGGCGGCGGTTCAAAGCGAAGCGGTACAGACAGTTTCGGCGGACGGTCAGTCGCAGGCGGTAAATCCGAGCAACGCATTAAACAACGCAAATGCAATTACTGCCGCATTCAACTCCGGCGATACCCATAATTTCGAGTTTGACGTATTCCAATTTGCAAAATCGGGAGTTATCCGCATTGAGCACGCCGGCGAAATAACCGCCGCACTCAAAACCCCGTCCGGACTTCCCGTGTCATTCGGCGCAGGCTCGGCAACCTTAACAAAGGGTGACGGTTACTCCGAAATTCATATAAACACTCCGATTAACGGTAAATGGATACTGTCCGTAACGGATACCGCCTCGGAAACCATACGCGTAATTCCGCATTTCGACTATAAAGTAAGAATCAAATTCAACACCAATTCAAATGTTATCTACACCGGCGTTTCGGCAATGTACAGCGTAAATATCGAGGTTGATGAGGATACGGGACTTGACGCGGAAAACCTCACCGTCCGCCTTTACATTAAAGACGATGAAACCTCGGATGTAAAGGATATGTATTATCACAACAACAGATACGAATGTACATATACCGCAAAAACTATGGGCAACAAGGATATTTCGGCAGTCGTTCTGCTTGACGGCGGCAACATCGAAAGTGACCCGATAAGCGTGATGGTTGTAAGCAACCCTAACAAGGACGGCAACAGCTCGCTGTGGATAAAAATAATCATCGCCGCAATTGTTGCACTTGTGGCTGTCGGCTATCTCATTAAGTACAGAAAACAGATAAATGCGTTTCTCAGCCTTAAAAAGATGTACGGCGTAATCAGCATAGAAATAAAGCAGAGTACACTTCAGCCGGTCTTTTACCGTGACCTTTCCGAGTTCGGCAAAAGAAAATCGCTGTACGATATTATACAAAACCGCGCACTGCTTGAAATTCAGGAGGTTTTCCTATGCGGAACTTCAACGGGAATAAAGGTTATGAGTACAGGGTCGGCGCGTATAAGATACACCCACGTGAGCAGTGATCCGGACGGCGTGGTTATAAAGTACGGACAGGGCTTTAAAGTGTTCCTCGGTGACAATCGCACCGAAATAATGGTAAATTATATGGAGGAACTTCCGGAAGAGGCAAAGGACGAAACGCAGTCATCTCCGGCAAATGTATAATTCAGGTTTGCCGTCAAATTGAAAATACAGCATTTTGCCGAACATTGGAATTTTTTGTCCGGCTCGGCAAAATGCGGTTAAAGCGCGTTTTCGCGCACCGCTATGGTGAATGTGCATAAAAAGTCGAAAAATATATTGTCTTTTTTAGACGTTTTTTTAAACTTTTATGTCTGTTTTTTCTATTTTCAATTTGCGTGTATCGGTGTATAATTATACTGTTGAAATGTTGGCATCGTTGTATGCTTTCATAAAAAATAACAGCCTTAGGGCTATAAGAAAAGGGGTAATTACCATGAAGAAACAACTTATTTCTCTGCTGGCAGCATCAGTGCTGGCAGTGCAGTCATTGGCAGTTCCGATGATTGCTAATGCGGAAATCACCGCATTGCCTTATATCAAACAGACAGACTTTTCCGACATTGCCGCAGCTCCGGGTCTGCCGGTAAGAATCGACGGAAATCCTTGGCTTTACAAAGGAAGCGCAAGCACAACGGAGTCTACTCTTCAGGAAGAGGACGGACAGAAGTATGTACACTTCTATTCAGACAGTGTTAAAGCCGGCAACGTTGGTGAAGGTTCTTGGTATTTCTACTACAGAAACCAGAAAAACCCAATCACCGAAACAGGCTGGGCAAAGTTTGACATCAGAATGAACGAGGGTGTTATCCAGTTCCAGTCGGGTACTTATACCGACCCTACAAAAGGCGGCGACGTTTCGACGAATGTAGAGTTTAACGCTTTGACAAAGAAAATCACAGCTACCGCCGCTAACGGCAAGGTTCACGAAATCATCGGCAAGATGAACACAGGCGAGTGGTACACCGCTTTGGTTAAGTATGATTGTGCAAATCTTGAATACACAGTAACCGTAACAGACAAAGACGGTAATGAATTTACAACAGAGCCTATGTCATTCGTAACATCGGCTGCCGCAAATCCGCTTATCTTCGTATTTGCGTACCAGAGAAAATCAGGCGCACACAATTTTGACCTGACAAACCTCTCAATCGGTAAAGGCGATTTCGACCCTAACACCGTTGCAGCAACTCCTACACCGGCTCCGACTCCTGAAGCTACGACAACACCGGCTCCGTCAGCTGATCCGTCAGCCGCACCGCAAGCAAGTGCTAAGCCTGTAACATTCAAGGATATCGACAATCACTGGGGTAAGGATACAATTATCGAAATGTATCAGGCTAACATCATTGACGGTCTTAACGCCGATACATTCGGTCCTAACGACACAATTACAAGAGCTCAGTTTATTAAGCTTGTAGTTGCCGCTATGGGTCTTGACATTACAGAGGCATATTCGGCTAAATACACAGACGTTGCCGCTACCGAATGGTTTGCGCCGTATGTACAGGCTGCCGAAAAAGCCGCTTTGATTGATGCTAATATGACTGCTGACAACAAATTGTTGCCGAATCAGAAAATCACTCGTGAAGAGATGGCATCATTGGTAGTAGCTGCCGCAAAAGCTAAGTCGGTTGACTTTGCCGGCGGTAACACAGACGAGTTTACGGATAAAGCTGATATTGCCGCTTGGGCAAACGATTATGTTGCCGGTGCTGTTAAGCTTGAAATCGTAAGCGGTATGGGCGACGGAACATTTGCTCCGAAAGCCGATGCAACTCGTGCTCAGGGTGCTGTTATGATCAGCAGACTTCTTAAGAAAATCAAATAATGATTAATTTAAAAGCTCCTGTTTCGGCAGGAGCTTTTAAAGTGTAGACTTATTAGTTTTGCTTAAAATTTTTGAGGTGGTGTCGCTGTCTGCGGACAGCGACAAACTTTCAGTAGTTTCGCTTACGGCAAAACTGCCATTCGGGCATCGTAAAGATTTCCGATACTATTAAAAAAAGTTTGAGCAAAACTTGAACGCTTAGAAGTTTCGTCGTCTGCGGACGACGATTTAAGGCTCTGCCTTAAAG
>CAYRCC010000005.1:0-47055 GCA_964422725.1 uncultured Lachnospiraceae bacterium
GGAGTGAAGCTTTTATTTTTTTAGAAAAGTGTCACCCATCATTGACAATTGTACATTTTGTATAATAGAATTTTGAAAAAGTATGTTGTTAGTTATATCAAATGGTGATATAATTATACATAGATGCTTTTTTGTAAATGTTTAAATTTGCAAAAAGTTATAGTGATTAATTTGGTTAGGAGGAATGGAAGAATTAATAATATTTAAATTGAACATAAATATAGTGTATAAGGAGGAAGAAATGAAAAGAAGGGTTATAAGTTTATTGGTAGCTATGAGTATTATATTATCCACAGGTAATGTTTTTGCAGAAGGCATTGAAGCGGAATTAATAAATAGCGAAATTAATCAGATTGTTAGTGATGAAAAATTACTAACTAATTCTGAAATGGTTGAAAATTCAGAGCTTGCACAACAATCAATTAATGTAGTTGAAAATGAAGAAGTTGTTGGAGATCTTAGTAATGAAAAAGAAAATATAGAATTACTTTCTGTAGATTCGGTTGAGTTGCAATCATTGTCTGAATCTGAAATTATTGAAGTGACTACAGTTGAAGAACTTCAATCAGCGCATTCTTATTCAAATAATATGGATACTACGTGGGTTTATACACATCCAGAAGTGGCGGATAGTCTAAGTGTAACGTTTTCTGCAGATACAGCTGTTGAAAATGGATACGATAATATTTATATTTATGATAATGATGATACGTTGATCGGTCAGTATACTTCTACAGAACTTGCTGGGCAAACGGTAGAGGTGAGTGGAAGTGTTATAAAAATCAGATTGACAACTGATGGAAGCTCGACATATTATGGATTTGCTGTTATGAATATAGATGCAGCGTTATCTAATGGGCCGATAACGAATGTAAAAACTAAATCAAGATCAAAGAATACAATTGCATTAACGTTTGCAAAACCACAAGATGCAACTAGTGTATTAGTTGAACAATCACTTGATGGAGAAATTTGGACAAATTCTGTTGTGGATGGAGATGTTACATCAGAATCATCTATGGCAGTTATTACAAACCTTGATTTAGATACAGTATATTATTTTAGATTAAATGTAAGTGGTGGTATACGTGAAGGTTTATCAAATGTGATAAGTGCTAAAACTATGGGGGATTATACGTCGGAGTATGATTTTATGTTTTCTGATGGTACAATAACTGGTTATACTGGCACAGATACTAATGTTGTGATACCCCCTGAAATAAATGGTGTTGAAGTAAAAAGTATCGCCAATAAGGCTTTTGATGGGAATAGACGTATACAAACATTGGAGTTTCCGTCATCAATAGAAACTATAGGTTCATATTCTTTTAGAAATTGTAAAAGACTAAGTAAGATTGTATTTTCTGATGGACTGAAGACTATTGGCACAGGGGCGTTTACTGGGTGTTCGATTTTAAATGAAATAACTTTACCGAATACCGTAACAACCATGGATAGCGATATTTTTGCAAATTGTATTAGATTGAAAAAAGTTACATTTGAAGCAGGAATATCTAAAATTCCAGCATATGCTCTTTATAATTGTAATAGTGTTGAATATATACTCATTCCAGATACAGTAACTGAAATAGGAGAATATGCTTTTTATAATTGCGATTCGTTAAGTGATATTATATTACCCAATAATTTGAGTTGTATTCCGGAGTATTGTTTTTACGATTGTGACAATTTACAATCAATAAATATACCGGATAATGTAACAGTCATAGAGCGTTATGCCTTTGTTAGTTGTAATAGACTTAGTAGTATATCATTTAATTCTAAACTTGAAACAATTGGTTACAGAGCATTTGAGAGTTGTATCGAGATAAAACAATTAAATATTCCAGCATCAGTAGAAATGATAGATTCATATGCGTTTTTGAATTGTTATGGAATACATACAGTTATTCTCTCAGAAGGCTTAACAACTATAAATAATAGTGCATTTAATGGTTGTGCGCTTTTGACAGAGATGACCATACCAACTACTGTTACGAGTATGGGTACTAATGTGTTTTCTAATTGTCCAAGGTTAGTTAAAATTATATTTGCAGATGGTATGACAAAAATACCGGCATACGTACTACAAGAATGTAGTACTGTTATCGAAATTATTATCCCTGACACAGTGACAGAAATAGGAGAATATGCTTTTTATAATTGTGATTCAATAAGTAATATTACATTACCAGATAATTTGAACAATATTTCAGAATATTGCTTTTATGATTGTGATAGCTTAACAGCGATTAATATTCCGGAAAATGTATCAATTATTAATAGTTATGCCTTTGTTGGTTGTAATAGACTTAGTAGTATATCATTTAATTCTAAACTTGAAACAATTGGTTATAGAGCATTTGAAAGTTGTGGTGAAATTAGCACGCTAATTATACCAGGTAATGTAAAAACTATTGACAGTTACGCATTTTTAAATTGTACAGGTATTTCTAATTTAATGTTATCAGAAGGAATAACAACTATTAATAGTAATGTGTTTTCAGGGTGTGCATACATAACGGAAATAACAATACCTTCAACACTTGTTAATATTAGTGGTAGTAATTTTAATAATTGTGATAGACTAAAAAAGGTGATATTTGCAGAAGGATTTGTGACGATTCCTGCCAATGCGTTATCAGGATGTACAAGTGTTACGGAAGTAATTGTGCCATCAACAGTTGATTCAATTGGTGAGTATGCTTTTTATAATTGTGATGGATTGGAAAATATTCAGTTGCCTGATGGGATTAAGAACTTTGGAGAATATGTTTTTTATGATTGTGATAATTTAAGAAACATAGTATTACCTGAAAAGTTAGAAAGTATAAGTGAGTATGCTTTTACAAGTTGTAACAGATTACAAACAATTGAATTTAATGAATATCTTGAGACAATCGGTTATAGATCATTTGAGGATTGCGCAGAGTTGGATGCTATACAAATACCAGGTAATGTAAAAATTATTGACAGTTATGCATTTTTAAATTGTACAGGTATTTCTGATTTAATGCTATCAGAAGGAATAACGACCATTAATAATAGTGCATTTGCTGGATGTTCTCATATAAAAGAGTTGACACTACCATCCACACTTATAAATACAGGCAGTAATATATTCTCAAATTGTACGAGATTAAAGAAAGTAATATTTAGTAAATTAACAGATATTATACCATCAAATATTTTATATGGTTGTAGTTCAGTAAAAGAAGTGGTTATTCCAAGCAGTGTAATGGAAATTGGAGAAAGTGCGTTCTACGGATGTTTGAAACTCAAAAATATTTCGTTACCAAGTCGTATAAGGACTATTCCAGAATACTGTTTCTATAATTGTAATGACTTGACTGAAATAGTTCTTCCAGAGTATTTAGAGACAATAGATCAATATGCATTTACAAGTTGTGATAAATTAAAAAATATAGTATTCAATGAAGAACTTATGAGTATTGGATACAGAGCATTTGAAAGTTGCCCTTCAATAAAGAATATTGCATTGCCAACGAGTTTGAATACAATTGATTCGTATGCATTTTTAAATTGCACAGATTTAAAGAAGGCAGATTTACCTGAAGGTTTGACTACTATTAACAATGGAGCATTTAATGGTTGTGCATACTTGTCAGAAATAGAAATTCCATCTACTATCGTAACCATGGGAAGTGATGTGTTTGCTAACTGTATTAGATTAAAAACAGCATCAATCCGAGAAGGATGTACAGAATTGCCAAACAATACTTTCAGCAGCTGTGTACAGCTAACCAGTGTGACATTACCAAGTGGAATGCGTTCGATAGGGGACTCGGCATTTTATAATTGTACAAGTATTAAAATTATAAATTTACCTGAAGGTGTACGAAGCTTGGGTGCGAATGCTTTTGATGGTTGTGTAAAGCTCTACAGTGTAATAATACCTGAAACTTTGGATACTATTGGTCAATATGCATTCAGGAACTGCAAAGCATTAAAAAAATTCGAGGGGAAGGAAAATATTGAAACAATAGGAAGCTATGCTTTTTATAACTGTAGCCGTTTGGAGAAGGCAATGTTCTATGGTTATTTAACTTCTATAGGTTCATATGCTTTTGCAAATTGCACAGAGTTAGAAAAAGTTGAAGTGCCTGAATTTACAAAATCTATAGCGAGCAGTGCATTTAATAATTGTGAAAAACTGATTGTTTACTGTTATGAAGATTCAGCTGCTATGGAGTTTGCTATAAATAATAATATTCCTTATGAAATTATTAAGTCAGCCTTAAGTTTGTACTCAGACTACTCGAAAGAAACAGATATTGTTTTATCGGAGATAGATACATCATTAAATATAAAGATCCCTGAGGTGACAGAGATTAATGACGAACTTATAGTAGTTGAAACAACGGAGATTAATAATTTGGATGCAGAATTAATACAAACATTTTTAGATGAAAATCCAAATTTGTCAGATGAAATAGAAGTGCCGGAAGTAACTGTAGAAGAGGAAGTAATTAATTCAGAAAAAAATGAAGTATTAAATAATGAAGAACAATTTTATGAGAGTGAATTTTCTCTTATGAGTGCATCGGGTACATACTATGAAGAATATGGTATTTATTTTGAAAATGGTGTGATTACAGGAACAGACAATTCAAAAACTACATTGGAAATTCCAGAAACACTTGATGGTGTTGTAGTAAAAGAAATTGGTTATCAAGCATTTCTTAATGCAAACAAATTAACTTCAATAACACTTCCAAGTTCGATAGAAACAATAAATAGCTATGCATTTCAAGGATGTACAGATTTGTCAACAGTTGTTTTGAATGAAGGATTATTAAATATTTATTCATATGCATTTAAAGGATGTACTTATTTGACAAATATAACTATTCCATCAACTGTTATAGGAATGGACAGTAGTGTTTTTGATTCTTGCACACGTTTGAATGAGGTTATATTTAGTGAAGGAATGATAGAAATTCCTGATAATGCTCTTTCAAATGCATCAAGTGTTACAAATGTACTGTTGCCAACTACAATAAAGGTAATTGGCGAAAATGCATTTTATAATTGTAGTAGTCTTGCTACTATAGTTTTACCAGAGAATCTAGAAATAATTGAGCCATCAGCATTTTATAACTGTACATCACTTACAGAATTTACAGCATCAGATAGTTTGCAAGTTATAGGAAGCTATGCATTCCAAAATTGTACAAAGTTAAGCAATTTATTACTTGAAAATAAATTAAGAACAATAAATTCATATGCATTTGGAGGCTGTACTCGACTTGAAAGTATCACTATGCCAGATAGTTTGAGATATATTTATTCATATGCATTTCAGGGTTGTACAGGTTTAACGGATGTAACATTGAATGAGGGATTATTGACGTTAGACTCATATGCATTTACAGGGTGTACATATATAAAAGAAATAACAATACCATCAACAGTAACAACTATGGGTGGAAGAATATTTGAGGGATGTACTCGTTTGTCTAAGGTGATATTTGCTGAGGGAATGGTGAATATTCCTGATAATGCGCTTTACAGAGCAGAAAATATAACAGATATTGTATTGCCGGGTACGGTTAAAACAATAGGAGAAAGTGCATTTAATGCTTGTACTAGTCTTATGACAATAACATTGCCAGATGATCTTCAATATATCAATGAATATGCATTTGCAAATTGCACTTCATTGAGAACGGTACAGTTATCAGAAAATGTAAAAACAATAGGGAGTTATGCATTCCAAAATTGTACGAGATTATCATCAGTAACATTTGGTGCAGATTTGAGAACAATAAATTCATATGCGTTTGGAGGTTGTACTCGACTTGAAAGTATCACTATGCCAGATAGTTTGAGATATATTTATTCATATGCATTTCAGGGTTGTACAGGTTTAACGGATGTAACATTGAATGAGGGATTATTGACGTTAGACTCATATGCATTTACAGGGTGTACATATATAAAAGAAATAACAATACCATCAACAGTAACAACTATGGGTGGAAGAATATTTGAGGGATGTACTCGTTTGTCTAAGGTGATATTTGCTGAGGGAATGGTGAAGATTCCTGATAATGCACTTTACAGAGCAGAAAATGTAACAAATGTTATATTGCCAGATACAATAAGTACAATAGGAGAAAGTGCATTCAGCTATTGTACAAATCTGTCAACTATTAATATGCCTGTGGATTTAAAGACAATTAGTGATTCGGCATTCTATAATTGTACTGAATTGGAGAGTGTTGAACTATCTGAAAAAGTAGTAACTATAGGAAGTAATACATTTGCTAACTGCACAAAATTGTCAAATATAGTTTTAAGTAATAATTTAAAAACCATAAATTCATATGCATTTGCAGGTTGTACCAGACTTGAAACTATCGTTATGCCGGATAGTTTGAGATATATCTATTCATATGCCTTTCAAAATTGTACAGGATTAGAAAATATATCTTTAAACGAGGGGCTATTAACATTAGATTCATATGCATTTGCAGGGTGTACATATATAAAAGAAATAATAATACCATCAACAGTAACAACTATGGGTGGAAGAATATTTGAAGGATGTACTCGCTTGTCTAAGGTGACATTTGCTGAAGGAATGGTATATATTCCTGATAGTGCATTATATAGAGCAGCATATGTAGAAGAAATAATATTGCCTGATAGCGTTGAAACTATAGGATCTAGTTCATTCAGTTATTGTACAAATTTAGAGCGTATAGTACTTCCTTTAAATATAATAACAATAAGTAGTTCTGCATTCTATAATTGCACAGAATTAAAGAGTATAGTAATTCCTGATAGTGTAACAAGTATTGGTGAAAGTGCATTCCAAAATTGTACATCATTAAGTGAGATTGAATTTAGTGATGAGCTAAAAACTATTAATTCATATGCATTTTATAATTGTGCAGGATTGAAAAACATTCAGATGCCAGAAAGTTTAAGATATATCTATTCATATGCATTTCAAAATTGTACAGAGTTGAATACTGTCAAATTAAATGAAGGTTTGCTAACAATAGATTCTTATGCTTTCGCGGGATGCTCAAATTTGAAAGATATTAGCATACCATCTACTGTACTAACGGCAGGAAGCAGAATCTTTGAAAATTGTACAACTTTGGAAGATGTAATTGTAGAAGATGGTATGGTAGTGTTACCTGCTAATATGTTTTCAAGATGTACTTCAATTAAAAATGTTAAATTACCAGCAGAACTGGTGAGTATAGGTTCAAGTGCTTTTTATAATTGTACCGCTATTGAGAATATAATAATACCTGATAGTGTGACAACTATAGAATCATCAGCATTCCAAAATTGCTCTGCATTAAATAGTATCACATTGCCTAAACAGCTATATACAATTGGGGATTATACTTTTTACAATTGTTCTGCATTGACAAATGTGATTATACCTAATAATGCAGACAGAATTAATTATTATGCATTTGCAAATTGTACAGCATTAGAAGAAATAACAATTCCGGAATATGTGTCATATATTGATAGCAATGCATTCTATGGATGTAGTGATTTTAAAATTTATTGTGAAGCTGAATCTTATGCTGAAAAATTTGCTCAAGATAATGGTATTCCGTATGAGGATGTTGTGATTAACAAAGAGGACATACTTGATGCGGATAGTGATTTCTATTATGACGTAAAAGAGTATCGTCGTGGGTACAGTGCATTTAATACTGTGATGAAAGTAGTTCTTTCGACTGAGCTTGCAGACTCTATTGAATTAAATGTAAAGTATACCGATTTAAATGGAGATTCTGAAATGAATATTCCTATGGTTTATAATGCAGAAAAAGGACAATACGAGGCTGAAATAAATATAACGGAAAATATGCATAGTATAAATTCTCTTACTTCAAATATCGTAAGAGATGAGGAATCTTTTGTAAAAGAGTTTGAAAGTAGTTATTGGTATTCAATGCCATTGAATGTTGAAAGTACTATAACAGCAAAGTTTGCAGATAATATGTCAAGTTATAATGGTATGATTTTGAAATTGTATGAGGACAATGGAAGAATGGTTAGCAAACAGACGCTTGGTGCAGAAAAAGAATTTGTGTTCCATGGCTTGCCAGCTAATAAAAAATATAAGGCCGTTGTTTATGGCAATGATATGGAGTTCTTTGTGGTTGACGATATAATTGTCTCTGCAGGAGCCAATACAGATGTTGATTTTACAGGCATGGTATTGCCGGCAAGTTTAGAAGTTAAATTTGAATGCGATGGCGAAGAAATAACCGACTCAGGATTAAAGGTTGCATTCTATGATAAAACTGAAGGTAAAAATAGATTATTACCACCAGGAACACATCTTGAGTACTTGGCAATGGATGATACTATTGGATATTCTGTTTCTATGTCACGAAATTGTGCGATGATTTATGAAACGGATATGGAAAAGCCTGATGTCACATTATCGGCTGGAGAGAATATTATTATTGTACAGTTGAAAAAAATACCTGAAATAGAATATGAGGGAATTATTGTAGATGCCGAAACTGGAAATCCTGTGTTTAATGCATCAGTTACTGTTGTTCAGTTGTTAAATGGAACATATTCACAAACCTATTCTGCAAGAACAACCCCCGATGGTAAGTTTAAATTTACTATCAAAGATGTTGATACAAAAATAAGTATTAGTAAAAATTCTTATGCAACTCAAACCATAGAGGCAAAACAAGGAGAACTACCAACAGAATTGCAACTTATGCCTGCTGGTGGAAAAATTAAGTTTTCGGTTGGATATTTGAAGTCTGCAAGAGAAACACAGATTGAAAGTGTTATAGGATATGATGAAAAACCTAATCAGATTGAAGTTGTAAATAAAACTAAAAATATTAAAGTTGCAAATTATCAAAGTTCATATCCGATTTTGTATACTAACGAAAGTAATCTTTCTGCTAACGATGAAATAGCTGTAACGATTAAAAAATCAGGCTATGCAGATTTGCAAATTGATGCTGTTGTTAATCAATTCGGCAATGTTGAAGTTAAAGGAACGATGAAGGAATTAGGTGGCGCTATGCTTACATATGCAAGGGAGGATGGCGAAAACGAACCTGTTCATGTTGTAATGTTTAATGCTGAAGGCAAGAGGATAGAATATTACGGAAATGTTGAAAACCAATATACTATTAATAAATTGCAAAGTGGGAAGTACAGTATTGCAATTGCTGCCAAAGAGGAAAATATTAACAAATATACTAACATAACCGAGTTGAAATCATCTGACTTAAGATATGTTTTGTGCGAAATAGAAGTGGAAGATGGATTAATCTTATGCACTGAAACATTGATAATTCCAAAAGCATCAGATGCACACACAATTTTGAGTGGAGAAACTCGATTAACTGGAAATACAACAGCTTTAATTGGTGATACAGTATGGCTTAGTTGTGAGTTTAACTTTGATTCACAATACAATGAATTAGAGAAAGAAATAACTGTAGCAATTCCTGATGGAACAAAAGTTGTGGATAATGGAGTTTCATTAAATGGTACAGTTGTTGATTATGAACTTAAAGATGGCTTATTGACTGTTGCATCAAATGAAAGTGGCGTTTTAAAATTAGGGATTAAGATATTGTCTAATATTTCTCTTGCTAAGTTGGATATTGTATCAACGGTAGATTATGAGTTTGATGGAAAGTCATATAGCGAATTGTTGGGCAATTTAGCAGTTAATATTAACAGTATAACATTGGTTGTTCCAAAGCAAACCAATTCAGAAATTATTGTTGCGAGAGGTATAGCTCCGAAATCAGCCAAGGTTCAGATTTATGATAACGGGGTGCTTGCAGCTGAAACTGAATCAAATCGTTATGGTATATATAGTACAGAAATATTGCTTGATACAACAAAAAAATATATGCAACATAATATGTATGCAACATCAGGAGATGCTGTGTCAGAAATAGAAGAATTGCAGTATGGAATTAATCATCCTACAGTTGTTGATTTCAATATGTATCACGATGCGCATGTTGAAGGTGGTACGGAAATTAACTTTAATACAACTAAAGAAGTTGGATATTTTGTTGGGTATATGTGGCCTATAAAACCGTTTGATTTCTGGTTGAAATTTGATGATAATTCTGGTGTCGCCAATGTGGCAATTCATATTGAATTTACAAATGGCGATTTTAAAGATGTTCCGTTATCATTAAATGAAGAAAACGGATTTTATGAAGGAACGATAACGCTTTCGAGTAGTAATGTACCAAAATCATTTAGTGTTAAATATATACCTACAATATATTATGATACTGAGGAGGACGAAGAAGCGGAGAACATATTTGAAAATTCAGAATCTTCGGTATTAGTTAGCCAAACCACAGAAAATGGTTTTTATGCGGAATATCAAACTGTACTTAATGATTTTGAAGATAAAAAAGTATTGTATTATCTCGAATTAGAGAAACAGGTTGATTTTCAAGTTACTGATGATTATTTTGAATGTGAAGTAGAAGGAAGAAAAGCGTATATTAAAAAATCTACTACATATATTCAAACTGATATTGGTACATATGATACACTTGAAATGTACATAGAAGAAAGAGGAAAATATACCTATGTGCAAAAAGGTATTGGCTATGAAAATCAAAATGAATTATCTTTAATGGCAACAACAACTAGGAAGAAGAAAGTTTTGACCAAAGAAGACTATGAGCAAAAAGTTGAGGATTTCAAATCAAGTTTTGATACTGATATAACAAATGATAATCGCACAGACATGTTATATAGAATTAATAGCTTTATTAAATTGTGTGAAGAAGAAGACGACTTGTATTGGGAATCTATAGGTTTGAGGGCTGAGTATGATATCATTAAAATGATGAAATTCAGTAAAGAAACAAAAGACCTGATTGAGGAAATAGATGATAATTATTCGAATTTAACAAATCTTGTTGAAGGTAATTATGCTGAAATGCTTATGGATGCTAGTGTAAATAAGTATATGGAAAAGTATGACAATATGGTTGATGATGCAATAAATCAGTCATTGCAAAATTTCATAAACAGCATCATGAAAAATGATAGCTTGTGGGAAAAATTTTCTGATTTGTATGTTGAAGAAAAAATGGCAGATACCAAGATGATTATGGATCCAAGTGGTTATGTATATGAAACCGTCCCAGAAAATAGATTGTCTGGTGTAACAACTACGGTATATTTTGAAAATGACTTAGGGCAAATGGAATTATGGGATGCTGAGGAATATAATCAAAGTAATCCATTAGTGACAGATGTGGATGGTAAGTATGCTTGGGATGTTCCGGAAGGCATATGGCAGGTGAGATATGAAAAAGATGGTTATTTGCCAATCCAAAGTGATAAGTTACCTGTTCCACCACCGCAGTTAGAAGTTAATGTTGGCATGGTATCAAATATGCCAGCTACAATTTCTCAAGTGAAAAGTGAGAGCAATAAGATAATAATGACTTTTGATAAATATCTTGATGCTGATACAATTACAAGAGATGGCTTTACTGTTCAAAATGGAAGTGAAACTATTCCGTTTGAAGTTGAATTGTCAAATATACAGCAGTTGGAAGATGGTATGTGTATTGTTAAAGAAGTTATACTGACAACCAAAACTGAATTGCCAAACGGCGAATACAAAGTTAAAGTTTCAGATAATATCAGAACTTATGCTGGTGTTAGTTTAAATGAAAGCACTATGGACTTTGAGGTGGATAATGATGAGATAATTACTCCTGAAATTACACCGACACCAACTCCAACACCGGATGTAGATCCAACACCAGATGTGGATCCAACAATTCCGGATATTGAAAATGCTTCAGTTGTTGACTATGTAGGAATATTTGATGGACAGGCACATACTGTTTCCGTTCAAATCCCAGATGAAGCTATAATTAAGTATGGAACTGAAAAAGGAGAGTATATTTTGACAGAAGCGCCGAAGTATACTAACGCTGGAAGTTATACAGTATATTATGAGATTAGTAGAAATGGCTATAACACCAAAGAGGGAAGTGCAGAGGTTAATATTTCAGCTAAAGAATTAACAGAATCAATGGTTGCAGATATTCCTGGTCAGACGTTTACCGGAGAACAAATCAAACCAAATGTAGCAATTAGTGATGGAAATGCTAATATAATTACCGAAGCAGATTATGATATTACTTATGGTGAAAATATTACTGTATCGGATGGTGGAAGTGTTACAATAACAGGAAAGAGGAACTATATCGGAAGTGTTGTAAAAACATTTAATATATTAAGGGACGAATCTTATGTTGAAGTAGCTGACATAACAGGTACATATGGTAGTGAGGTAATATTAACTGCAAATGTTTCAAGAATGACACAGCCTTTGGCATTGACAGATGATACTGAACTTGATGTGGTTGAGTTCCGCTTAGGTGATGTTGTGATAGGAACGGCTGTGGTTCAATATACCGATCTTTTAAAAACCGCAGGAAGTGCAAAAGTTGAGATAACTCTTGATAAGCGTTTTGAAATAGGTAATAACATTGTTACAGCAGTATATAGTGGAAGTTCAAACATGGTAGGAAGTACAGTTGATGAGATAATTGTAAAAATGAATAAAAAAGAGCTTGAGTATAGTGTTGTTGCTAAAGATAAGGAGTATGACGGCTCTAAAGAAATTAGTGTAGTGATAACTCCTACAAACTTACTTATAGACGATGATGTTACTCTTCTATCTAAGGCGTCTCTTGCAGATGCCAATATTGGGCAATATTCAGAGATATTCATTGAGTCAATAAGCATAAACGGAGAAGATGGTATATACTATACAGTGTCAAATTCTTCAGGTATCATAACATTGTCAAATCCAGTTACTATAACTGATGTGACAAAAATAGAATGTAATGGAGATAAGGCTAAGTTAATATTTGGAACACCAGTTTCGGGAGTTATTATAGTGGCAAACTATAATAATGAAGGAGTTTTAGTATCTGCTTATACTGAAAATGTTATAGATGCCAATATTTACGAGTTTACTTTGCAACGAGATGAAACAAGTAAAACTAAAATCATGCTATGGACTAGCATCATGGATATGGTACCATTGATTGATGCAGTAATGTTGCAGTAACTCGGTAAGCGGTAAGATTACAATCGCTTTGACAATTCCTGAAACCAAAGACGGCGAAAATTACAAGATTATGCTTTGGGATGGAAATTATGCACCTGTAATTTACGCAATGACTGATTTGGCTGAATAATACGAAGTTATGAATAGTATTTAACTGAATACAGTAACTATGAGAGGTATAGACGATTGTCTATACCTCTTTTGTGTGTATAAGATGTCTGCAAGATGGGATTTTACACCTACACCTTGTCTACAAAATGGGGTTTTGTACCATTCAAAGTGTCCACTTTATGGGGTACATTTTAAAAGTAAAAATTTACATTTTGCACCCACTTGCACCCAAGCAGAAAAATCATGCACCCAAAATGCACCCGGTTGAAGTAAATATTTCACATTTATGCACCCAGCCGACCTTTGAAAAAAAGCAATCGTTTAATTGTATCAAAATCATAGTTCTTCTGGAGCCGGTCATTGCGAAGCCTATATTTACATTATTCAAGTTCATTATACCACCCCATTTCTGTAAATATATTTGTAATAGTGTCTTTGATAATTTTCCCTGAGGTGACCGGTGCAACTTTTCCCGGCAATGACAATGCCCAAATCACGTGCAGACCAAGCTGCTGTGCTGTATCAAAATCTACTCCGCCGGGTTTTGACGCGAGGTCAATAATCAATGCTTTGGCGTTTACATTTCTTAAAACTTGTTTGTCTAACAGTACGCTCGGAACGGTGTTGAAAATAACATCGTATTTGCCGATGTTTTCCGAAAGCGTACATATCGGCAACGCCGTATATCCCATGGTATGTATCCATGCCAATGTTTCGTATCGTCTTGCGCATACGCCTATATTTGCATTGAATCCACTGAGCATTTTCGACAACACCCTGCCTATTCTGCCGTACCCCAAAACAAGCGCATTACAGCCGTGCAAGGTAATAGGCATTTCGGATAACGCCAATTCCACCGCACCTTCGGCTGTCGGTACTGCGTTTTGTACGGTTAATTCTTCGCGTTCAAAATAGTCGCGGTAAGTTATTGCGCGCGAATCAAGCTCGCCCTGAATGTATTCGCTTATTTTGCCACCGAGCAGAACGCTGTTTTGCGCAATGTGTTTAAAAATCTCTTTAAGCTTTATTTCTGTACTTGCAAAAGGAGCGTTTACACAGCTGTTATCATAACTCACAGGCAGAGGAAGTATAATTGCATTGCAATTAGCCGCTTGCTCTAAGCTATCTGCCGTTTTAAGCTTATAGGTATCCGTGCTTTTATCAAATCCGAAAATCATAGTATCAAATCCGCTTTTTGAAAGCATATCTGCCAAAATTGCCTGTCTTAAATCACCGCCGATAATGGATATCGTTTTCATATTTTTCATTCCTTTCTGATTAAAACAGCTTTATTACATAATATGAATAAATCTGATTTATGTGATTGCGGCGCGGGATAAATAGTCAATGCCGCAAATCCTCTCAAATGTCACTTAATATTTGCGGATACTTATATTGTAATTTATGCTATTGTTAAAATTTGGTGATGAAGTTGATGATGCGGTTTTGATATAATATAGACACACTTAATAAGTTTTAATGTGATTTTCATAACGGATAAATATATCAATGCACAACTGTATCTAAATATAATGGCTGACGGAGTAACAATAACGAAATATCTTTGGACGGGAAAAAGGCTGTGGCTCGGTTCGCGGAACAGAGAAACTATGCAAAACAGACCTCTGTTTTAAGCGGTGACGGCGAAATCGTAAAACGACAGCCGATGAATATTGAATTATTTTTGTGTCAATTGATTTATAATTATTACGATGTGTCAATTAAATGTACAAACCGGTTGGAAAAATATACCGTAATTCTGATTTTTCTGGTTATTTTATATATTTTGCACAAAAACATATAAAAAATTTTAATATAATTATTGCAAAATGCGCTGTGAAGTGGTATTATATTATTAACAGGAGATATTTATTCAAAAAGCCGTATTTGAATAAATGTTATTCCTAATATATGCAATTGCGCTTGGCGCAGTTTGCTGTATACTATATATTACAAAATATTTTAAGAATTAGGAGTGGGTAAAAATGAAAAAAAGAATTTTGGGACTGATTTTATGTTTGGCAATGGGAATGTCGCTGACGGCGTGCGGCGGCGGTGATAACGGCGGACAGGCAAATCAGGAAGCATCAAATGCATCAAACACTTCAAACACAAGCAGCAGCGACAGTCTTAACATCGCTTTCATCACAAAAAGCGGTTCGGTTTACTGGAAGTCGATGTTTGAGTATGTGAAAAAGAATGCCGAAGAAAACAACGCAAAAGTTGAGCATTTGTATTCAATAAACGAATCGGATTTTAACGAAGAAATTCAGCTCGTTAACGACAGCGTGGCAAAGGGTGTTGACGGAATTATTCTCGGTGCTGCCGATAAAGATGCTCTTATAGCGCCTGTATCTGCCGCAAGAGCCGCAGGTGTGCCGGTTGTTTTGGTTGACTCGGGTATTGACGGCGACGATTACGATGCTTTCTTCTCGACAAACAACGTTCAGGCAGGCGCAGAATGTGCAAAGTCTATGTGTGAGTTTATCGGTGATGCCGGTGAGGTTGCCATTATTAATGCTGTTCAGGGTTCAAAAACAACTGACGACAGAGCAAAAGGTTTTAAGGAAGAAATAGAGAAAAATCACCCTCAGGTAACTGTTGTCGAAGAATTTTTCTGTGACGGTGACAAAGCAAAAGCACAGCAGCAAACGGCAGACGCTATTGCAAAGTACCCTAACCTTAAGGGCTTGTTCGGCGCAAGCACAAGCGCAAGTATCGGCTTGATTAACGGTGTCAGCCAGTCGGGCGCAACGGATAAGACAGTTATCACTTTTGACAATGCAGATGAAGTTAAGGCAGGACTTGCAAACGGTTCAGTTTCGGCAACAGCAATGCAGATGCCGTCAACAATGGCAGCGTCGGCAGTGCAGACGATTGTAGACTTGCATAACGGCAAAACGGTTAAATCAAAGAATGTTGATACAGGTGTAGTAATGATTACAAAGGATAATTACGCTAACGCTGATATGTCGGCAATTTTGAACCAGTAATGTTTTGAAAATTTGTAGAATAAGCGAGGAAAATACAGAATGACTTTTCTCAAAAAAATAAAGAACTGTTTGCCAAAAATAAAGAAAGTAATTGCTCGTATTTCGGATATGCATTTGTTTGAAAAGTTTTTGGGAATTTTCAATGCAAAGTCGATAAATCAGCGAATTTTGCGGCTTGTGCTGATAAGCTCAATCGGTATTGCCGCGCTTATCACAGTGTCGTCCGTTATAATTATCAACAGCAATGTGCATACATCTGTCAACAGCGAAATTTCGACTATGGCAGATACATACTCAAAATATATTACATTTGTGGCTGACAGTTTAAAGGAGTCAATCAGCACAATAGGCAGAATGTCAGAGATTACCGACAGCAGTATGACAGACGACGAACGGCGGGAGTATTTTGAGAATTTGTGTGAGGGTACTACCTTTGACAGCATTACCGTTGCCGGAATAACAGGTCAGACGTATGAGGGGAAAAGCGTGTTCAGCGAAGAATATTTTTCGTCGGCGCGCTTGGGACAGTCGTATATCTCAAGTCCTATGTATACGGACGACGGAAAAATCAAAAGCAATATTGCCGCACAGATTACCAACGGCAATTCTGCCGGTGTTGTAATAGCTACAGTTGATTCGCAGTATTTCAGTGAATTGATAGCCGGCTATAAGGAAAGTACGCTTTACGACGGTTATTGTTTTATAACCGACAAAAACGGAAAAATCATTGCGCATCCGGATTCGGAGCTTGTTGCCTCTTACGCAAAGGGTGAAATATCGGATCAAAATCCGGAATTTGCGAAATTGCTTGAAAATATGGTTGCGGCGGAAGAAAAAGTTATTACAAAAGCAACACTTAATGACGGAAAGCAATACTATACGGCTTATGCGCCTATCGCCGGATATGAGGAATGGAACATTGCGGCTGTTATTCCGGTCAGCAAGGTAATCCAAAAAATCATAACTAATCTTATATTTGTGGTTTTGCTTGCGATTTTGCTTATAGTCGGAGTTATAATAATAAGCGTTATAATAGCGCGGTCTATTTCACAGCCTATTATAGATTTGACCGGACGTATTGTGGGGCTTTCGTGCGGCGATTTAAAAACAACCGTACCTAAAATTCATACTCGCGATGAAACGATACGTTTATACAGTGCTATGAATATTACCGTTGACAAGCTCAACAGGTACATAAGCGAAATTGACAGCGTGCTTGCCTCTATTGCCGATAAAAATCTGTGTGTAACGGTCGAAGAGGATTATCACGGAGATTTTGTGGGAATTAAGCTTGCGCTTTTGCGTATTGCGGACGAGCTGAGCAAGGTTATGATTGACATAAAAACGTCGTCGGAACAGGTGGCTTACAGTGCGCGCGAGATGTCGGATTCGGCTATGAATCTTGCCAACGGTGCGACTGAGCAAAACGATGCCCTTCATTCTATAATCGACAATATATTTGATGTTGCACAGCATGCGAAGTTTAACGAGAGCATTGCCGCCGAAACCAGACAGGACGTTAATCTGATTGCTGAAAACGTGCAGAGCAGTTCGGCTGTAATGGACGATATGCTTTCGGTAATGCAGGAAATATCAAATTCCTCAAGCGAAATCGAGCAGATTATAAGTATTGTTGAGGATATAACGTTCCAGACGAATATGCTGTCGCTTAACGCCTCAATGGAGGCGGCAAAAGCCGGTAAGTACGGCAGAGGATTCTCGGTAGTTGCGGAAGAGATAAGAATGTTGGCTGAGAAATGCTCACAGGTAATACAGCCTATAAGAAAACTTATTGACAAGTCCGTCAAGGAAACGGAAAACGGTGTAAGGCTTGCCGGAAATGCTTCGAGCAGCTTGAATGTACTTGTCAGCAATGTAAACAAAACAACCGATGCGGTTGTGAAGATTGCGCAGTCGTCCGAGCAGCAGTCCGATGCGGTTGAAACCGTAAAGAACAGTTTGGATAAGATAGACGGCGTTGTACAGGCAAACTCAGCCACTGCCGAACAGACAGCGGCACTTGCCGAAGAACTCAAAACACAGTCTGACAAGCTTATGGAGCTGGTAACCGAGTTTAACATTGCCGACGGCAAACAGGAAACTAAAAAGTAATTATTAATGCGTTAATGTGAAACATACAAATTCTCTTTCGGGAATTTGTATGTTTTTGCGTGCAGAAAATTTTATAATTTTATAATAGTGCAATTTATAGTGTTAAAATTCTTGTAACTTAATTCTAAATGTGATATACTGATATATATTCGCTTTTGGGCAAAAATAAATTATTATACGAGGAGAAATATTATGGGACTATTTGGAGGCGGTTACGCCAAGCCTGGACCGGGTGTCGGAAAAGACACGCCAAAGAAAAAAGGAATATTTTTGTATTTCGAGCTTTTTATAAGGAAGTTTTGGAAAATTATACAATCGAACGCACTTTATTTTACGGTGAGTCTGCCGATTTTGGTAATTTACTATATGCTTGCGCCTATATCGGACGACTTTGTGGTGCGGCTTGTGCCGGACGCGGCAAGTGATTCACAGATAATGGCAACAATGCAGATGGGTTTTCGCTCGATGTTTTCGGTGGGATTGTTTGCGTTCTGGGGTTCGGGACCGGCAAGTGCGGCGTATAACTATTTAATGCGCTGTGTTGTGCGTGAACAGCACGCGTGGATTGCGAGCGACTTTTTCGCAAAGTTTGTTGAGAATCTGAAACAGGGATTTATCGTTGTTATTGTTGATATAGCGGTGTATTTTCTTGCATACACATCGCTTACGTTCTATTTTGCCGGGTTTGAGTCATCGGGAAGCAGTGTGTGGCTTGTGATATGCTATGTAATAGGCCTTGCGCTTATGATTTATACGTTTATGCATTACTATATTTACCAAATGATGATTACATTTGAATGTACTGTGCCGCAGCTGTACAGAAATTCGCTTATTCTTGCGTTTGCCAAACTTCCGATGAACCTGATACTGACAATTTTGGCAGCTGCACTTTTGTATGTTCTGTTTATAGTTATCAGTCCTATGATTTCGATTGTGGCATCGTTTGCAATATGGGTAAGCGTTATGATATTCCCTATGATATTCTATTCGTCGAGGGTGATACAGAAGAATTTTCTGGACGGTAAGCAGGAAAAGGATAATGACGACGATGAAGTCGAAAGAATTTGTAAAGATTGATTTGTGAGCGTGAAAGGTAGTGTTATTATGTCATATATAGCGGGGGAGTATGATGTTGCCGTCGTGGGCGCGGGTCACGCCGGCGTTGAAGCGGCTTTGGCGGCGGCAAGACTGGGCTGTCGGGTTGTTATGTTTTCGATAAGTCTTGATGCGGTGGGAAACCTTCCGTGCAATCCGAGTATCGGCGGTACGGCAAAAGGGCATTTGGTGCGCGAGATTGATGCGTTGGGCGGTCAGATGGGAAAATCTGCCGATGCGACGTTTATACAGTCGAAAATGCTAAATCGCGGTAAAGGGCCGGCGGTACATTCACTTCGTGCACAGATTGACCGTAAGCGTTATCATATGGAAATAAAAAAACAGCTTGAATATCAAAAAAATCTTGATATAAAACAAGCGGAAATTGTTGATATTATTACAGACGGCGATAAAGTCAGCGGTGTTGTGACGCATTTGGGTACGCACTACAGCACAAAAGCTGTTATTATCGCGACGGGTACGTTTTTGAGAGGTAAGATATTAATCGGCGAGTATGAGCGTGAAAGCGGTCCGGACGGAATGTTTCCGTCGATTAAGCTGTCGGAGAATTTGAAAAGGCTCGGCGTTGACATACGTCGCTTTAAAACCGGTACTCCGGCGCGAATCCACGCTGACAGTCTTGATTTTGGCAAAATGCAGGAGGAAACAGGAGATGAACATATAGTTCCGTTTTCGTTTGATACCGGCGGTTCGGTTGAAAACAGAGCATCGTGTTGGCTGACGTACACAAACAAGCGTACACACCGCATTATACTGGACAATCTTGACAAAGCGCCTATGTACAGCGGACGGGTTGAAGGAGTCGGTGCGCGATACTGTCCGTCCATTGAAGATAAGGTTGTGCGCTTTGAGGGCAAGGAGCGGCATCAGTTGTTTATCGAGCCTATGGGACTCGACACGAAAGAAATGTATGCACAGGGCATAAGCACGGGACTGCCTGAGAACATTCAAATTGAAATGCTCAGAACGATAGAGGGACTTGAGAATGTTGAAATTATGCGCCCTGCGTATGCTATTGAATATGATTGCTGTGACCCTACTCAGCTTTATGCGACACTGGAATTTAAGCATTTGTCCGGACTTTACGGTGCGGGGCAGTTTAACGGTACAAGCGGTTACGAGGAGGCGGCGGCTCAGGGACTCATTGCCGGTATAAACGCGGCGCGGAAAATACAGAATAAATCCGCGGTTGTTCTTGACCGTTCACAGGGCTACATAGGTACTTTGATTGACGATTTGGTTACAAAGGGTACAAATGAGCCGTACAGAATGATGACATCAAGGTCGGAGTACCGCCTGCTTTTGCGCCAGGATAACGCCGACGAAAGGCTTACTCCTATCGGATACGATATAGGACTTATCTCACAGGAACGCTTTGACAGGTTTACGGAAAAGATACGTATTATAAATAATGAAATTGAAAGACTGTCGCATTTGACGGTGTCGCCGAAAACGGCGAACCCTGTACTTGAGAGCTGTGGCAGTGCACCGCTTAAAACAGGTATTCACCTTGACGAGCTTTTGCGCCGTCCGGAGATAAATTACGACGTGCTTGAAAAGCTTGATTTGCAGCTGCCTGAGCTTTCGGACGAAATAAAAGAGCAGGTGGAGATACGCATAAAATATAAAGGCTATATCGAACGCCAGCTTGCACAGGTAGAACAGTTTAAAAAGCTTGAAAATAAGCTTTTACCGTCCGATACCGACTATTGCACTATACATGGATTAAGAATCGAGGCGCGGCAGAAACTGAACAAGATAAGACCGCAGTCACTGGGACAGGCCTCGCGCATTTCGGGTGTTTCGCCTGCAGATATGTCGGTGCTTATTGTGTGGCTTGAAAGCAGAGGAGAATAATTACCGAAAGAGGGATATGCTTGAAACGTTTTTCAAAATATACAGTGTGGATTATGGCGTTTATGTTTGTTGTGGGAGTTATTGTCGTATATAAATCCTTTAACAGTGTAGGCGCGATTAAGGACTTTTTTTCGGAGCTTATGAGTATATTAAGCTCGTTTGTGATAGGCTTTGTGATAGCGTATTTGCTGAATACGCCGGTGAAAAAGATAGAGAAAGTATTGGAAAAATGTAAATATAGGTTTATTCTGAACAACAAAAAGAGGATAGCCGTATTTTCGGTTTATATAATGGCGGTTGTGGTTATAGTGGTTGTACTGCGGCTGATTATTCCGGTTTTGGGCAGAAACATTGCGGATTTGTGTCAGCATATGCCTATATATATTGATTCACTGCTCAATTATATTAAAGATATGCATTTGGAAAATATAATTCCAAGCTTTGATATTGACAAATTGGTTTCCAAGATTCCTATTGACAAATTCTTTTCGTCGCTTGACTTTTCTATGATAGGCAAGTACGCACAGAGTGTTATGGGAATTACGGCAAATGTTATCAATGTATTTATCGGTATCATAATTTCAATTTATATATTGTTTGAAAAAGATGCGATAAAGGGATATATTTACAGAATTTTGAAGGCGGTTATATCGAAAGAGGCGGCTGACAGCGTTGCGGACAAATACAGAACCGTAAACGGCAATTTTTCAAAATTCGTATCATGTCAGCTGGTTGATGCGGTTATTGTTTCCACACTTGCTTCGGTTATACTAAGCTTGCTGAAAGTGCGTTATGCAATTGTACTGGGCACTCTGCTCGGTATTTTCAATCTGATACCGTATTTCGGTGCTATTTTTGCATCTGTATTGGCTGTGGTAATAACGTTTTTCACGGGCGGACTTTTGAAAGCGGTATGGACTGCGGTTTCGCTGATTGCCGTGCAACAGGTGGACGGCAATATTATAGGACCGAGAATTATGGGTAATTCGCTTAAAGTGAGTCCGCTGCTTATCATATTTGCGGTTACGTTCGGCGGCGGACTTTTCGGCATAGTTGGTATGCTGATTTCCGTACCGATAGCCGCAAGTTTGAAATCGTTTTTGGACGAATACCTTGAGCGCAGAGAAGTAAAAGCGGACAGTGAATCCGCAGGTGAGGAGAATGGCAGAGATGGTTAATGTTGCGGTAGTCGGAGGCGGTGCGGCAGGGCTTATGTCGGCAATTGTTGCCGCGCGAAACGGTGCAACGGTCACAGTGCTTGAACGCGGTGACAGAGTCGGCAGGAAAATACTTGCCACAGGCAACGGGCGTTGTAATATGACGAATATATATGCGGATGCCGGAAATTATCATGGTGAAAATCCTAAATTTGTTATAAGTGCGCTGTCGGGGTTCGGCGCACAGGCGGCAATGGATTTTTTTGCACAGCTTGGAATTTTGTGCAGAATCGAGGAGGACGGCAAAGTATATCCGTACAGCAATCAGGCCTCGGCAGTGCTTGATGTTATGCGAATGGAGCTTGAAAGGCTGAAGGTGGCTGTAAGGTGCAATTTTGAAGTTATGGATATAACGGTTAAAAACGGTAAGTTTCATATAAAGTCTTATCAGAATGAAATATTTACGGCAGATAAGGTGATATTTGCATCTGGCGGAAAGGCTGCGCCGAATCTTGGGTCGAACGGGAGCGGATATGACATTCTGCAAAAGCTGGGACATACTGTTACGGAGCTTTTTCCGGCTTTGGTACAGCTTAAGACCGATACTGAATATGTACGCGGACTTAAAGGTATTAAGCTTGACGCAAATGTAAGCATTGAAGAAAACGGCAAAAAGCTGAAAAGTGAGTTCGGCGAAGTGCTGTTTGCCGAGTACGGTCTGTCCGGACCGCCTGTTTTTCAGCTTTCACGCATCGGTGCGGAGGGGGTAAGAAAAGGCGCAAAGCGTACAGCTGTACTTGATATTATGCCGGAGTACGATAATCAACAGGTAAAACAGCTGTTAACAGAGCGTATTACGCACAGCGGCGGCAAAAAGCTTGAAAATCTTTTTGTCGGTATGCTTAATAAGCGTTTGGGGCAGATACTGCTGAAAGCGTGCGGCGTTGCACCGCTTTCGAGAACGGCGGACAGCCTGACAAAAAATGAAATAGCGGCAATTGTCGAAAAAATCAAGAGCTGGGATTTTGAAGTGACAGGGACTATGTCATGGAATAACGCCCAGGTGACAGCCGGCGGAGTGCGGACAAAGGAAATTTCACCGTCAACTATGGAATCAAAGCTTGTAAAGGGACTGTATATTGTCGGAGAGATTATGGATATTGACGGTGACTGCGGCGGTTTTAACCTACAGTGGGCGTGGTCAAGCGCATATGCGGCGGGCAGGAGTGTAGTATGCTGAGAATTAACAACATAAGACTTTCGCTCGGTGAAAGCAACGGCGATATAAAGCGTAAAACGGCGGAGCTTTTGAATGTCGGCGAGAATGATATAAAGGAAATAACGCTTGTGAAAAAGGCAGTAGATGCACGCAAAAAGAACGATGTGCATTATGTTTGTGCGGTTAATATTTCGGCGGTGAATGAAAAGAGGATATTGCTAAATTGCAAAAATGCCGTTGAGGTTTCGGAGAAAGCGTACAGTTATCCGACTTATATGAATGTTTCCGCGCACCGTCCGGTTGTAATCGGACTCGGACCGGCGGGACTGTTTGCCGGACTTGTACTTGCAAGAAACGGTTTTGCACCGATAGTGTTTGAACGCGGCAGTGAGGTTGATAAGCGCAGACGTGATATAATGCGTTTTTGGGACAGCGCAGTGCTTGATGAAAACTCAAATGTGCAGTTTGGCGAGGGCGGTGCCGGTACATTTTCGGACGGAAAGCTGACGACGGGGATAAAAGATGTACGTTGCCGAAAGGTGCTTGAGGAGCTTGTAAATTTTGGCGCGCCGAATCAAATAATGTACCTTGCAAAACCGCATATAGGTACGGATAATTTGAGAAATATAGTAAAGAACATAAGAAATGAAATTATCAGACTGGGCGGCGAGGTGCATTTTGACACCAAGGTTACTGAGCTGAAAACGGAAAACAACCGCCTTTATGCGGTCAGAGCGGAGCATAGAGGAGAAGTACGCGAGATAAGAGCCGACAGCGCGGTGCTTGCAATAGGTCACAGTGCGCGTGACACATTCGAGGTGCTTTATAAGAGCGGACTTTTAATGGAATCAAAGCCGTTTTCGGTAGGTGCAAGAATAGAACATTCACAAAAGATGATTAATAAAAGTCAGTACGGCACATTTTATAAACAGTTGGGAGCCGCCGAATACAAATTGTCGGGGCATTACCCTAACGGACGGTCGGCGTATACGTTTTGTATGTGTCCGGGGGGAACTGTAGTCGGTGCGGCATCGGAGAAGTGCGCGGTGGTTACAAACGGAATGAGCTGTTTCGCGCGTGACGGCAAAAACGCAAACAGTGCATTGCTGGTCGGGGTGAATCCGTCGGATTTCGGGACAAATTCGCCGCTTGCCGGAATTGAATTTCAAAGAAGAATAGAACGCAGTGCGTATAAAGTCGGCGGTGAAAACTATAATGCACCGCTGCAGTTGGTGGGAGATTTTCTCGCGGACAGACCGTCAGTGCGAGTGGGTGAGGTTGAGCCGACTTACAAGCCGGGATTTGAGCTGTCCGATTTGCGCGAATGTCTGCCGGAGTTTGTTGCGGACACAATGAAAATCGCAATTGCCGATATGGATAAAAAACTGAACGGTTTTGCGCAATACGATGCGGTTTTGACAGGTGCGGAAACCAGAAGTTCCTCGCCTGTGAGAATTTTGCGTGACAAAACTATGCAGAGCAGTGTGAAAGGAATATATCCGTGCGGTGAGGGCTGCGGTTATGCCGGCGGTATTATGTCAGCCGCGGTGGACGGCATAAAATGCGCTGAGGCACTGATGAAAAACAATAGCGAAACGATTTAGGGCAATACCGCAAATGCGGCATTGCTCTAGGACTGCACAGACAGGTTTGCACAGTGTCCGCGGTATGTGTTTAAGTCGTTTTGCCATAGACTGTCGGTGTTGTTGTCATCGTCCGACGGCGGCAGTGCATAGCGGCTTTGTATGTCGGCGGCAAAGTATTTTGTGAACTTTTCTGCCCCCTTGTAATTCAGATGTGATTTATCACAGAAATCTTCGGTGAGTATAAGACCTATTTGCTCATACTGCTTGTTGTAGTCGATAAACTCGATGTTATTTTCCGTTGCAAGCTGTTTTACGGCGTTGAAACGTTTCTGCACATCGGCAGTGACGTTTGACGGTGCTTTTATCAGCAATAGCGGTATACCCTCACGATGCAGCAGTTCGACTATTTTGTTGAAATATAATTTTTCTTTCTCGCCGAGCGGTAAAACGGCGTTTTCGTCGGTTACGGGTGCTTTGCCGTCGGTAAACAGCTCTTCCATAAGCACATAACCCTTAAGATAATCCCTTACTTCACTGCGGTCAAATTCATAATCCTCTTTTGTAAGCTCGTTCCAACGCGAATGGTATTTCATAAAATTGATAAGCAGACCGGTGCGCTCGCGCGGCGGCGCGGAAACTGCCGCCAGCTCAATTTTATTTCTTGACAGCGGAATATCGTCCATAAACGAATAATTCACGCCGTCGTCATAATATTCCGTGTCCTCCGAAAACATAAGTATGTCCATAACGACCAATTTTAAATCCTGAGTTTTTAGTGCCTCTTTTATGTAGGTATATGTTGCCCATACCGGCTGACGCTGTGTGGCAAATACATATGATTTTATTTTTGTTTCATCGTAAAACACAAGCGGATTTATCGAGCAGTATGTGTTGGACGAACCGAAATACATTATGTCAAACTCATTTTCCGGTTCATTATAAAAACCCGATGTTTTATATGTGCAGTTCCACGCACCGTATATTGTTTTGCGGCAGAACAACTCCGACAAATATGTAAAAATCAAAATGAAAACGGTAATAAACAAAATCACCTTGAAACCTGATTTTGCAATCTTCAACTGTGGTTCCTCCTTTTAAAACTGAAAATAGATAAACTGACTTTCATCGTATCCCGGACCGTATATTCCGAAAATCAATATCGTAAATATCATAACAAACGCTACAGTCCACCGTACAAATATGTTTGAGCCTAAGATCATAGGGCGCAGTGACTTGCCGCGGTAGTGTGCACAGCTGACGGCGAAAAGTATAGTGGCGGCAATCAGCAGTACAAAAAGCTGTGACATACCCAGTCCGATATTTACAATTGTTCCATCGGTAATCACCCACGGATTCCACTCTGTGAATATCGACCTGATAATTTCGACGGCATCGGACATATTGTTTGCGCGGAAAAATATCCAGCCGAAACACACAAGCACAAAGGTGATGACTTGCTGTGCAAACCGGTGCGCATATGATTCGCGGTCAATTGCAAAAAGTGAGCAAAGCTTTAGCCTGAGCGGCAGTAATATATCGCCTATCACCTGATACGCACCATGCAGAAGTCCCCAAGCGACATAGTGCCAGCTTGCGCCGTGCCACAGACCGCTTACGAAAAATACGGTTATAATATTGAAATATTTTCTTAATCTGCCTTTTCTGTTTCCGCCGAGCGGTATGTATAAATAATCCTTAAACCAGCCGGACAGCGAAATATGCCATCTGCGCCAAAATTCCGCGATACTGCGCGAAAAATACGGCTGTTTGAAGTTGTCCATCAGCCTGAATCCCATAACCTGTGCCGCACCGCGTGCAATGTCGGTGTACGACGAGAAGTCACAGTAAATTTGCAATGCAAACAATATGGTTGTAAAAGCTATTTCCGCACCGCCGAAATCCGTGTGGTTGTTATAAACGGTGTTTACCGCTATTGCGGCGCGGTCGGCGATTACGAGCTTTTGAAAATATCCCCAAAGCATAAGCAAAAGCCCGCTTTTCATTTGCTGTACGCTGAAACGGTGTTTTTCCCTCAGCTGGTGAATAAGATTTTTTGACCGCTCAATAGGTCCTGCCACAAGCTGAGGAAAAAACGAAACGAACAGCATATATCTGAAAAGATTTTTTTCAGCCGCTATTTCGCCTCTGTAAACGTCAGCCGTATAGCCTAGAGCCTGAAAGGTATAAAATGATATTCCTGCCGGAAGTATCACGTCAAACGACGGACTGATAATTTCAAAATTAAATGCGCGAAGTATATGGTTTACGTTTTCTGCAGCAAAGTCAAAGTATTTAAAAAAGAAAAGTATGGCAAGATTTGATATAAAGCTCACCGCGACAGTGAGTTTTTTTGCTGTTTTTGCCGTTTTTTCGTTTTGCAGTTTGTCAAACCTTCCTATAAAAATTCCGCTCAGCCACGTAATCAGAGTCGAAGCGAACATTAAAAGTGCATATTTAGGATTCCAGCACATATAGAAATAGTAGCTCGCAATCAAAAGCCATATCCATTTTATTTTGTGCGGTACGGCAAAGTATACAATGCATACCAGCGGAAAAAACAATAAAAATTGCTGTGAATTGAATAACATAATTGTTCCCCTTATTACATTCTTTTTGTACTTTATGAGTATACCATACGCGTTTAATATTTGCAATAATAAAATATGACAGAATATTGATTGAAAACTCATTTTTCGGCTGTTTGATTTTGTGCGGCGCAGTTGGCAAAACCGCAAAAAAAACGGCAAATTGCCCGTGTTGTCGGACGATTTGCCGTCTGAAAATATTATTCGTATAGGTCCTTGAATATGGAAATAACTTCGAGCTTTGTCGGAACGCGCGGATTGGTTGCGGTACAGGCATCGTTCAGCGCGTTTTCAGCCATATAATCTATTGCGTTGAAATATTCGATTTTATCAGTTCCGCACTGTGAAACGGAAAGCGGCATATTCATTTCTTTCATCATAAACTGTACCCAGTTTACAAGCGAGCGGACAGTGGTAATTTCGTTGAAACTGCTGAGTCCGAGCAGTTTTGCGACGTTTACGTATTTTCTTACCGCCGGCAGATACTGCGAACGGCTTTTTGCGTGCTTGTTGATGTCGCTGTTGTATTCGATAATGTGCGGCAGGAGCATAGCGTTTGCGCGTCCGTGCGGAATGTGGAATTTTGCACCTATCTGGTGCGCCATACCGTGATTGAGTCCGAGCGAAGCGGAATTGAATGCCAGACCGGCAAGGCATGAGGCAACGTGCATTTTCTTTCTTGCATGGGTGTCGTTATTGTCAAGATATGAACGGAGCAGAAATGCGCCGCATATTTCTATTGCTTTTTCGGCAAGTGCCGCGGAAAACTCGTTGTTTTCGGTGCTTACATACGCCTCTATTGCGTGCGTGAGCACGTCCATACCGGTATCGGCGGTGACTGATGACGGAACGCTTTTAACCATAACAGCATCGAGGATTGCCTCGTTTGGCAGTAAGTCGTCGGATACCAGCGGGTATTTTTTGTTTTTTTCGGGGTCGGTGATAACCGAAAATGATGTAACTTCAGAGCCTGTACCACTTGTTGTGGGAATTGCGATAAGCGGTAAACCGCTGTTGCCGGAGGTTTGTGCGGCAAAGGTTTTTATGGCTTTTGCGGAGTCGATAGCCGAGCCGCCGCCGACGGCAATAACAGCATCGGGTGCGTATTCGAGCATTTTTTTGACACCGACTGCAATTTGTTCCACAGGCGGGTCGGGGATTACACCGTCGAATATTTCAAAGTCACAGTCTGCATCGTTAAGACGGATTGTGACCATCTGAATCATACCGCTTTTAACCACGAACGGGTCGGTTATGATGAACACTTTTTTGTAAGGCAACTGTGTAAGCCTGTCGAGTGCATCGTCACCGAAGGATATTTTTGTTTTTATCTCAAAGCTTTTCATAAATTGCTGTCCTTTCTGCCGGCTGTATGTAATTTAGTAAACATCCAAATCATTTTGTTTGCAACTATTAATATAATACAATAAAAATGCCTAAATCACAATACAAAATTTGAAATATTTGAATTTTAAACGATTTATATTAATTTTCACAGAAAAAACATTGATTTTTATATAAAAAAATGTTATATTAGTATTTGTTATTTATTTTAGCTATTATAAGGGGAGTTTTTAAATGAAACAAAAGAAAAAATTTAATCCGGAAAAAGCGGTAAAAGTACGCAAGAGCAAAACGGAGATAGTCACTAATGTGGTTATAGGCTGTATTATTGCGGCGTTTGTCGGACTCGGCGGTTATGCGGTTGCGGATAAGGTTATCGAGAACAGAAAGACAGCCTCACAACAGCAGATTGACGGACAACAGCAGATTGATACCGTAAAAACTATTGCTGAAAGCAAGGATATGTCTGTTAAAGACTTTCTTGCCGAGTACGGACTGCCGTCGGATATGGCTGAGGATACGGCTATGACTGAGGCTTATTCGCGTATGACGGTTGAAAATTTGGCTAAGTTCAACGGAAGGACCGTTGAGCAGTTCAGAAGTGACAATTCTGTGCCTGAAAGCATCACAAACGACACAACTTGGGGTGATGTCATTCCTCAGCTGCCGTTTAAAGCAGTTGTGGGTGAAGAACAGGTTGAGCAGTTTAAGCAGATATACGGACTTGACGAAAGCATTACGGCAGATACACCGTGGGGCGAGGTAGAGCCTGTGCTTGAACAGAAACAGCAGGAACTGAACGCCGCAATGGACAATGCACAGCAGGCAGACGGCGGCGAAAGCAAAGCAGAGGACACTGCAGACGGCGAGAACACCGAAAATAAAAGCGGAGAATAATTTTTCCGAAAACGGGACTTAAACGTGAATATTTGCCGAAAAATGTGTTATCGGAATTTTTTGTATTGTGTTTTAATATAAATTGTGATATGATATACAAAGCGGCGTTTGTAATGAAGATATGTAGTTTTGGTAAGGAGAGTTTTAAATGAGTGAAGAAAAATTTGAGAATGAAGAAAATTTGAATGAGGAAAGTATAAACGAAGAAAATTTGAACGAAGATTTTTCGGCAGCTGAGGTAAATGATGTGCCGATAGTACAGGAGTCGGGCGAGAACGGCGAATATCGTGATTTTGCGGCAAGCCCGGTCAACATAGATGTGCCGAAGAAGTCTAACAAGTCGGCAATAATTGTTGTTGCGGTTGTTGCGGTTTTGGTTGTTGCGGCGCTTGCTCTTGTTGGGGTTAATTTTGTTAAAAATTCCAATAAGTATAACAAAATGGGATATATCAACATCAGCGGTCGTACACTTGATGAGGTTGCTGAGGCAAGCGGAAAAACTCTTGAGGAGTTCAAGACAGAGTATAAGCTGCCTGAGGATATGAAGGGCAACACAGAGGAGTCTGCCGCATATTATATGATTCCGGCTGAAAAAATGGCTGAAATGAACGGGATAACATTCGACCAGCTGAAAGAGATGCTCGGTCTTGCGGATAATGCCGAGCTTACGGGCGATATGCCTTGGGGCAAGGTTGAAGGCGAGGCAACACTGAAGGCGTATGTCGGTGAAACAAACATTGAAGAATTTAAGGAGTATTATGGGCTTGGTGATGAAATTACGGCGGATACAAAGTGGAGTGAAATCCGTAATATAGTCGACCAAAAGGCACTTGATGAAAGAATTGCCGAAGAAGAAAAGGAAGCAGCAGAAACGCCGGCAGCCGATGCACAAACAACCGATGCACCTACAGCAGAAACGCCGGCAGCCGACACGCAAACAACCGATGCGCCGGTAGCCGCACAGACACCGGCGGCGTAACAGAATGGCTTGACGGGGCTGTTGCATATGATGTGATAGCCCTTTGGTATTTTAGACACAAAAGGAGAGATAAACAATGTCGGGACACTCTAAATGGAGTACCATAAAGAGAAAAAAAGGTGCTAATGATGCACAGAGAGCAAAGATTTTTACGAAAATTGCAAGAGAAATTATTGTTGCGGTGAAGGCCGGCGGTCCTGACCCTGACAACAATTCGCGTTTGAAAGATGTTATTGCCAAAGCGCGCAGTAACAATATGCCTAACGACAACATTTCGCGTACTATAAAGAAGGCATCGGGTGCCGGAGATACGGCGAATTATGAAAACAATACATATGAGGGTTACGGTCCTAACGGCGTTGCGGTGATTGTCGAAACGCTTACCGATAACAAAAACCGTACCGCCGGAGATATGCGTCATTATTTTGATAAGTTCGGCGGAAATTTGGGACAGAACGGCTGTGTAAGCTTTATGTTTGACAGAAAAGGTGTTATCATAGTCGAAAGTGATGACGGATTTGATGAGGACACAATAACTATGGACGCGCTTGAGGCCGGTGCCGATGACATAAGCGTTGAAGATGAGTTTTACGAAATCACAACCGCACCGGAAACTTTCCACGAGGTTCGAGATGCGTTGGAGGCAAAGTATACGCTGTCGTCAGCTGAGATACAGCTTATACCGCAGACAACGGTTGAGCTTACCGACGAAAAGCAGATTTTGATGATGACAAAACTGCTTGAGGCTATGGAAGAAAATGACGATGTCCAGAATGTTTACCATAACTGGGATATGCCGGAAGAAGAGGACGAGGACTGATAAAAGCTGACAGCTTATCTGCAATGTAAATAGGTTCGGTAAAACGGATAATATGAAAAAGGAACTGTTTTAATTTGTGTGTACGGCACAAATCGGAACGGTTCTTTTTTTGTGCTGCAAAATCTTCTGCGGTTGTTACAAAATGCGCAAAATGCGGTAAATATATATTAACATAGAAGTTTGAAACGGAGGGATATATTATGTCGATACCTACACCTCATATAAATGCGAAAATGGGTGATTTTGCAAAAACAGTGCTTATGCCCGGTGACCCGTTGCGCGCAAAATTTATAGCGGAAAATTTTCTTAAAAATGCGGTTTTGGTAAATAATGTGCGCGGAATACAGGGTTATACGGGGACGTATAACAATATAAAAATATCCGTAATGGCAAGCGGAATGGGTATGCCGTCTATGGGAATTTACAGCTATGAGCTTTACAATTTTTACGAAGTTGAAAATATTATACGTATAGGCTCGGCGGGGGCGATACAGCCTGAACTTGATTTGTACGACGTAATACTTGCGATGGGCGCATGTACAAATTCAAACTATGCAAAACAGTATGACCTTTGCGGTACTTTTGCGCCTATTGCGGATTACAGACTGCTAAGTCTGTGTACACAGACGGCAGATAAATTAGGGATTGACACGACAGTCGGGAATTTTTATTCGTCTGATACGTTTTATGATGACAATGCCGAGAGTTTAAGCAAGTGGCAGAAAATGGGGGTGCTTGCGGTGGAAATGGAAACGGCGGCGTTATATATGAACGCGGCACGCAGTAAAAAACGTGCGCTTGCGATATGTACCGTTTCGGACTGTCCGTTTAAAGGGACGGAAACCACAAGTGATGAAAGGCAAAATGCATTTGAGAGTATGATGAGGCTTGCGCTTGAAACCGCCGTATCGGCAGAGGAGTTGGATTGAGTATGAGCGTTAAAAGAGTGTTTTTGATAGTTCTTGACAGTTTGGGAGTGGGTGAGCTGCCGGATGCCGAAAAGTATTCGGATTCGGGGAGTAACACGCTGAGAGCTATATCTAAGTCGGAAAGGTTTAAGATAAATACAATGCGCGATATGGGTATGTTCAATATAGACGGTGTGGATTATCTTGACGGCACAGATAAGCCGAGGGCGGCATACGGGCGGTTTGAGGAAAAATCTGCCGGCAAAGACACCACAACCGGGCACTGGGAAATTTCCGGAATTATATCCAAAACGCCGTTTCCGACCTATCCGAACGGTTTTACGTGCGAAATAATCGAAACATTTGAAAAACGATCGGGTGTCGGGGTTTTGTGCAATAAGCCGTATTCGGGGACACAGGTTATCGAGGATTACGGGGAAGAGCATATGCGCACCGGCAAACCGATTGTGTATACAAGCGCGGACAGTGTATTTCAGATTGCGGCTCATGAAAGCGTAATACCGCCGGAAAAATTATATGAATATTGTAGAATTGCAAGGGAAATTCTGACCGGCGAACACGCGGTGGGCAGAGTTATAGCGCGTCCGTTTTCGGGTGTGCCGGGCAGCTTTAAGCGTACATCGGGCAGACACGATTTTTCGCTGATACCGCCCAAGCCGACACTGCTGAATTATATGAAAGAAAGCGGACTTGACGTAATTGCGGTTGGGAAAATATCCGATATATTCGCCGGCAGCGGTGTGACGGAGAAAATGCCGACGAACGGAAACGCTGACGGTATGACAAAAACGGCAGAGTATTTGTATAAGGATTTCAGCGGTCTTTGCTTTGTCAATCTGGTTGACTTCGATATGTTATACGGTCACCGCAATAATATTGACGGTTACGCGGCGGCATTTTCGGAGTTTGACGGGTGGCTTTCGGAGTTTTGCGGCAGAATGTCCGATGACGATGTACTTATGATAACCTCCGACCACGGCTGTGACCCGTCAACGCCGAGTACCGACCATTCGCGGGAATATACATTTTTGGTGATGTACGGCAAAGGTATAAAACCGATAAATCTCGGTACACGCGAAAGCTTTGCCGATATCGGCAAAACAATAGCCGAGATGTTCGGATTGGAAAATGAATTGGACGGAAAAAGTTTTTACGGTGAGGTGCTTAAGTAAATGATTGGAGAATTGATACATCAGGCGAAAATTGCCGCGCAAAATTCGTATGCACCGTATTCGCATTTTAATGTCGGTGCGGCACTTTTGACAAAGTCCGGCAAGATATACCGCGGCTGTAATGTTGAAAATGCATCGTTTTCGGCGACTGTCTGCGCGGAGCGGACGGCATTTTTCAATGCGGTGAGCGCCGGAGAAAGGGAGTTTTCGGCAATTGCGATAGTGGGCGGCAGAGATTTTGAGCTTAAAGAGTTTACGCCGCCGTGCGGAGTGTGCCGACAGGTTATGTGTGAATTTTGCAAGCCGGATTTTGAAATTATACTCGCGCGTGCGGACGGCAGTACAGCAGTGTACAGGCTGGCAGACTTGATGCCGCTGAGTTTTGAACTTGACAGGGAGTGATACTGTGCATATTTATGATATTATCAAAAAAAAGCGTGACGGCGGCGAGATGACGGAGTGTGAAACGGAGTTTTTCATAAAAGGTATGGTAAACGGCGAAATACCGGATTATCAGGTGTCGGCACTGCTTATGGCTATATACTTTCAAGGTATGACAGACCGCGAAATGTCAGCATTGACTATGGCAATGGCATATTCGGGTGACGTTATTGATTTGTCGGGTGTCGGCGGTGTTACGGCGGATAAGCACAGCACAGGCGGTGTGGGGGATAAAACCACATTGATAGTTGCACCGATTGTTGCGGCACTCGGCGGAAAAATTGCTAAAATGTCAGGCGGCGGTTTGGGGCATACAGGCGGTACTAAGGATAAACTGGAGTCGATTGAGGGGTTTAAAACGAACATTGCACCGTCGGACTTTTTAAAACAGGTAAGCGAAATAGGTATATGTCTTGCGAGTCAGTCGGGAAATCTCGCACCGGCGGATAAAAAAATGTATGCACTTCGTGATACAACGGCGACTGTGGAAAGTATACCGCTTATCGCGTCAAGCATTATGAGTAAAAAGATTGCCGCCGGAGCGGAAAATATAGTGCTGGACGTGAAAACAGGCAGCGGTGCGTTTATGAAAACAGCGGCAGACAGCAGAAAACTTGCGGAGAAAATGGTAAGTATAGGTAAAAGCGCAGGAAAGCGTATGTGTGCGGTTATAACCAATATGGATATTCCGCTTGGATGCGCGGTGGGGAATGCTCTGGAGGTTAAAGAGGCGATTGAGGTGATGTGCGGCGGCGGAGATGCGGATTTGCGCGAGATTTGCGTTGTGCTTGCGGTGAATATGCTTATGCTTGTGAACGGAAAGAGCGAGGCTGAGTGCCGAGATGACGTTTTAAAGGTGTTGGAAAACGGCAGTGCGTTTGAAAAGTTTAAGCAGACGGTTAAAGCGCAGGGCGGTAATGCCGAGTGGATAGATAATCCGCAGTTGTTTCCAAGTGCGGATATTAAAGAGTGTGTTACGGCGGCTGAAAACGGCTATATATCGCGTATGAACGCCGAGAAAATCGGTATTGCGGCGATGCGGCTCGGTGCCGGCAGAGAAAAGGTCGGTGACAGCATAGATTACAGTGCCGGAATAATTTTAAAGAAAAAGACGGGGGATTATGTAAAAAAGGGAGATGTCATAGCGGTAATGCATACAAATGACAGACAAAAGCTTTCTTGGGCGTATGAGGTTTTTGACGGTGCTTTGGAGTACAGTGCCGAAAAAATCGTCAAGCCCGCACTTATTTATGATATTGTAAGATAGATATATGACTGTCGGTTTAATGACCATTAACCGGCAGTCATTTTGCGGTGTTTTTAGTTAATTTGCTTATGCGGCGGTGTAAAATAAAATAATATGTGTGCTAATGTTAAAAATTAATCAAAATAATATTGATTTTAAGTCAATACTGTAATATAATAAACTGTGTATCAAATTGTGAAATGAACAATTTGCGTTAAATTATATTCAGCGAATTAGTTTTGACGGCGGTCATACTTAATTAAACTGAAGCAAAATGAAAGGAATAGGTAAAATTATGGAAAAGAAAGAAATGCTTTACGAGGGCAAGGCAAAAAAAGTATTCAAAACGTCAGATGAAAATCTGTATATCGTAGATTACAAAGACGATGCCACTGCTTTCAATGGTCTTAAAAAGGGTCAGATTTCGGGTAAGGGCGTTGTAAACAACAGAATGTCAAACTTTCTTATGCAGATAATGGAGAAAAACGGCATACCTACGCATTTTGTTGAAGAATTAAGTGACAGAGAAACTGTCGTTAAGAAAGTTACGATAGTTCCGCTTGAAGTTATTGTAAGAAACATTGCGGCAGGCAGTTTTTCAAAGCGTTTTGGCGTTGAAGAGGGAACTGTGCTTAAAAATCCTACACTTGAGTTCTGTCTGAAAGACGATGCACTGGGTGACCCTATGATTAATGATTACCAGATACAGGCAATCGGCGCGGCAACCAAAGAGGATTTGGAAACCATATCGGCAATGACGTTTAAGGTTAATGAGGTGTTGAAGGCATATTTTGCCGGAATCAATATCGAGCTTGTTGACTTTAAAATAGAGTTCGGACGTACAGCGGACGGTCAGATTATTCTTGCCGATGAAATTTCGCCGGATACTTGCCGTCTGTGGGATGCGGATACACACGAAAAGCTCGACAAAGACCGTTTCCGCCGCGACCTCGGTAATGTTGAAGATGCTTACAGAGAAGTATTTAAGAGATTGGGACTGTAATTTAGGAGTGATAAAACGGTGAATAATACATATGAAAGTCCGCTCAATTCAAGATATGCAAGCAAGGAAATGCAGTACATTTTCTCGCCGGACAAAAAGTTTTCCACATGGCGCAGGCTGTGGGTTGCACTTGCGGAATCGGAAAAAGAGCTCGGACTTGATATTACAGATGAACAGATTGAGCAGATGAAAGCTCATATCGAAGATATAAATTACGATGTTGCAAAAGCGCGCGAAAAGGAAGTGCGCCACGATGTTATGTCGCACGTGTATGCGTACGGTGTGCTTTGTCCGGCGGCAAAGCCTATAATACATTTGGGCGCTACAAGCTGTTATGTGGGTGATAACACCGATATTATTATAATGACCGAGGCTCTTGCGCTTATCAAGAAAAAGCTTGTAAATCTTATAAATGAGCTTGCAAAGTTTGCCGAGGCGAATAAGGATTTGCCTACACTGGCGTTTACGCATTTTCAGCCGGCACAGCCGACAACGGTGGGTAAGCGTGCGAGTTTGTGGCTTGAGGATTTGATGCTTGATTTGGAAGATGTGGAATATCAGCTTTCAAAGGCGAAACTGCTCGGCTGTAAAGGAACGACAGGTACGCAGGCGAGCTTTATGGAGCTTTTTGACGGTGACCACGAAAAATGCCGAGAGCTTGACAGGCGTATTGCGCAGAAAATGGGCTTTGATTCGTGTTTCCCTGTAAGCGGACAAACGTATCCGAGAAAATTGGATTCGCAGATGCTTAACGTTTTGAGCGGTATTGCGCAGAGTGCGTATAAGTTTTCAAACGACATAAGGCTTTTACAGCATTTGAAACAAATCGAAGAGCCGTTTGAAAAATCGCAGATTGGTTCGTCGGCTATGGCATATAAGAGAAACCCTATGCGCAGTGAAAGAATAGGTTCTTTGGCAAGATATGTAATTGTCGATGCGCTTAATCCGGCAATTACCGCCGCGACACAGTGGTTTGAACGCACGCTTGATGATTCGGCAAACAAGAGAATAAGTGTTCCGGAGGCATTTTTGGCAGTTGATGCGATACTTAGCCTGTATATTAATGTTGTTGACGGATTGGTTGTTTATCCGAAGGTGATTTATCAGCAGTTTATGAGGGAAATACCGTTTATGGCGACTGAAAATATTATGATGGACGCAGTGAAAAAAGGCGGTGACCGTCAGGAGTTGCACGAGAAAATCAGAGTACATTCGATGGAGGCGGGCAAAACCGTAAAGGTTGAGGGCAAAGATAATGATTTACCGCAGAGAATTGCGGCAGACCCTAGCTTTGGACTTACACTTGACGAAATTATGGCTATAATGAAACCTGAAAATTTTGTCGGACGTGCGCCGGAACAGGTTGAGGAATTTCTTAAAGACTGTGTAAATCCTGTTTTGGAGAGAAATAAGGATTTGCTCGGTGTGGAAGTTGAAATTAATGTATAATAATTGAGACAGTTCCTGTGAGGTATTGTCGAAAAATAAAAATTGAGATAAAGGTTGTGAAATAATGGTTAAAGCTATTGTAGGCGCAAACTGGGGCGACGAGGGTAAGGGAAAAATTACCGATATGCTTGCCGCAGAATCTGATATAGTAATACGTTTTCAGGGCGGTGCTAATGCCGGACACACTATTATAAATGATTACGGAAAGTTTGCACTTCATTTGATGCCGTCGGGTTCATTCAATCAGAATGTTGTAAATATTATAGGTAACGGTGTTGCGCTCAATATTCCGGCACTTATGAAAGAGATGGACGAAATTGTATCCAGGGGAGTACCTAAGCCGAAACTGCTCATTTCGGAGCGTGCACAGGTTTTGATGCCGTATCACGTTTTGCTCGACACATACGAGGAGGAACGTTTGAGCGATAAACAGTTCGGTTCCACAAAGTCGGGTATTGCACCGTTCTATTCGGATAAGTTCGCAAAAATCGGTTTTCAGGTTTGGGAGCTGTTCTCAGATACACTGAGAGAAAGATTGGAGGCGGTACTTGAAGTTAAGAATTTGATTCTTGAGCACGTTTACCATAAGCCTAAAATTGACGTTGACGAGCTTTACAATACACTTTTGGAGTACGGAAAAATGGTTAAGCCGTATGTTGTAAACTCGGTTGAATATATGCACAACGCTATAAAAGACGGCAAAAAGATACTTCTTGAAGGACAGCTCGGTTCGCTGAAGGACCCTGACTTCGGTATTTATCCTTTTACAACGTCGTCGTCGACGGTTGCCGGTTACGGTGCGGTCGGAGCTTGTATACCACCGTATGAGATAAAGGATATTGTTACGGTTGTAAAGGCATATTCAAGTGCAGTCGGTGCGGGTGCGTTTGTAAGCGAGATTTTCGGCGAAGAGGCTGACGAATTAAGACGTCGCGGCGGCGACGGCGGTGAGTTCGGCGCAACAACGGGTCGTCCGCGCCGTATGGGTTGGTTTGATGCGGTGGCTACGCGTTACGGCTGTATGGTTCAGGGTTCGACGGAGGTAGCGTTTACCGTACTTGATGTACTTGGTTATCTTGATGAAATTCCGGTGTGTGTAGGCTATGAGATTGACGGTGAGGTTACCAATGTATTCCCTACGACGGATAAGCTAAACAGAGCAAAGCCGGTGCTTGAGGTGCTTCCGGGTTGGAAGAGCGATATACGCGGTATAACCAAGTATGAGGACCTTCCGGAAAATTGCCGTAAATACATAGAGTTTGTGGAAAAGCAGATTGGTGTACCTATTACGATTGTTTCAAACGGTCCGGGCAGAAAAGATATAATATTCAGATAAAAATACATTAAAACAGCCGCGTGTCAAACCTCGAAATAAGTTTGGCACGCGGCTGTTTTAATGCCGTTTAACAATTTGGTTATCACAGCAGACTTTCGTAAAAGAGCTGTGTTTTTCTCTGTATAATTTCTTTACAGCTTTCTTGTTTGTCCACAGGCATACCACTCCACATTTTACCCCATATTACTACCGATGTGTAATGTACTCGGCGCGCCCCCCAACTCGCCAGACTGTCAGCTAACGCTCGTACCGGCGGTTCGATATCTTTTTTAGGAGTTATCGACAGTATAAGTGCGGATTTGAAAGCGTCATTAAGCTGTGAATTGTCAGACGGCAGTTTATTTGCGAAATGGTCCAAAAATGATTTTATGTGTCCGTCGGCGGCAAGCGAAAATACAGACGCGCATATAATAATTGCATCTGCACTGCGTATATTTTCAAGCACATCATACACAGCCTTTGCAAACCGGCATTTGTCTTCCTGTATAAACGAGGAGTCGGCGGTACAGGCGTAACAGCCGTGACACAAATACGGTATATCCTTCGGCAGCTTGTATTCAAAAAAGCTGACATTATTGTTTGATATTGTTTTTTTAATAAGCCTTATTGCTTTATCGGAATTATTGCTAGGTTCACTGCCTTGCAAAATACATATATTCAAGTAATCACTCCCTTGCAGATAGAATACTGCGTATTTATCGTTTTTTGTATCAACTATATTATATATGCAAATCGTTCATATATCAATGTTTTTTTCTTAAAAAATTAAGTGTTTTTCTATAATTGATGTAAAACAGAACATTTAATAATTAGAGAAATAGCTGTCAATTTGATGAAATTTTATCCGAGGTATTGAAAAACAATGCAAAAATATGATACAATTAATAATATTAGTCGTAGATGAGGTGATGAAATGCAGGAATCGGGATATATAACGTTTTTTATAAACAGAAAAGAGGTTATTGTAAGTATACGCACAATTATCTATGTTATTACGGATGGGAAATTTGTGGAAATTCATACAAGCAGCGGACTGGTACATAAAACACGTATGAAGTTTTCGGATATTGAAGATGCGCTCGGCGATGATTTCATCAAAATTCATCGCGGTTGCATTGTTTCGGCAATGGCAATACATGAGGTGAACGAAAGAATAAGCCTCAGCAACGGTGAAACCTTGATATATACACGGCGCAAGAAAAGGGAAATACTAAATTCGCTGGAGAAAATCCAAAAAAATATGATTGACAGTTTTAATCAGGACGGAATACCTATGACAGATGAGGAGTATAAGGCACATTACAAAAGCTTTGAAAAAATGCCCTTTGCTTTTACCGATATTGAACTTATTTTTAACGATGAATCAAAAGCTGTGGACTGGGTATTTCGATACGTAAACAAAGCCTTGGTTGAACTGGAAAAGGTGTCTATTGATAAGCTGATAGGTTATTCGTTTAAAAGCGTGTTTCCCAATATGGACGAAAAATGGCTGCGCGCTTACGAACGCGCCACGCTGTACGAGGAAACTCTCGAAATTATAGATTACAGTCCGGAAATAGATACTAATCTGAAGGTTATTTGTTTTCCGACATTTAAGGGTCATTGCGGCTGTATATTGTTTAATATAGGTGATATCAAATTTATAAAAAGCAGTAACGATGCCGAAAAAGCTCTGATGCTGTATCTGGGGCAGATGGTGAAAAATGGCAATTAGCGCGAATTAAATGCGGTTGATAGCCGATGTGTGTTTTCACAAAGAGCAGATGCAAAATGTGAATTTTTATTCTAAAAAACAATTCAAAATAAAATTAATTATACAACAAACAAAATTTTACTTTACACGAACATATATTCGTGGTATAATATTATTAACGAATATATGTTTTAATACACGATAGGCGGTATTTGTTTATGGTGCTGTCGCTTGGGAGGAAAAGTAAAATGGACGTATTTGATAAACTCAAAATATTGACTGACGCGGCTAAATATGATGTTGCTTGCACGTCGAGCGGAGTTAACAGAGGTGCAAAGAAAGGCGCAATAGGCAGTGCGGCGGCGTGCGGTATTTGCCATTCGTTTGCCGGCGACGGAAGATGTATTTCGCTTTTGAAAGTGCTTATGACAAATTCGTGTATTTATGATTGCAAATACTGCTTAAACAGGCGTTCAAACGATACTGTCCGCGCGACGTTTACACCCAGGGAGCTTGCGGATTTGACTATGAATTTTTATAAACGCAACTATATTGAGGGCTTGTTTGTAAGCTCGGGTGTGATTAAAAATCCTGATTATACTACCGAAAGACTTATAGAAACGCTGAGTATCCTTAGAAATGAATATATGTTTAACGGTTATATCCACGCGAAAGCAATACCGGGTGCCTCACCGCTGTTGCTTGATAAATTGGGTATGCTTGCCGACCGTATGAGCGTAAATATAGAGTTGCCGTCGAATGACAGTCTTGAAAAGCTGGCACCCGACAAGACAAAAAATGCAATATTTACGCCGATGAAGTTCATTAAAAATCGTGCACAGGTCAATAAAAACGAGCTTGTGAAATATCGCGCCGCACCGAAGTTTGTGCCTGCCGGACAGAGTACACAGATGATAGTCGGGGCAACGCCCGACAGCGATTACAGTATTTTAAGGCTGAGTGAGGGATTGTATAATAAATATAAGCTGAAAAGAGTGTTCTATTCGGCGTATATACCTATAAATGAACACAGTATGTTGCCGTCGCTCGATACAAAACCGCCGCTTTTGCGCGAACATAGGCTGTATCAGGCGGACTGGCTGCTTAGATTTTACAATTTTAAGGCAGATGAAATTCTGGACAGCGCACACCAAAGCTTTAACCCATATTTGGACCCTAAATGTAACTGGGCGGTTAATCATATGAATATGTTTCCGGTTGAAGTAAATACTGCCGATTACAATGAGCTTTTGCGCGTGCCGGGACTCGGAGTTGTAAGTGCGCGGAAAATAGTGACGGCGCGGCGAAATACAAAGCTGAATTTTGAGCATTTAAAGAAGCTTGGAGTAGTGCTGAAAAGAGCAAAATACTTTATTACGTGCGGCGGTCGTGCGATTGACGGACTGAAATTGACGGAACAATCTATGCTGACAGCTATGATGAGTAAAAATGCGCTTAATATGTTTAACGAAACAATGTCCATAACGCATCCTGTAGAACAGCTTACATTTTACGATGAAAACAGATGTATTGAGGAGGATATAAGAAAATGCTTGACGGGGCAGATGTAGAGTACAGCTATGACGGAACTCTTGACGGATTTTTCTGCTGTGTTTTTGAGAGCATTTCCCAAAAAGAATTTCCGACGGCGATTTATTCGCCGGCTGATATGCAGATGAGCCTTATAAGACCGAAAGAGATAGAAACCGAGGCGGTGAAAGCGGCGCGTGTGCGCAGTTCAATACCCAAAATACATTCAGAGGCACTTATATTTGTACAGAAAGCGTTTTGTACGTGCCTTGAAAATAAGGAGATTCATATTTTAAATTTTCTGCGAATGGGGTATAAGCTCGGCGCAAAAGTGATGTATATGTTGGCTGACGATACGGTGAGCATACTGAATAAGGCTGTGCGCCATCTTGAAAGTGAGGCGCATTTGTATTTGGGCTTTGTAAGGTTTTCAATATTTGACGGTGCAATGACGGCACAGATTGAGCCTAAAAACTTTGTGCTTCCGATGTTGGTGCGGCATTTTTGCAGTCGTTATCCGGAAGAACATTTTATGATATACGATAAAACACACAGTGCCGCGCTTATATATGAGCCGTACAGCTGCAAAATAATTCCGGCGGAACAGCTGACTGCACTGACTCCCGATGAAGATGAATTGAAGTACAGAAAGCTTTGGAAAATGTTTTACAATACAATTGAGGTGGAGGGCAGACACAATCCCAAATGCCGTATGACTCAAATGCCGAAAAGATATTGGAAAGAGATGACAGAGTTTTGGTAAGAGTGCCGATGTGAGTGTATGCGCTGTTGCGAATCGGTATTAATGTTGAAAAATGTAAGATTGATTTGAATTGCGGCTTGAATTGTGGTACAATAAAGTCAGCCGATGTTTTATGGCTTAAAACGCTGTCTGCGCGGCAGTAAAACCAATAAATTATAAAGGAATTACATTATGGAACAACTTAAAACCAAACTGAATAAGCAAAAATTGCTGTTTGACGGTGCGTTCGGTACATACTATGCACAACTGTATGATACGAAAGAACTGCCTGAACTTGCAAATACCCATTATCCCGAACGTGTACTCAAAATTCACAATGAGTATATATCTGCCGGCGCACAAATTATAAGAACAAATACTTTTGCGTGCAATACGGTTTCACTTAATGCGGACAAAAATACGGTTTTGGACGGTATACGAAAAGGCTTTGCTTTGGCAAAGGAGGCGGCAAAAGGCAAAGACGTATATGTTGCCGCGGATATAGGGCAAATCCCGTGTGACGGCGGTGTAAGCCGTGAGATGATTTGCGAAGAGTATAAGGATATTTGCACTGCATTTCTGACAGAGGGTGCGGATATTTTTGTGTTTGAAACATTTTCCGACCTCAAGGATATTCTTGAAGTAATTGAGTTTATAGGAAACAGAGCGTTTGTGATAGTGCAGTTTTCGGTAAATCAGTACGGATACAGTCATTCGGGACTGAGCGCAAGGAATTTGGCGGATAGCGCCCAAAAGGTGCAGTGGATAGATGCGGTAGGGTTTAACTGCGGTGTAGGACCGGCGCATATGCAAAAGATTATAAAGGATATTTCCGTTTCCGGTGACAAGTATTTTACGGCACTGCCCAATGCGGGATATCCGCATATTGTCAGTAACAGAATGATTTTCGCTAACCGTAATGCCGACTATTTTGCGGAAAGAGTGTGCGATATTGCGGCGTGCGGAGTTGATATTGTGGGCGGTTGCTGCGGTACGACTCCTGAATATATACGAAAGCTGAAGGATAAGCTGTCATTTGAAAAACGTGAAAAAGTGTCGGTGTCGGTGTGTAACAGGAAAGATGAATTTGAAAAAACGGATTCTTCGTTCTTTGCGGGCAAGAAAGGGAAAAAGCTTATAGCCGTCGAGCTTGCACCGCCGATGGGGAGTGATGATAAGAAACTGATGGATGCGGCTCATCTTTTGATGAAAAGCGGTGTGGACGTGCTGACGTTTCCGGATTCTCCGTCGGGAAGGACACGAGTGGATTCTATTCTTATGGCTGAGAAAGTGTCGAGGGAAACGGGAATGTGCGTGATGCCGCACATTTGTTGCCGCGACAAAAACGCGATTGCGATACGTTCGCAGTTGCTCGGAGCTTACATAAACAATATAAAAAACTTTTTGGTGATTACGGGTGACCCTATTCCGTCGTTGGTGCGCAGCAGTGTAAAAAGCGTATTCAATTTTGACTCGGTTGGACTGATGCGCATAATAAAGGATATGAATGACGAGCAGTTTACAAATGCGCCTGTTTGTTACGGCGGTGCAATTAATCAGGGTCGGCGCAATTTGGACACGGAGATTAAGCGGGTTAGGAGGAAAATGGAGGCCGGAGCGGAATTTTTCCTTACGCAGCCGATTTCGACGAAGGAAAGCGCGGAGCGTGTCAGATATGTAAAACAGGAAACAGGCGCGCGGATTTTGTGCGGAATTATGCCGTTTGTGAGCTTGAAAAATGCGGTGTTTATGAAAAATGAAATGTCGGGGATTGATGTGACAGACGAGGTTTTGGCTTGTTACCGCGAGAATATGACGCGTGAAGAAGGAGAAAGGGCGGGCGTGGAGCTTGCTAAAAGAATAATCGGGTATACGGAGGATTTTGCTGACGGGTACTATTTTTCGTTTCCGTTTAACAGAGTCGGTATGCTTGAGAAGATATTGGGCGAAAACTTATAAATAATGGGTTAAACAACAAAAACACATTTTGCAAAAACGAAAAGCGTTGTTTTGACAAAATGTGTTTTTGTTGTTTTTTAGTCAGTATCAGCTCCTAAAATAATAGCATTGCTGCTCATAAAATCCATAAGAGATTGTCCATCGCAGTAAAAGGTTTTTGATTCGCCGCAGCAACGGCAGCACAGAGTGATGCTTTTGTTGTCGACGCGTACATCAATATCCGAATTCCCACAGGTGCACAGTACTCTGTTCAACTCTGCCAGAAACCGCAAGTATTGCATCATTCTGTCGATAATCAGCTTGTCGTTTAAAAGTTCCTGCTCTTCGTCAGCCTTGACGGTGAGGAAATCCTCTTGTTCGTCGAGTGCTTTTATGACGTTGTCGTGAGTTCCCTGAAAATATATGCTGATATCGGATTCGGGGCATTTGAAGCATATAAAATCAATGCTCCAAAATGTGCTTGCCTTTATGGTATATGAATGAACACATTCGCATATCGGGCATTTCACATTTATTTGGTATTTATCCTTTTTCTTAGTTATAGTAACACATTTTTCGGAACAATCGCTACATGTAAGAATATGTTCGCCTTTTCCGGAAAAATTGAATATTTGTATGTTTGCCAGACTGATGCCGGAACAGCCGGAACATATATATGCAACAGATTTGTTATAATTTAAAAGCAAAAAAAGCAACTCCTTATAAACCAATTTTATTATCGCGCCCGTAGTAAAACAAATATTGCTGGGCAAAACCGCCGAGTTCTCCGAATTTTTCGGAAGAAAAGCTTTGAATATTGTCAATACGCTGTTTGTTTTCAAAATAGTAATACTCCATAATGCGTTTGAGCCACACATCAACGGGAAAACTGTTATAACGTGCGTAAGCAAACAGCAAAACACAGTCGGCAACTTTATTTCCGACTCCCGAAAATCGCATAAGCATCTTTTTCAAATCGGTATTACTCAGTTCATTTATATCGCAAAGATTAATTTCTCCGCTTGCAACCGATTTGGCGGCGGCAAGAATATATTTATCGCGAAAACCGGCGCGTATAACGGATAAATCGTCAAGATTTAATCTTGCGATTACATCGGCATCGGGAAAAGTATAATAAGTATTTCCCATATAGTTTATTTCATTGCCGAAGTTTTCACACAGTAATTGAATAATTTTCTTGATTCGGGGTATGTGATTGCTTGCGGAAATGATAAAAGACACAAGACATTCCCAAGCCTCCTGTTTCAAAATCCGAATACCCCAACCGTATTCGCAAGCATTTTTTAAAACACTGTCCTCGGACAGACAGTTTTTTATTTTGCCGTAATCACGCGGTAAGTCAAAATAGTCACTCCATATATTGTGAAAATCATCAACGGAAGTGTCATATAAAATAATGCTGTTACCGCGCAGCTCGATTTTTAATGCTTTCCCCATAGCAACACCCAAATAGGAGTAGTCGTCGGCTTTGTTCCAACGAAAACATTGTCCACATTCAAAGGTATGTGTCAGATTGAAATCGCTGACATCGGTAAGCACTATGTTGCCGTTCGATATTGATAAATTCATAATAACCTCAATTATTGTAATTTAGCCGATTTCGTATTTTGCAAGCGGTCAGCGGACCGCGTTGAGCGATAGCTCCTATGCGTATATTAA
>CAYRCC010000005.1:47155-72067 GCA_964422725.1 uncultured Lachnospiraceae bacterium
GCTTGCTTGCAAGGGCATTTTTACGCAGCCGTCAATAGAGCATAGGCAAAATGGAATTTTGCAAGCGGTCAGCGGACCGCGTTGAGCGATAGCTCCTATGCGTATATTAAACCATAAGTAAAAATGCTTGCTTGCAAGGGCATTTTTACGCAGCCGTCAATAGAGCATAGGCAAAATGGAGTTTTGCAAGCGGTCAGCGGACCGCGTTGAGCGATAGCTCCTATGCGTATATTATAACATATTATCATAATGTAATCAACAAAAACATTAAATAACATTTACACAGCGACGGCTTAAATTACTCAGACTGTTTTAAAGGTTTGGCGGCATTTTTGCCGACAATCGTTTACTGTGTATTCCCCGAAAGAATATTGTTCAGATTTTCCGCAACAGTGCCGGCGATTCCTACCAACAGATTGCGCTGTGATTCGTCACCGCCCGAACCGGCGGCAACACTTACATGATAACCGTCAATGTAGACGTGGACGGCAGGGTAGGCTATATACGCATCATCTCCGATATTTTCCAAAGTTTCGGCAGACGGACGCATAGATTTGACTTTGTCATAGTCAGCGCGTATTCTCTCTTTTGTCTGCGTGTCGCTGTACTGCGATACGGTTACGGTTACGGTATCGCCCTGACCGATAGGTGAGCTGTGGTACATTACGGAGTTGTCGGAGGTGTTGCTGACGGTAACCGGATAGTTGACAATACTTTGTGCGTTGTCAGCTGAAAAAGCCTGTTCGGGTGTAATTTTGATTATCGGCGTCGGAGTAGGCTCGGCGTTTGACGGCGCAGAATTCGGACTTGACGAACAGGCAGTCAGTGTGAGTGTCAGTGTCAGTGTCAGTATAATTGATATTAATGTTAAAACTAAATTTTTCACAGTTATCCTTTCTTTGAATAAATACTGATTAATCAATGCTGAAATTTTACAGACTGATTAATCACTGTTTACTCAATTACAGTGAAAAATCACACAATAATATCAGACTGCAGACAAAAACTTTTTTGACATTTTGTCTGCAGCCTGAATAATATATTGTTTATTGTGTGATTTTTCGGTTTATATATTTTGTTGCAACAAGAAATTACTTTTTAAGAGCAATTGCTTCTTTAACCTTTTTAGCGATATTTTCAGCTGTCAGACCATACTCCTCAAACAATTCCGCCGGTTTGCCCGACTTGCCGAAACGGTCAGTGCCGATAATCTTAACAGGTACAGGGCATCTGTCACATACAACCTCTGTAACCGCACTGCCAAGACCGCCCATAACATAATGTTCTTCGGCAGTAACTATAGCGCCTGTTTCCTTTGCGGCTTTTTCGATAATATCAGCATCAATCGGTTTGATTGTATGAATGTTGATAACTCGCGCCTCGATACCGTCGGATTTAAGAAGTTCTTTAGCCTGAAGTGCTTTTTCAACCATAAGTCCGGTGGCGATAATTGCGGCGTCGTTGCCGTCGGCAAGCTGTACACCTTTGCCTATTTCAAATTTGTAGTCGGCAGGGTTTACGTCCTCAACCGCAAGACGACCGAATCTCAAATATACAGGACCGTTATGCTCTATAGCCGCTTTAACAGCAAGCTGTGCCTCAATATCGTCGGCAGGGTTAATAACAACCATACCCGGAATAGAACGCATAAGTGCCAAATCTTCAAGACACTGATGTGATGCGCCGTCCTCACCGACAGAAATGCCGGCGTGTGTAGCACCGATTTTGACATTAAGCTTGGTGTAACCGATTGAATTTCTTACCTGCTCAAATGCACGTCCGGCGGCGAACATCGCAAAAGTAGATGCAAATACCGTTTTACCGCAGGCTGCAAGTCCGGCGGCAACGCACATCATATTAGCTTCGGCAATACCCATATTGATAAATCTTTCAGGGTATGTCTTTTTGAACATATCTGTTTTTGTTGATTTGGAAAGGTCGGCATCCAAAACGATAATATTTTCATCTTTACCGTATTCAACCAAAGCCGCTCCGTATGATTCTCTGGTAGCTTTCTTTGCCATTATACATTCGCCTCCAATTCTGCTATTTTAGCATCAAGCTCGGCAATTGCCTGTTCATATTGTTCTTTATTCGGAGCCGCACCGTGCCAAGCCGGATTATTCTCCATAAATGATACATTTTTACCTTTTGTGGATTTCATAATTACCGCGGTCGGCTTACCCTTTGCGGCTTTTGCCTGTTCAACTGCATCAAGCAGCTTTTCAAAGTCGTGCGCATCGGTTACGATGACGTTCCAGCCGAATGCTTTGAATTTTTCATCAATCGGGTTAGGATTCATAACATCTGCAATGTTACCGTCAATTTGCAGACCGTTGTTGTCAACAAAAATTGTAAGGTTGTCCAGCTTGTAGTGAGCGGCAAACATAGCCTGCTCCCAAACCTGTCCTTCCTCAAGCTCACCGTCACCCAAAACCGAATACACTCTGTAATCTTTTTTGTCGAGTTTAGCCGCAAGAGCCATACCGCCGGCAACGCTTACGCCCTGACCGAGCGAGCCTGTGGACATATCCACTCCGGCAACCTTGTTCATATCAGGGTGTCCCTGAAGGTAGCTTGAAACATTTCTGAAGGTTTTCATATCGTCGACAGGGAAAAAACCTCTTTCGGCGAGTGTGCCGTAAAGTGCCGGTGCACAGTGTCCTTTTGAAAGTACAAATCTGTCGCGGTTTTCGTCTTTCGGATTTTTTGGGTCAACATTCATAACCTCGAAATACAAAAGTGTAAGTACGTCCGCTATCGACAGAGAACCTCCGGGATGTCCCGATGATGCACTGTAAACAGCGGTTAAAGCGTTTTTACGAACTTTGTTTGCAATAATTGAAAGCTCGTTAATTCTTTGCTTGTTCATTTGACATATCCTCCATTCGTTTTAGAGCGGCTAAAAGTCACTCATTGCTGAAATAACATTTATAATTTATGCTTTTGCATATAATTATCCTTAATCCTGAGCATTTTCGTATGCCATCTTCATAAGACAGGTCATTCTTTCCGTTTCGCCGCTCAGATACAAATATCCGATAAGACATTCAAATCCGGTTGCGTGGCGGTATTCCGTGAGGTCGGCGTTTTTCGGAGTGGTGGGGGACTTTGCGTTTCTGCCGCGCTTGAAAACAGCAAGCTCGTTTTCGCTAAGACAATCAATTATGTTATGTATGCTAAGACTCTGTGCGTGAGCCTTAACGTATTTTATGGTTTCCCGGTGCATTTTGTGTACGGGCATATCCGGATTTTCGGCGATAATCCTGGAACGCACATAAATTTCATATGCCGCATCACCGATATAAGCTAGTACGAGCGGTGAAAATTCATTCGGTTTCTTTTTATAATCAAAGTCAAACATATTTATCCCAAATCTACACTTGCGTAGGTTTCCTCCGGTTCTTCAATATGGAAAAAATCAATAAATAATCTTTTGCCGTCTGAGTCAAAAAAAGCATATCGTGCGTAAAACTCAGGATTCTCAACTCCGTCAAGTGCATTAAAGTCGGGCTTGGTATCGGTATCGGGAGTGATACCGAACGGTTTTAGCACATCATAGTAAACCGGAATTTCTTCTATATAATCAATATCTGCTTGAATTATTCCCTTTTCACGCAGTACGGGAACAAATTCGTCAGCCTCGCCGGTTTGGTATCTGAAACCTCTGAACCCCATATAATCAATCCTTTCCGAAAACTATTTTGCAATACTCCATTTCACGCCGTTTGGCGTATCCTCTAAAATGACGTTCATAGCTTTGAGCTTGTCGCGGATTTCGTCCGCTTTTGCCCAGTTCTTTTCGGCACGCGCTTTTGTGCGTTCCTCAATAAGAGTCTCAACCTCGGCATCAATTGACTTTTCCGTTTCCTTTTCAAACAAACCGAGTACCCCACCAAGCTCTTTAATCATTGAAATTGTTTTTTCAAGCAGGGACTTTGAGTTGTCATTGCTTGACATAAACAGAGTGTTTGCAGACTTTGTAAGCTCGAAAATGGCGGCAGTGGCGGCGGCGGTGTTAAGGTCGTCGTCCATTGCGGCGATAAACGCCTGTTTAGCCTTGTCAATTTCTTTGTCAAACTCGATTTCTTTGTCTGTCAGCGCTCTGTCGGCGGCTGTTTTTGACAAAAACCTCATATTATCAAGGCAGTTATACACGCGCTCAACCGCGGATTTTGCCTGCTGCATCAGCTCGTCACTGAAATTTATCGGGTTTCGGTAGTGCGCCGACAGCATAAAGAAACGAATGACTTCGTAGTCGTAATGCTTTGCAACGTCACGAACCGTAAAGAAATTGCCGAGTGATTTACTCATTTTTGTGCCGTTAATGTTAATATAACCGTTATGCATCCAATAATTTGCGAAAGGTTTGCCGGTAGCGGCTTCGCTTTGTGCAATTTCGTTTTCGTGGTGCGGAAAAATCAAATCCTGACCGCCGCTGTGAATGTCGATTGTGTCGCCGAGATACTTATTTACCATTGCGGAACATTCAATATGCCAGCCCGGTCTGCCCATACCCCACGGACTTTTCCAAGCCGGTTCGCCCTCTTTTTGAGCTTTCCACAGCGCAAAATCCATAGGGTCACGCTTTTCGTCGCTGACATCAATTCTTGCGCCGGATTCAAGGTCCTCAAGCGGCTGTTTTGAAAGCTTGCCGTATTCGGCAAACTTTTTTGTCGAATAGTAAACATTTCCGTTTACACAGTAAGCATATCCTTTTTCTTCAAGGATTTTGATAATGTCGATAATAGCATCGATATTTTCGGTTGCGCGGGGGTGCACCGTAGCCTCTTTTATACCCAAACCGCGTGCATCTGTAAAATATTCGCCGATAAAACGGTCGGCAAGCTCTTTTACGGTAATTCCCTCGGCGTTGGCGTTGTTAATCATTTTGTCGTCAATATCCGTGAAATTTTGAACGAATTTTACGCTGTAGCCGCGGTACTGCAAATATCGTCTTAAAGTGTCGAATATTATAAACGGACGTGCGTTTCCTATATGAAAATAGTTATAAACCGTCGGACCGCACGAATACATTTTCACTTCGTTTTCTTTAAGCGGTACAAACTCCTGCTTTTGTCTTGTAAGTGTATTATAAATCTTCATCTGCATTGCTCCTGTCCGCAAGCTGTGCTTTAAGCTCGCTGATTTCCTGTTCCAATTTTTTGATATGTACCGATAATGTACATATGTGTGATGATATCGGATCGGGAATGGTTACTTGGTCAAGATCGACCGCGACACGTTTCCCGTCACATTTTACGATGTTTGCCGGCACACCGACACAGGTTGAGTTTTCCGGCACTTCGCTGAGCACAACCGCACCTGCCGCAATTTTTGAATTGCTCCCCACCTTAAACGGACCCAAAACTTTTGCGCCGCTTCCGACCATTACATTGTCGCCGAGAGTAGGGTGGCGTTTTCCGGTTTCCTTGCCGGTACCGCCGAGAGTTGCGCCCTGGTAGATGGTGCAGTCATTGCCTATAACGGTTGTTTCGCCGATAACAACACCCATACCGTGGTCAATAAACAGACCTCTGCCGATTTGCGCACCGGGGTGTATTTCTATTCCGGTGAAAAAACGGACTGACTGCGAGATAGCCCTTGCGATAAATTTTAAATTGCATCGGTAGAAAAAATGCGAAACTCTGTGCCAAATCACAGCGTGAATACCGGGATAAAGCAAAAAAACTTCAAAGCCGTTTCGTGCCGCCGGATCGCGTTCGAGAATAGCTTTAATGTCGTAAGCTATTTCTTTAATAAACATTTAAGTTCTCCACCGCCTTAATAAAAACATTATGAAGATAACAAACATATTATCTTCATATAACAAATCCTATTATAAATTATATCTTGAAATCACTAAAAATACAACACTTAAATTAAAATTTATGAAAAAATACAAATTTTATGTTTCAAAATTTGCGATGTGTGGTATATATGCAATAGAGTTGTGCTTTTGCATACAATAAAATAAATTATGATTTGGAGGAAAATATAATGGCGAACAGAGTTGTGTTAAACGAAATATCTTATCACGGAGCCGGAGCGATTGAGAATATTGCAACGGAGGCGAAAGCAAGAGGTTATAAAAAAGCTTTGATATGTACCGGACCGGACCTGATTAAATTCGGCGTTACCAAAAAAGTGACGGATATTCTTGAAAGAGAATCGCTCGCGTATGAGATTTATTCGGATATTAAGCCTAACCCGACAATCGAAAACGTACAAAACGGCGTACAGGCGTTCAAAAAAGCGGGTGCGGACTATATTGTGGCTGTCGGCGGCGGTTCGCCTATAGATACGGCAAAGGCTATCGGTATTATTACCACAAACCCTGAGTTTGCCGATGTGAGAAGTCTTGAGGGTGTTGCACCGACGAAAAATGCGTCAGTACCGATTATAGCTGTTCCGACAACTGCCGGTACGGCGGCTGAGGTTACGATTAATTATGTTATTACCGACGTTGAGAAAAAGCGTAAGTTTGTGTGCGTGGATACACACGACATTCCGGTGGTTGCAATTGTTGACCCTGATATGATGTCGACTATGCCAAAGGGACTTACCGCGGCAACGGGTATGGATGCACTGACACACGCAATTGAGGGTTATATCACCAAGGGTGCATGGGAAATGACGGATATGATGCATTTGAAAGCAATTGAAATTATTGCAAAGTCACTTCGAGGTGCTGTGGAGAACACAAAAGAGGGAAGAGAAGGTATGGCACTCGGTCAGTATATTGCCGGTATGGGATTTTCAAATGTAGGATTGGGTATTGTACATTCAATGGCACATGCGCTCGGCGCGGTTTACGACACGCCGCACGGTGTTGCAAATGCAATTTTGCTGCCGACCGTAATGGAGTATAACGCAGATGCGACAGGCGATAAGTATAAGTACATAGCAAAGGCGATGGGCGTTGACGGTGTTGATGCTATGTCACAGGAGGAGTACAGAAAAGCGGCGGTTGAGGCTGTTAGAAAGCTGTCGGCAGATGTAGGTATTCCGGCTGATTTGAAAGAGATTGTAAAACAAGAGGATATAGATTTTCTTGCTGAGTCGGCGTTTAACGATGCGTGCGCACCGGGTAACCCGAAAGCGGCATCAAAAGAAGATATTATCGCATTGTATAAAGCGTTAATATAATAAACAGGATATTAATTAAGGAGAGATGACTTATTAGTAAGTTAACCGTATTAACGGATATAGCATCAAACCGGGAGGTTTGATGCTAAACCTCCCAAAATGTTTGTATAATTTGTATAAATGATTTTAGGAGGTAAAAACAGTGAATATAGAAAAATACGGCTTTAGCGGTAAATTTTCCGCACTTGCATTAATGTTTGAGGGACTTTGCCCGGGCAGGGTGATTTCACAGGAGAAAAACATTTACAGAGTTGTGACGGAAAAAGGCGAAAGACTTGCCGAGGTGTCGGGCAAATTTAGGTATAATACACAAGCAGTGTCGGATTATCCGGCGGTGGGCGATTTCGTTATGCTTGATATGAATGAACAGGGGACAAGAGCTGTTATTCACAGTGTGCTTGACAGAAAAAGCTGTTTTGTTCGCAGAGCGGCGGGTGAAAGCCGACACGAGCAGATTGTGGCGGCAAATATAGATATAGCTTTTATTTGTATGTCGCTGAACAACGATTATAATATCCGCCGATTGGAACGCTATCTTTCGGTTGCTTGGGACAGCGGTGCAACCCCGGTGATTGTACTTACAAAGTCGGATTTGTGTACCGATTTGGATAAAAAGGTTTCCGAGGTGAAAAGCGTTTCATTAGGTGTTGATGTGCTTGTAACAACATTTGCCGATGCGAGTGGTTACAATCAAGTCAGGACGTATATTTCAGACGGAACGACGGCGGCATTTATCGGTTCGTCGGGTGTCGGCAAATCGACACTTATCAATTATTTGCTGGGAGAGAATCGTTTCGGTACAAACGGTTTGCGCAATGACGGCAAGGGGCGGCATACGACGACTCACAGGGAATTGGTTTTACTGCCGGACGGCGGAATGGTTATAGATACTCCGGGGATGCGAGAGTTGGGTATTTGGAGTGCGGAAACCGGAATTGACAGCACCTTTGCCGATATTGAAAAATTGGCAAAGCTGTGCAGGTTTAAAAACTGTACTCATTCGGGCGAGGACGGGTGTGCAGTGGCGGATGCGATAAACAGCGGAGTGATTTCCGAAAAACGCCGACAGTCGTATGATAAGCTGAAAGCGGAAACAGCATATATTTCCGACAGTGCAAGCTATATTGCGGCAAAAGAGAAGAAATTTAAAAGTATTTCAAAAATAAACAAGAAAAGATACAAAAAGTAAGTTAATACAAACAAAAGGCAGACGAGCTCGTTTGAGTTTGTCTGCCTTGTTTTTTGTATTAATATTGCTATTTATCCTGATTGGCTGCAAAAACATCGGCAACCTCGCTGATTGTTATGTAAGCGGACGGGTCGACTTCGTGTACCAATTCTCTTAGCTTTACTACCTGGAAACGGTTAAGAATGAAATAAATCATTGTTTTCTGCGTGTTTGAGTAACCGCCGGTTACGGCGATTTTTGTCATTCCGCGTTCAAATGCATCTGAGATGGCAGTGCATACCGATTCCGGCTCGGTTGTTATAATCATAGCGCATTTTTCTTTGTCGACACCCTCAACTATAAAGTCGATGGTTTTGAGCGCCGCGGCATAAGTGACTATTGAGTAAAGCGGTAAAACCCAGCTGTTTATGACGATACCGCATACTATGTATAACAGCAGATTGTACCCCATTACGAACACACCCACAGAAATACCGAGTTTTTTTGCAAATATCACAGCCATAACTTCGATTCCGTCCATTGCGCCGCCGAACCGTATCGCAAGACCGCTGCCTATACCCGAAATGAGTCCGCCGAACAGCGCGCACAGCAGTAAATCATCGCCGGCAAGCGGAGAAACAAAGTTTACGTCAATAGGTGAAATATCGGTGATAAACCACGCTGTAACGGAATATATAAATACGGTGTAAATAGCGTAAACGGTAAACAATGCGCCTTGTTTTTTCAGTCCGTAAAGAAACAATGGGATATTTAAAATGAGCAAAAACAGAGAAAGACTGAGGTATTCGGGAGTGATTTGAGATAAAAGCATTGACGTTCCCGATATGCCGCTGTCATAGAGCTTTACCGGAGTGAGAAAAATGGTAATACCGAAGGCGTTAATCATTCCGGCGATTGTGAGCATAATTATGTTTGTAAGTTTCAGTTTTTTTAGCTTTTCCGGTAATTTTAGTTTTTTCATTGCAACAACTCCTTAAATTTTGTTTTAATATGCAACACCGATTAACTTGCGGCGTAAGACGGGTACATTGCCCGAAAAAATGTGTGCCGTATACACCGCAATCAGTAAGTGTTTACATAATGCATTTTATCATAAACCGCCCAAAATCGCAAGCAAATGATTTATATTTTCTTCGCAGTATTCGATTTCGGACGAATATAAACGTGCAAACTCGACAACATCACTTAATGTAAGTGATAAGTGCTTTTTTATATGCACGGCACATAATGCGTTTATTATGTCAACGCTGAGAAGTGCAAACGCAAGCCTTGCGCCGAGGTTACCGTCATATATGCAGTCGGGCAGATGTCGGTAAATAAAGTACGACAAAAGCTGTTCAAACGGCGTTTCCCACTGTGGATTTTCAAATACATTTTCGTATTGCGGCGGCAAATTTTTAAGATCTTTAAGTATATCGCCCCATTGAGTATTGAGCCGTTCAAACGAAAGATAAATATCTGCCCACTGTGCGTGTGTTTTCTTCGGAATATTCGGCACGTATTTTTCGGTAAGCCGTTTTATGCGTTCGGTCAGCGGTGCGGTGCGGTCAGTGACGATTATATTTATATTTTCGCGTACCGAAAAAAATGACTCGTCCTCCGCTGATATTTTGCTGTTCTCTCCGTCACTGCCGATTTCGATAAGGTGCGCCTTTCCGGTACGCGATAAAATGAGCTGTCCGGCGGCTTCACAGCAGAGTCCGAGTCCTATTTCGATTCTTCCGTCGAAAAAGTTTCTGAAACGCGGATGGTCGGCGCAGATTTGACAGAGTGCATTTTTGCCTAGTGTGGTTATAATATCGCAAAGACCGTTTTGATTAAGAAACGGACACTGCTCGCCGGCTGACAATATAAAATGCGGTGTTTCGCCCGTTTCGGCTATATTGTCCGACAAACGTTTCCCGAACGGCTGAGGTATTGTTTTGTAATACTCCAGTGTGTCGGTGTCAATGTCGATTTCCCAGCCTATACAACAGCTGTGGCGGCATTTGTCTGCGATACATTCAAATTCGGTGTAATAATCGGGTGCATAAATTTTCATTTGCAAAAACCTCGCTGTATAAAAATTTCCGTTTAACGGCTTAATTCATTGTTTTGGGCGGTGCGCCGTTTTGTTTTACATATGCCTTGTAAAAGTTGGCATAACTGTTAAATCCGGCGTTCATACTTGCGTGTATCAGCGGCTGACCGCTTCTGTGCAGTTCCTGAACCAGTAAAATACGCTTGTAATTGATGTATTGATGAATACTGTGACCGGTACTTTTTTTGAAAATTTTGCACATATAGTGCTTTGCGATGAAAAATTCGTTTGCTATATTGTCAAGCGATAAATTTTCGGTGAGGTTGTTGTTTATGTACATTATAATATCGCGTATACGCTCATTTTTGGTGTAAAAATTATCGGCTGTGACTTTGGATTTGTTGAGCAAATACAAAAATTCCGTAATCACGCTTGAGGCAACGTCCACCGCGCCGTCGTCCGCATAATGCTGTATCCGCCTAATACAGTCCACGAGATTAGTGTCCGTAATATCGGATATTACAAGGTTTCCCATGCCAAGCTCGCGGTTTTCAAATATGTCTAAAAACTTTTTTGTATTTTCGTTTTTAAAATAATCTGCACTTAAATACAGCACAATTCTGTCGTAGACCGTATTTGAACGAAACACCATATGGTGCAGCTCAAACGGACGTGTCAGTACGATATCGTTTTGTTTAAGACGGTATGTATTGCCCTCGACGTGAAATTCACAGTCACCGTTCAAAAGCAGTACAATTTCGTAAATGTCATCGTGATTGTGGTATTTAAAGTCGTTTGTGTCAGGGTGTTCGTCATAATCGTGTATTGTCCAAAAATTGTAGCCGGGGAAATATCCGCCGAATGTATGCGCCATAGCAATCACTCCTAGTATATATAATACCACAAGTAGTTAATATTTGCAATGTTTAAAACAATAATAGGCGAGAAAATGGTTAATATTTATGATAATATAAGCATAACAGGTAGAAATCAAATCAGACTGTAAACAAATTTATCAGCTTTTGATTTTTGCTTGCGGCAGAACTCAAAAAATGATTAGATTACTTAATATTTTCAGGAGGTGCGGTATGGATTTTTTCTTGAATTCCAATACGAAAATAGTATCCGAAAGCAAATCAAAGGCGGTTTTGAACGCGGTTGAAATTTTAAAGCGCGATATCGTGAAAAAGTTTGCAAAATCGGGGATAAATGAAAATAAAATTGTACTGAAAGAGGATAAAAGCAAAGGAAACGAAGAATTTGAGCTTAACGTGTGTGCGGATATGGTTATTTCGGCATCTGACGAGCTTGGGTTCGTTTACGGACTTTTGTACATAAGCGAGAAGTTTCTGGGAATAAAGCCGTTTTGGTTTTGGCTGGATCAGAAAATAGACCGCGTTGAGAGTATAGGCGTAAAGTACGGTATATATACGTCCCCAAAGCCGGCTGTAAAATATCGCGGCTGGTTTGTAAACGACGAGGTTCTTATAATGAAATGGAATATCGGCGGCGACAAAACGGCACCGTGGAAAATGGTGTTTGAGTCACTTTTGCGCTGCGGCGGAAATATGGTAATTCCGGGTACGGATAAAAACTCGAAAATTTACAATAAAATTGCATCGGATATGGGTCTGTGGATTACGCACCACCACGCCGAGCCTTTGGGAGCGGAAATGTTTGCAAGAGCATACCCGGGGCAAAGCGCAAATTACGCGGAATCACCGGAGCTGTTTTACAAGCTGTGGGAGGATGCGGTAAAAGCACAAAAGGATATGAAGGTTATATGGTGTCTGGGATTTAGGGGACAGGGCGACTGTCCGTTCTGGTACAGCGATACGAGCGGTAGGTTTGATACGTCGCAAAAGCGCGGCAAGCTGATAAGTGATATAATCGAGCTGCAGCGTCAAATTGTATTAAAGTACGTCGAAAATCCTGTATTCTGTACAAACCTGTACGGAGAAATAATGGAGCTTTATGACGAGGGACACATACATTTTGACGACGAAATAATCAAAGTCAGCGCGGATAACGGATACGGCAAAATGGTTACAAGACGGCGCGGCGGGCATACGGTAAGAATTTCGTCAATGCCGAAATCACCTGTGGAACACAGCGGAATATATTATCACGTATCATTTTATGACTTGCAGGCGGCAAGCCACGTTACAATGCTCCCTAATTCGATAGATTTTGTAAACAGAGAGCTTGATGAGGTTGTGGAAAAAAATGCAACCGATTTTTGGATTATAAACTGCTCAAACGTAAGACCGCACGCGTATCATCTTGATGCGATACGCAAAAAATGGTACGGCGAAAATGTAAGCGACGAACAGCACAGTGAGGAGTTTGTAAAAGAGTATTACGGCGGCGAAACGGAAATTGCGGCGGTGTACCGCGACTATCACAAGGCTATGCTTGCATACGGCAGTGAGGAGGACGAACACGCCGGAGAACAGATTTACAACGAAAATATCCGCTTGCTTATACACGCGTTCTTTAACGGACGAAAAGAGGGTACACCGGGACTCAAATGGCTTATCGGTCAGGAGTCGCTCGATGATCAGGCTGATAAATTCACTGCGCTTGTCGGCGGAAATTACGAAAACATAAAAAGTTTTTACGAAAACTGTATAAAGGTGAGCGAAAATCTTGACGGGGAAGTTAAAGAGCTGTTTGATGCAACAATTCTTTTGCAGGTAAAAATTCACTTTTTCAGTACAATAGGTGTAATGAAGTTCGGTGAGGCGTACAAGAAGTATCTTGACAATGATTTTTGGGGCGCGTTTATGGATTTCGGTTATTCGGCGGAGAATTTTGATACGGCAAACCGCGTAATGCGTGAATCGGAGTACGGAGTGTGGAGCGGATATTATATGAACGAGTGTTTCGCGGATATGAAGCACACGGCGTATATGATAAAAAAGATGATGGGAGTTATGCGTGAGCGAGGCGACAATGCAAGACACGACAAATGGTATCGCGACGTTATTTATGCGCCGGAGGACAGAGATATAATGACATTGCTTGTAAACGACAATCATATGACGGACGATGAGCTGTTTGAAGAATTTAAAGTTGTAGGAAGATACAAAAAGTAATAATTCAGAAAGGAAAGATTTTTATGAAATTATCATATTCGGGCTTGAAGGAGCAGAGTGAATGGACGAAAAAGGGTATCAGACTGCCGCAGTTTGATATTGAGAGTATGAAAAGAGAAACCGCGGAAAATCCGGAGTGGATACATTTTGGCGGCGGTAACATTTTTAGGGGATTTATCGGTTCGATTGCTCAGAAACTGCTAAATGTCGGAGCGATGAAAACAGGCATTGTTGCGGCGGAAAGCTTTGATTTTGACATTATAGATAAAATCTACAAGCCGTATGACAATCTGACACTGAATGTGATGATGGGCAAAAATTCAAATTTGGATACGGAGGTTCTGGGAGCGGTTGCGCAGAGCCTTAAAGCAAGCGATTACGATAAGCTGTATGAAATTGCAAAAAAGCCGTCGCTGAAAATGATAAGCTTTACAATAACGGAAAAAGGCTATGCGGTAACGGACGTTAACGGTAAGCTTGTGAAAATAGTGCAAAGCGATATCGAAAACGGCACAAAAGAGCCCAAACATACAATGAGTATTGTTGCCGCTATGCTGTACGAACGCTTTAAAAGCTGTGCCGCACCGCTTGCGGTTGTGAGTATGGACAACTGTTCACACAACGGCGAAAAACTGAAAAACGGTGTTATGACGGTTGTAAAAGCGTGGAACGAAAACGGTACTGCGGAAAGCGGATTTGTCGACTATGTCGAAAATAAGGTATCGTTCCCGTGGAGTATGATTGATAAAATCACACCGCGTCCGGACGATACAATCCGCGCAAGACTGGAGGAGCTTGGTGTGGAGAATATGGGTGCTGTCGTGACGGATAAAAATACATATATTGCACCGTTTGTAAACGCTGAAATCCCGGAGTATCTTGTGATCGAGGACGCTTTTCCGAACGGCAGACCGCCGTTTGAAAAAGCCGGCGTGTATATGACAACACGCGAAACGGTGAATAAAGCCGAAACTATGAAGGTTACAACCTGCCTTAATCCGCTGCACACCGGACTTGCCGTATTCGGCTGTCTTTTGGGGTATACGGCGATATGGGAAGAAATGCGCGATGAACAGCTTTCGCGGTTGGTTGACCGAATTGCCGAGGAGGGTATGAAGGTTGTTATAAATCCTGAAATAATCAATCCGTCGGAGTTTGTGCAAGAGGTGATAAACGAAAGACTGCCTAATCCGTATATACCGGATGCGCCGCAAAGAATTGCCACAGATACGTCGCAGAAAATACCTGTGCGTTACGGAGAAACGATAAAAGCATACATTAACTCGGATAGTCTTGATGTCAAGAGTCTTAACGCGATACCTATGGTTATTGCCGGCTGGCTAAGATATTTGCTCGCGGTTGACGATGACGGCAAGGAGTTTGTGCCGAGCGGCGACCCTATGCTGGCACTGATGCGGGAAAAGCTTTGCGGTATAGAACTCGGCAAGCCTGAAAGTGTAGGGGATAAGCTTAAAGCTGTGCTTGCAAATGAAGTATTGTTCGGAGTGGATTTGTATAAGGCAGGACTCGGCGAGAAGGTTGAAAATTATTTTATGCTTATGCTTAAAGACAGAGGCGCGGTAAGAGAGACTTTGAAGAGTTTATAAACGGAGGGAATACGATTATGAAAATGACAATGCGTTATTACGGAAAAGATTATGACAGCGTTACTTTGGAACAGTTAAGACAAATACGGTATGTTGAGGGACTCATAAGCACGCTGTATTATAAACAGGCGGGAGAGCTGTGGTCACGCGATGAGATTGCCGCGCTCAAAAAGGAAATTTCGGACGGCGGTCTTGAGCTTTCGGGTATTGAAAGCGTGAATATACACGATTCTATTAAAATCGGAAGTCCGGACAGGGATATGTATATAGAAAACTATATTAAAACGCTTGAAAACCTCGGCGAGGAGGGTATAGACCTTGTGTGCTATAACTTTATGCCTGTGTTTGACTGGACTCGCAGTGACCTCGCAAAACCTCGCAAAGACGGTTCAACAGTGCTTGCGTATGACCAAAAGGTGATTGACCGAATTGATCCGGACAGAATTTTTGAAAGTATGGAAAAAATGTCAAACGGATTTGTGATGCCTGGTTGGGAGCCGGAGCGGCTTGCGAAGATAAAGGAGTTGTTTGACGCGTATGCCGATGTGGATGCGGAAAAACTATTTAAAAATCTTGTGTATTTTTTGAACGCTATTATGCCGACGTGTGAGAAATACGGAATCAAAATGGCAATTCACCCTGATGACCCGTCGTGGAGCGTGTTTGGACTTTCAAGAATTATTACAAGCAAGGAAGGACTTGTAAAGCTTATCGAGGCTGTACCGAGCGTGTATAACGGCGTAACGCTGTGTACGGGGTCGTTGGGTTCAAACAAGGATAATGACCTTGTGGATATAATTCACGCACTTAAAGGAAGAATACATTTTGCACATATCCGCAATATTTTGCATACAGGCGAGGGTACATTTGAAGAGGCGTGTCATTTGAGTGCAGACGGTTCGTATGACCTTGCGGCAATTGTGAAAGCACTTTATGATGATGGATTTGACGGAGTTATCCGTCCGGACCACGGCAGAATGTTGTGGGGCGAAAAGGCAATGCCGGGTTACGGACTTTATGACAGAGCACTGGGTGCGGCGTATTTGTGCGGCTTGTGGGAAATGGTGTCGAAAAACGGATAATAAAGCGGATTTGCTGAATTTAGATATATTCCAATAGCGATGAAAATTTTCGGGAGCGTAATTGTTTTGAGTGCGCTTCCGAATTTTTTTTAAAATATTTTGTAACGAATGGTTGTTTTCAAAGTCTAATAGGTGACGGGAGGTGAAAAAGTGTGCGTGATTTTGATGAAATATATGCCGAATATTTTTCGATGGTTTATAAATTTGTGATGGCACTTTGCCAAAATCAGTCATTGGCAGAGGAAGTTACACAGGAAACATTTTTCAGAGCGTTAAAAAGTATAGACAGCTTTAAGGGTAATTGCAAGATTGGAACGTGGCTTTGCCGAATTGCGAGAAACGTTTATTTTGATTATTCAAAAAAGCACAAATTGAAGGCTGATTATCCGATTGAAGAAATTGTTTCGGCGGAAAATATTGAGGATAAGTTTTCCGATAAGGAAACAGCTTATGAGGTACATAAGGCACTGCATAAGCTGAGAGAGCCGTACAAGGAGGTTTTTCATTTGCGTGCGTTCGGTGAACTTTCGTTTTCGCAGATTGCGGCATTATTCTCAAAAACGGAAAGCTGGGCGAGAGTTACCTATTACAGAGCAAAAGTGTTGATAAAGGAGGATTTACAATGATGTACCCTTGTGAAATTATAAGAGATTTACTGCCGCTTTATATTGACGATGTATGCAGTGAAGAAAGCGGACAAGCGGTAAAACAGCATCTGGGGGAGTGCGGACAATGCAGAAATTATTATAAGACAATGCAGACTGCCGAGGCTTTTTCAAAGGCAGAAAACAACGATTCGGAGGAAATGAAAATGGCGGACAGCTTAAAAAAAGTAAAATCAAAGATTAATAAGAAAATAAGAAATGTTATTATAGGTGCGGCAGCGGCGGTTTTGGTGCTTACAGCCGGATTTCAAGTGCTGTTAAACGTACCGATTATGAAAATCGACAAAAGTGAGGTTAAGGTTTCGGCTGAGGTTTATACGGCTGAGGAGTTTGCCCGTACTTTGAAAGCAGACAGCAACGCGGATATGCAGACACCTGCCGTAGAGGATATTGATGTGGGTGACGGCTTTGTAACGGTGATTACCACAAGCTCGGATTACTTTTTGAGGAATATTCGTTGGGAAATAAAAGATGATACAATATATATTTCAGCATTTAAGACAACGGTTTTGAATAACAAAGCAAAAGGTTACCAAAGAACAATGACATCGCCGGAGTTTAGGAAGATTAACAAAATTGTGTTTGACGAAAAAGGCGAACAAACAGTGCTCTGGGAAAGATAACGAGAATAAGAGGTTTGCTGCCTGCAGATTGTGAAAATTCAAGACCGTAATGAATGACAACGGCTGCGAAAACCTTGGTTTTGAGAAAATAGAATATTGTGCATTTACAAGCGAAAAACGAACAAAGGAGTATTAATTTTAGCTCTGTTACCAAAGAACCTCCCTGACAAAAATCGTTTCTGCCGAAATTTTCATCAAGGAGGTTCTTTTTATAACTATTTACATCACGCTTTCGGCAGTGTATAGCATTTTGCGGCAATATGAATTATTCTATACCGAAACATTTCATACCGTTTAACATTGTTGCTTCTTCAATTGCTTTTGCGGTTGTAGCGCGTATTTCGGCAATTCTCTGTGCAACATATGGCAGATAAACAGAACAATTGCGTTTACCGCGAAACGGTACGGGGGTAAGATACGGCGCATCGGTTTCCAAAAGCAGCATATCAAGCGGTACATATTTTGCGGCTTCGACAGGTTTTACCGCGTTTTTGAAAGTGACCGAGCCGCCGAACGCTACATACATACCCAGATTAAGTACATCGCGCGCCATTTCCGTACTGCCCGAAAAACAATGCAGTACACCGCCGACTTCCTCCGCGTGACACGCACGCAGTATATCAACAGTATCTTTATGTGCCTCTCTGTCATGCACTATAATAGGCAGTCTAAGCTCTTTGGCAAGCTCTATCTGCCGCGCAAACCATTGCCGCTGTACGTCGCGCGGCGAATCGTCGTAGTGATAGTCAAGCCCGATTTCGCCGATTGCTTTTACTTTGTCGTGCTTTGAATAATTTTTCAAAATATCCATATCGTTTTCGGTAAGACCGGCAATATCCGATGGGTGCACCCCGACGGCGGCATATATGAAATCGTATTTGTCCGCAAGGGCAATTATCGAATCAAGCTCGTCCATAGCGGCGCAGGCATTCATTATTTTTCCTACGTTATTTTCCCGCATTGAACTCAACAGCTCACAGCGGTCATCATCAAATTGTTTGTCATTGTAATGGGCGTGTGTATCAAAAAACATATTTACTCTCCAATTCCGCTTTCTTTGATTAAAGAAGCCATTTCACTTTGCATTTCGCCGGTACGTATTCTATTTATAACAAGTGCGGTGTGAAATACCGCAAATACGGTTATGCAGAGTATCAGACCGACCGATATTCCGGCTTTGCACACAGGCTTGAAAATAATCCTGTGCGCAGATGATTTATACAGCTTTGTAAAACCCCATATAAGAAACGGAAACGCAATAAACAGCAGAAGTGCACAGACTGCCAATGCCGCATCGGGTAAAAGCTCTTTTTCCGTCAGAATTATCATAATGAAGCTTGCCGCGTTGTTTACCGAATGCATAATCATACTCGGAAAAACAGAACCTGTCACCTTTCTGATTATTCCGAAAAGTATTCCCACAAAAAGCAGCGCGACAAATGACTGCATAGAAAAATGCATAATCGCAAACGCCGCACCGCTTGCCAACACTTCGGTCGCCACACCGTATTTTTCAAGATATTTCATCATAATACCGCGGCATAAAATTTCTTCAAGTATCGGTGCAAGCACACACAGCGATATTATCATCTGTGCAAAACCGACTGCTGTTGACGGTGTGGTAATTCCTTGGTCGGGAGAACCGAATAATATAGTGCCGAGCAGTGATAAGTGCAGTGTCATACACGTTGCAAAATACTGTGCACTCATAGGCAGAACAATCAAAAAAGGCAAAAGCAACGGCTTAAAACCCGAAAAACCCAGTGCCGATAATGTATTTTCGTTTTCGTTTAAATATTTCTTTTTCATCAGAATTATTCCGAGCACGCACGGAATAATCAATAAAAACTCACCTGTCATAAGTGCGCCGTATTCGCCGCCGAAAAAGTCCGGAAACAAACCGATCACAAATGACGAGGCTATAATAATTATAATCGTTATGAAAGTAAGCCACCATACATTTTGAAATCCTCTATATTTTGCCACAATCAACAATCTCGCTTTCCGTTATAATAAAGTCCATAGGAACGTCGTGCTGTTCGGTGCAGACCCTTTCGACAAGCTGGAAATCATAGCAAAGTGCCGTTTTTACGGCGTTAAGCCTGCAGAACAGTCTATCGTAATACCCCTTGCCGTAACCTATTCTTCCGCCGTTTCTGTCAAATACAAGTCCCGGCACTGCCGCAACATCTATATCACAGTCCTCGCACGGAATTATCAGCTTAGGCTCCAAAATACCGAAAGCTCCCTCCTTTAAACAGTCAAGACTGTCAATATAAGAGAGCGTAAGGGTATTGGTTTTTGTATCGGTTATCGGAACGGCTGTTTTTTTGCCGTCCGCAAGTGCGGCTTTTATTGCGTTAAAGGTGTCTGCCTCATTTTTGGCGGACAGATAAAAAAGTATAGTCGATGCGCTTTTATAGAAGTCAGTGCCGAGAAACAACTCGGTAATACTGCGGCTTTTTTTTGCACACTCATCTGCCGTCATAGCATTTCTTATTTTTCTTATTTGAGCTCTTTGAAGATTTTTTTCGTTTTCCATAATCAATACTGCATTGCCGCTTTTATTTTATCGGCAAGTTTTTTATCGGCAAGCCTTTCGACTATCATAAATCCGAAATCACTTGCCGCGCCGGCACCTTTCGCTGTGATGATTTTTCCGTCGCAAACCGACTTTTCGCCGGTCAGCACCGCATCTGTCATATATTTTTCATATCCAGGAAAACAGGTGACACGTTTTCCTTTGGTTATACCGCGTTTTCCGAGTATTGACGGTGCAGCGCAGATTGCCGCAAGGTATTTGTCATTTTCAAGGCAAAAATCAATAAGCTTGTGTACGCGCTCGTCCGAATCGAGATTTTCGTGTCCCGGTCCGCCGGGAAGAATAAGCATATCTGTATTCTCTTTGATTATACCGTCAAAACCGATATCCGCACCGACTCTGACACCGTGTGCACCGACAGCCGACATTCCGTCAAGACCGACAAGCTGTATTTCAAGACCGGCGCGGCGTATAATGTCAAGGGTTTCGATGGTTTCCGTTTCTTCAAAACCGTCTGTAAGCAACATATAAATCATAGTAATTTCATAGCCTTTCTGTCCGCAAATAATTATTGAAAATTTATCCCTGCCCGCGAACCGGCAAGGTATTGATTTGTTACGGTAAATGTTAATTTTTTATATCATTCACCTGTTCTTCCATAGTAATCTGCTCAAACCTTTCGTTTTCGTTTTTTATATTTTCTCCGACTTCCGGCAAATCTTCGAGAGTGCGCAGTCCGAACGAACGCAGAAATGTTTGAGTTGTTCCGTAAAGAATTGGTCTGCCCGGTGCGTCCAGTCTGCCGACCTCGTCTATGAGTCCGCGTTCAAGCAGTCTGTTCACCGCACCGTCACTGTTTACACCGCGTATGTTTTCCACCTGTGTACGGGTTACGGGCTGTTTGTACGCAACAATCGCAAGAACCTCCATAGCCGCGTTTGATAACGACTGTTTGCGCTGTTCACCGATAATTTCCTGTATATATAAGTAATAATCAGGGCGCGTACACAGTTGATACCCTTCGTCTATGTCGATAATCATAAAACCGCGTTTTTGGTTATCATACTCGTACTTCAAAAATTCAACCGCATCTTTGACCGCATTTATTCCGACACCTAAAACCGCCGCCAGTTTAGCCGTTTTTACCGGTTCGCCGATTGCAAACAAAATCGACTCAATCGCAAATTGTAATTGCTTGCCCTCCATAAAAAGTTCCACAGCCTTTCTGTCCGCAAATAGTCGCTAAAATTCGGCTGTACCTGTCTGCGGACGGACAAGGCACTGAGCGGAAATTACATCTGTATACATTGTTTGGCAAACGATAAGCAAGCACACCACGCTCACAGCAATATCGTTATTTGGGAGCTATTATAAAGTCGTTTTCGTTTTCATCGTAATCGGCGGTGATTTTGTTAAGCTTTATCATTTCAAGAATTGCCAGAAATGTTGCTATTTTTTCCGGCTTTGATTCTTCTTTTCCGAATACTTTTTCCAAGCGTATGCGTTTCATTCGGTTCAATATCGAATAAACCTTTTTAACCATATCCTCAACCGATACTTTTTCTCTTCCCACTATACCGTAAAACGACTTTTTCGGCGGTGCCGCTCTGCGTTCGCTGCGTTCCTTTATCGTACACAATGCGTTCAGCAGCTCGCTTACCGAGTGCTGACGGGTGTATTCGGGTACGGGAAAATTTATTTTTTCCGCACCCTTAAACACCATATACTGTGACCAAAATTCGGTTTTTCTGAGTTCCGATGCCTCTTTTTTTACCTTTTGATATTCTGCCAGTCGCTGTGCCAAATCCTCGCGAGGGTCTTCTTCCTCCTCGGCTTCGGGTTTTGGTAAAAGCATTTTTGATTTGATGTACAAAAGCTGTGCCGCCATTACAAGAAATTCGCTGGAATATTCCAGTTCTATTTCATCAATGTCAATAATAGCCTCAAGGTACTGGTCTGTTATTTCGCTTATCGGAATATCATATATATTCACTTTGTTTTTGGAAATCAAATGTAAAAGCAAATCGAGCGGTCCTTCAAAGCTGTCCAGTTTATATAAAATCTTCTCCATTTTATCTGTCCTGTTCTCAATCACATAAACAAACCGAACACAGCTCCGACTGCGGTATTTATAATATTAAGTACACCCAAAATCCCAAACGACAATATCTTTGAAAACGCTCCGGTTGTTGACAGCAGCATAATCAAAATCATTGAATAATGCTCATATTTAAGCATTGTGTAATATGCATTATCGGGCAAAAACATTCCCAATATTTTTGCACCGTCAAGCGGCGGTATAGGTATTAAATTAAATATCATAAATGCCAAATTTCGGAATATAAACAGCTGAAGAATTTTAACAATCAGAACGGTTAATGTTCCCGACAATCCCGCCTTTCCGCTTATAAGACTCAGCGTGTAAAGCAAAATCACGCCGATCACCGCCATAACAAAGTTTGATGCAGGACCGGCAAGCGCAACCAATGCCATACCTCTTTTTTTGTTTTTGTAATACATCGGATTTACTCCAACAGGCTTAGCCCAGCCAAACCCTGTAAATATCATCAGCAATGTACCGATAATGTCAAGGTGTGCGAGTGGATTAAGCGTGAGTCTGCCTTCGTTGCGGGGCGTGGGATCTCCGAGCTTTGCCGAAACAATGCCATGCGAAAGCTCGTGTACGGTGATTGCTATTAAAGTTATCGGAACATATATTAATATATCTGCCGGGCTGATGTTAAACATATAATCATTCCTTTCATTACTTAGATAAGCCGGTATACAATTATAATATCAATTCGGCATAAAACAAATGGATTTCCGTTAAAATACAGATTCGCGCATTTAACCTTAAGCTTTTGCAAATAATGCGGATACCCTCGATTAGCTCAGGGATATCCGCGCAAAGATTGCATTTAATCCTGCTGTGCGTCCAGCTTCAGTCTTGCCTCGATTGCAATGGCACATTCCACACGCTTACGCTCAAGCTCACACGCCAACTCGTACGGCTTATTGATGTCATTATTAAAATTGAATGCATTTGCACTGCAGCCGCCGCTGCAATAAAACTTGGCAAAACACTTTTTGCACTTATCCTTTGTATACACATTTGATTTTTCAAATTTACTTCTGATTCTTGGGTTAATGACTTTGTCGTTAACATTACCCATCAAAAATCTTTTATTGCCGACAAATTGGTGACACGGATAAATATCACCCTCAGGTGACACCGCAAGATATTCATGTCCGGCACCGCAGCCTGACAAACGCTTTATTACACACGGTCCCTGGTCAAGGTCAACCATAAAATGAAAAAAGTTGAAAGCGTTTCCTTCTTGACGGCGTTTTAAGTACACCTCAGCCAATTTTTCATATTCGGCAAAAATCTGAGGTAAATGCTCCGTTTTGAGTGCGTATTTGTTTGTTTCCTGAGTTACAACCGGCTCAACGCTTGTCTGCTTGAAGCCAAGCTCCACAAGATGCATTACGTCGTTTGTGAAATCAAGGTTTTCGGCGGTGAATGTACCGCGCACATAATAATTATCCTGATTGCGGCTTTGTGCCAGCTTAACGAATTTAGGCACTATGTCATCGTAAGAACCGCTGCCGTCGATTCGGTATCTCATTTTGTCGTTTGTTTCTTTTCTTCCGTCAATACTCAGTACGACGTTTGACATATTTTCGTTTAAATATGCCTGTATGTCGTCATTCAAAAGCAGACCGTTTGTCGTGAGGGTAAATCTGAAATTTTTATTGTGTTTTGCGCCCTCCTGCTTTGCATACTCGGTAATTTCTTTTACCACCGAAAAATTCATAAGCGGTTCGCCGCCGAAAAAGTCAATCTCTATGTTATGTCTTGACCCTGAATTTTCAATTACAAAATCAATAGCCTTTTTTCCTACCTCGGCACTCATAAGCCCGCGCGGACCGTGAAATTCGCCCGTATCGGCAAAACAATATTTGCACCTCAGATTACAGTCGTGCGCTACGTGCAGGCAAAGTGCCTTTACAACAGACCGCTTATTCCATTTCTTGGCGATAGGTTCATAAGTGTCCTCGCTGAAAAGCTGACCCATATTATAAAGTTCAACGATATCGGCATATGCACTTTCGAGGTCCTCTGCGCTGTATTTATCACCGATTGTTTCAATAATGTGCTGCGGACATTTTTCTTCAGGAACAAACGGCTCGTTTAAATAGAACAGCATTTCGTACATAACATCGTCGGCAACGTGTACCGCACCGCTGCACACGTCCAACACAATATTTAACCCCAACAAATTATATTGATGTATCAAAACTAAAACTCCTCTGTATTAATAAAATTCTATCTCGTAATTAAAGTCGCCGGCAAAATACCGACAAGTCTTTTAAAAAAAGTGATTTTTCATCGGTTTTTGAGTTTTGCTGTAAGCAAAACCGAAAGCTCCGGTAATCAGAATTTGTTTTGTAAAAACCAAAGACTCCGTTTTTGCTGTTTCCGACGCATGCACCGTCGAAAAAGCTTTTGTTTGAGGGAGTATCGCAAATATCCGACACTTAACGAGCGGTTCTGCCTATGACAAAACTGTCAATCCCTCAATCTCCCAAGAACAAAGTAGACAAACTCAAATGAGTTTGTCTACAGTCTGCGGGGCATCAAAACGATACCCTTAATTAAACCTGCTCATTAAAAGAGATTATACTCTTTCGCACTTTTGGTTTGCAACCGTGCAAGACGTCTTACAAGCTGACTGGCAAGATGTCTGACATTCGCCGCAACCGCCGTGTGCGGCAGTTTCTTTAAGATTTGCTTTGTTCAAAGTTTTAACGTGTTTCATTTTAAACCATTCCTTTCCGTACGGACACAAATCCATACAAATAATAATAATTACATTATAACATACTGCTGTAAAAAAATAAAGAGAATTTTTGAATTTTTTTATCTTTTATAT
>CAYRCC010000006.1:0-68660 GCA_964422725.1 uncultured Lachnospiraceae bacterium
TCAACACTTTTTTACAAAAAATTTCGGCTTTTTCACTCTTTGTGCAGTTTGCACACGCACATTATACCCCAAAATACATTTGACTATGCAAAATACCGCAAAACAACAAGTATACTGCTGAAAACAATTGCATAAATATCATAAATAGATTAATTTTAAGGTTGTGATTTATATGAGCGATTACTTAATTCCGAGAAAAAATATTTTAGAACACTATTTTTACACCCCGAACGACGGTATTTTCAGGCGGCAGCTTTTGCCGGCAAACCGTAATCCGCCGCAATGCATTTACAAAGATGCCGCCGACGGGTTCTGCGTGTTTGCCGAGAAAAACGATTCCGTACATATAATATCGTCAAACAAAAACGGCGACCTTGTATACCTTTTTGAAAAAAACAATTCCATACAGACCCACATTTTAATGAAAGGAAACGGCAAGGTTTACCCAAAAACAATACGCACCGCACTCACGCACGAGCGCACCAATCTGATTTACACCGCCGACTATGACGACTCCGTTATCCTTATATACTGCATACTCGGAATTAACGCAAAGCCGCTGCGCATTGCCACTCTTTCAGCCGAATATCCGCAGATTTGCATTTCGGGAACACGCATATATTTCACAAATTACGAAAATACTCTCGGCTATATGGATTTTGCCGACGGCAAGCCGGAAATATTTTTCCCGATTTGCGAAAACGCGTATATGCCGTGCACCGCCGAATTTGACGGAAAAGAATATCTGGTGTACAAACACGAAAATTCCATAATATGTGACGGCAGCGAGGTCTGCACCGACAAATCCGCCTCCGTTCCGCTTTTATGTGCAAGCTCCGGAAAACTTTTGCTTTTATGGCGAAGTATGAATTTCATAAAATACTCCGCAAGCCAAAACGGCGGCGCAACCTGGAGCGCACCTATGCGTTTTGTCAACTCCGGCACGCTGTCGCACATATACACGATACAAAACGAAAGCATTTTTTCCGATTATTACGGCACTTCTTCCGGCGGCGAACTGCATATTATCGGTGCAAACAACATAATGAATATGCTCAGCCGTCAAACGCACCGCCGTCCGCCAGACACCGAAAAAAGCGCCAATTTATTTATGCTCAGACGCGAAATGGATGCTTTGAAATCCGATATGCGAAATATAAAAAGAAAGCTCGCGGAAATTTCTTCTGTTATAAATGCGGATAAAAAATGAACCTGACCGCGGCAGGCTAATCGGTTATTGTTTTTTTCCGCCGCCTATGGTATACTTTTAATTAGACATAAACAGGAGGACATTCAAATGATAAAGCTATGCATATTCGACCTCGACGGCACTCTCGTAAACTCGCTGCCCGCCATATCCCACTACGCAAACAGCGCACTTTGCAAATACGGCTTTGCGCCGCACGCCGAGGATAAATACAAACAGTTTGTCGGTGACGGCGCGGCGGTTCTGGTACACCGTATGCTGTGCGAAAACGATAACGACGAAAACTTTGCTAAAGTGAAAGCCGAATACGACCGTCTTTACGAATCCGATGTGCTTTACGCAACAGAGCCGTACAGCGGTATACCCACACTTCTTGCGGATTTGAAAAAATACGGCCTTACACTCGCCGTACTTTCCAACAAACCCCACAATGTAGTTTGTATGATTATAGAAAAGCTGTTCGGCAATAATACTTTTGACGTATGCTTCGGTCAGCGCGGCGGCACTGCGAAAAAACCCGCTCCGGACGGTGTTTTTGAGATTTGCGCAAAAGTCGGTGTATCCGCCGCCGAAACCGTTTTTATCGGCGACACCAATGTCGATATAGGCACCGGAAAAAACGCCGGAACAACAACCATAGGCGTACTTTGGGGTTTCCGCGGCAAACAGGAGCTTGAAAGTGCCGAAGCCGATTACATTGTATCGCGTGCAGATGAAATAACTGACATTATAAAAAGGAGAAACAGTTTATGAAAAAGAAAGTTTTGGTAGGTATGTCGGGCGGTGTCGACAGTTCCGTCACCGCGGCACTGCTCAAGGAACAGGGATACGACGTAACCGGCGCAACTATGCGGCTTTGGGCGCACAACGATGCCGACGAACAGCACATAAAGCTTACAATAAATGATGCGCGCCGTGTCTGCGACAGCCTTAATATAGAACACATCGTGCTCGATTTCAAAGACGATTTCATAAAAACCGTCGTCGGCAATTTTATTGACGAATACAAAAGCGGACGCACTCCGAATCCGTGCGTAATCTGCAATAAGCGTTTAAAGTTCGGCACTATGCTCGACAGTGCTCTTGAATCTGGGTTTGACTTTATCGCAACGGGGCATTACGCAAAAATCGCATACAACCCCGACACCGGCAGATATATGCTGAAAAAGGGTGATTCTCCCAAAAAGGACCAGACATATTTTCTCTACCACCTCACACAGCATCAGCTCTCGCACACGCTTATGCCGATCGGCACTTTTGAAAAAACCGAAATACGCGCCATGGCACAACAGCGCGGTCTGCCGGTTGCGAACAAGCCTGACAGTCAGGAAATATGCTTTATCCGAAACGACGACTACTCGGCATTTATAACCGAATACGCCGATTTCACGCCCGAATCCGGCGACATTTTCGACACCGCCGGCAATATTATCGGCAAGCACAAAGGACTTATTTATTACACCATCGGTCAGCGCAAGGGTATCGGTGCATACGGCAGACCTATGTTTGTAAAGGAAATTCACCCCGAATCAAACAGTATTATATTAGGTGAAAAGGGTATGGAATTTTCGTCCGAGCTTACCGCCTCAAACGCCTCGTATATTCCGTTCGACCGACTCACCGGTGAAATGCGCGTAACCGCAAAAGTGCGCTATCAGGCACCGCCGTCCCCCGCTGTAATCACCCCTGTCGGCGAAAACGGCGTGCGCGTGGTTTTCGACATGCCCCAGCGCGCCGTAACTCCGGGACAAGCTGTGGTTTTTTATAACGGCGACGAGGTAGTCGGCGGTGCAACCGTTGACTGATGATTTGAAAAGTAATTTTTATTATTTTTCAAGACGTTTTTGTGTTTGCGGTCGGCTACAAAACCCTGTAAAAAGGTTTAAACAAAGTTTAAACGCTTTAGAGTGTAGACTTATTAGTTTTGCTTAAAATTTTTGAAGAGGTTTCGCTGTCTGCGGACAGCGACAAACTTTTTAAAAAGTTTGAACAAAACTTGAACGCTTAGGAGTTTCGTCGTCTGCGGACGACGATTTAAGGCTCCGCCTTAAAAATCCGCAAGCCTTTGAAAAGGCTTGACCTAAACTTTAATACAAAACACATTGTGTTTTGTCTACAGTCTGAAGGTTTAAACAAAGTTTAAACGCTTAATAGGGATTGCGGCAAAATAGCCTTTTAAAAAAAATACTGCACAAAAAATCTCCCGAAACACAGCCAAATAAAACTGTGTTTCGGGAGATTCTCTTTGTCCTTAAAGATTTGGTTTATGCAAAACGACATTAAAAAATCATTTCGCCGCCGTTTTTTACTTATCCATCTTTTTGTCCACCATACCGCAAAACTCTTTTATCGGCATAGGCTTTGCAAAATAATATCCCTGTACCTTATTACAGCCGATAGTCTTTAGAAATTCCACTTCTTCCTTGGTTTCCACACCCTCGCAAATGATGTCGCAGTTAATTGCCGCTATCATATAAACGGTGTGCTTTATTACCTTAGCTTTTTTCTCCGACTTCAAACTGTTAATAATCAGCGACCTGTCAAGCTTGATAATATCCGCCGGCATTTCCGACAGCATACTAAGCGACGAGTAACCCGAACCGAAATCGTCAATATCAATCTTGAACCCGTAATCGCGCAGTTTGTTTATATTTTCAACAAATGTCGACTCCATCTCGTCAAACACGGTTTCGGTAATTTCAAATTCTATATATTTCGGCGAAACCTTGTACTTTTCAACATACTCTATTATTCTTTCGGCAAGATTATGCACGCGCGCATTAACACGCGACAGATTCACCGATATAGGCACTATCTTTTCCCCGCGCTCCTGACGCTGTGCAATGAAATGAACCACCTGCTTGAATATGCAAAAATCAATCTCTGTTACAAATCCGTTCCGCTCGAAATACGGAATGAATATGTACGGCGGCATCACCGTTCCGTCCTTTCTGAACCAACGAACCAGCGCCTCCGCTCCGACCACCTCAAGCGACCTTATATCCACCTTAGGCTGTAAAAACGCCACAAATTCACCGTCGTTCAGGGCACTGCGCATAGAGCGCGACATTTCTGCCTCCAGCATAAGCTGATTGTATATATTCTCGTCAAACACCGCAATCTCGGTACACGTCAAGTGTGCCAGTGACTTGCGCGCGAGGTTTGCTCTGTCAATCGCAAGAATTGCATTGTCGTTGCCGTCCAGAAAATATATTCCGGCACGTATCATAAGATTTGCAAGCGGATATTTCTCGTTCTTTATTCTGCAATACGCCTCGAATACCTCTTTCAGCTGACGCACCGACTCCTCACGTTCGCCCGACGGCGCAACCGCCACAAATTCATCGCCCGAAATCCTTGCCATTTCCGAGTTGTCATTTGCTTTATACCTGGCAACAAAGTTTGCAAAATCGCAGAGTATTTCATCGCCGACCTCGTACCCGTACAAATCGTTTATGTACTTAAAATGCACGAAGTCAAGGTAAATAATCATATATTCGCCGACATTTTCCTCAATACACCGCTGTGCCAGTTCGCGGAAACGCTTGAGCGTGAATGTACCCGTCAGCTCGTCGTAATTTAACAGCTTCATCATACGGTTTTCCGCCTCCTCAATCTTTTTATCACGATTGAGGTACATAGAAAGCACTTTGGTGATTTCCTGGAGCATATTCAGCTCGGCGGCAGTCCATACGCGCTCCAAGTCGTCAGTCTGATACATAATCATACTGAAATCGTCGCCGTCATCAATAACCGCGCCGTAGAAAACGGTCCTATCGTTCAGACGGTTTAACTGGTCCTGCATTTTCTGCGAAAAACGCTTTATCACAGACGGCTGAAACTGCACCAGTGTCGACTGATTAAACAGGTTTACGTACTCGCGTATGTCCTCCGGAATGTAAAAACCCCTGTTGCCCGACTTTTCCGGAATATTTACATCTCTGTTCCACGCATACGCGATAATAACCTCGTTTGTCACCTGATTAACCTGAAAAATCTTTATTTTTTCAAGCCGCATATTTGCGCCGACATGCTTTAAAAACATTCGCACAGCATTTTGCAAATTATCCGAACGGTCAAGAATTTCAAACGCAACGGACATTATATCATAATCCGGTGACTGACTCACCACGCTCTTGGTTGTACTCTGTGCAAGCCTTAGCCGACTGCCGCTTTGCATCACGGCATCATCTTTGTCATAGAAAATAAATTGATTTTTACCCACTTTCTTTGCTTTGTACAACGCTTTATCCGCATACACAAACAATTTGTTATAACTCGGCTCGTCAACAACGTCACTGCACACAATACCTATACTGCACGAAATACCCTCCGTATCGTTAATGTCCACGCGCAGCTTCAAAATACTTCTCAAAACGGTATCAACAATTCTGGCAACATCGCTGTGCGACGAATTTTTCAGCAAAATCATAAACTCGTCACCACCGAATCTGCCCACAATGTCATCTCTGCCTATCGCATCTTTAATGCTTGAGGCCGCCATTGTAATCAGTGCATCGCCGTATTTTATACCGTAGGTATCGTTTATATTTTTGAAATTATCCAAATCCAGTATGCAAAAATACGCTTTCTCCGACTCGTCCTTCTTACCCAAATACTCATCTATCTCGTTTATAGCCGAGTCGCGCGTGTAAACTCTCGACAGCGCATCAATCTTGCCTCTGCCCTCTATTTCGGTTTCGCGGCGCTTAATCTCGTCGATATCCTGCATATTTCCGACAATCTTCACCGGCACACCGCCGGCATCGAAAATAACGTCGCCGCGCACGTGATACCAGTTGTATCTGTCCTCACCCTGTACCTTCAGTTTCAGGATAAGATTTGAAAAATCTCTGTTTATCCATGCGTTTGTGATAACGTCTATATCCTCCGCGCGGACAACGTTTCCGTCTTTTACTTTGCGGTAAAAATCCGTCACAACCGTGGTCAGATTACCTTTTATCAGGGATTTCTTATCCAAAATATAGAATATACATTCGTCCGACGAATAATCATATTCAAACACTATATCGTTTACATTATGCATCGCCGCATAACGTTCACGCTCTTTTTCAAGCTCGATAACAGCGTTGCGTTTCTGAGTTATATCAAACAATATTGCAAGGTACACGCTGTGTCCCTTATGCTGTCCGATTACGGACACCGTCATATTAACCCAGTACACACGCCCGTCATTGGTGACGGCGCGGTAATCAATCGCGGCGGTACTTTTTTCGCGTGTCTGACTCTGCACCGACTGAACAACTACCGACAAATCGTCGCGGTAAACGTTAAGCTCGTATTCACCGCCGAACGAAAAACTTTCGTTGCCCGGCATTGTATAATAGTACTTGTTGCCCTTTAATATTTTAATTTTGCCGTCCTCAATATAAAAATGCACGACACCGCACGGGATATTGTTATACGCCGTTTCCATTTCGGAACGATAATTCTTAATCTGTGTAATATCCGTCACACTGCACACAAAGGTATGCATACCTTCATACTCTACATCTGACATATACCCGTTTGCGCTCAGCCATCTTATCTCATCTTCACTGTCTGTTATTCTGAATGTAATATAGCACTGTTCATCTTTGTTTGTGCCTTTGAGTGCATTTTTTATAAACACCGCATCTTCGGGTAAAATATAATTTCCCAATTTCATTCCGAAGCTGTCCGGCTTATACCCTGTTATATCAAAATATTTCTCGTTGGCATAAACAATCGTCAATTCGTCGTCCTGCGCAATACGCAGCATACCGTCATTTGCAATACTTACAATATCACTGCCCGTCAAAGAATACTTCTCATTTGCGCTCATAAATGCCAACTCCTTTCCTTAGAGAATAATTTAATTTATATAATTATAGCATATATTTCTTGAAATTCATAGTCTTTTTTTAAAAAATACTTAATTTTTTCAGAAAAATATCTGATTTTTAGTGTATTATATACAAAAACAATTTCAAAGCCGCGAATAACTCTTTTTCAAGACTTCGCTCTCCGACCGCCACCGCCGTAATATAAAAAGCCGTACTGCTCACCATCAAAAGTACACCGCAGTTCCGGCTTTTTGTATTATTTATTCTTTTCCATTTGCTCCATAAGCTCCCCGAACATAGAAACACTCGCCGACACAGCCTCAACATTCGACGACTTCACGTCCTCGATAAGCTCCTTACGGAACACTTTAACATTTTTCGGTGCATCTATACCGATTTTCACCTTATCCGAATCCAAGTCAATTATGGTTACAACCACATCGTCACCAATCACGATTTGTTCTTCTTTTTTTCTTGACAGTATAAGCATTTTATCCCGCCTCTCACTGTACAAACACAGGGTGACGTGTTTCGTAGCGGTTATCGTCCAAAACTATCTGCACACCCTTTTTGCTTACATTATTAATAATAATCGGTGCCCTTAAATTAACGGTTGCCTTTTTAATCTCATCAGGAATAACAACCACGCACAGCACCAGTGCATCGTCATCATTCTCAAGCTCGATATCCGAAATAACCTTTTCGTCTGCAAGAGCCTCATAGTCATCGCACACGCAGTGCGGCAGCATACACGCAAATGCAAGCTCAGGCCGTTCCGCCGACTGCAACCAATAAAAATCGGAATTACTTCCCGAAAGCAATACATACTTCTGTGTGTTTTCAAAACCCAAAAGTCCGTTTTGCATATTTATTATTTTGTCTTCCTCAATTTCGATTTCTCCGAAACGTGATGTCTTAATCTTCATAATAACCGCGCCCTTTCAATCCAAAACCGATTATCTGATGTAATCAAGCAGTGACTGCTGTATAATCTGCGCACCAACCGCAAGTGCCTGCTGATATGCCGTATACGCAAACTTATAATTTGTTATTACCTCCGCTTGGTCAATATCCTCAATGTTGGAACGTTTTTCTTCAAGATTAATCAAATCGTCCTCATAGCGCGACTCGATAATTTCAAGACGTGCCGTTCTTCCGCCGACATCTGCAATAACCGCAAGGTTATTGTCGCGTGCCGCATTAATTTTGTCGCTGAAACCTGCCATATCGCTTGCGCTCTTGTTCGGGTCGGTCATCGTTTCCGCGATATCCGTAAACAAATTGTACAAATTCAAATCACCCGTACCCATAAAGTCTATACCGCTTACGGAAACCTCAAACAGCGTACTTGAATCAATCTGATACTGTGTAATCTGGTCAAGCTCGTTTTGTATCTCGGCAGTACCGCTTGTATCAAGGCTGATACCGTTGAAAAGCAGATTGTCCGACGAGTCCTTTGTGAAAGGCGGTTTTGTCGAATTGTAGCCGGCAAAGAGATATCTGCCGTCATAAGTTGCATTACCGATATCCATAACCTCATCACGAAGCTGGAGTACTTCTGCCGCCGCCGCGGTTTTCTGCGCCGTTGTATACAAATCACTTTCGCCTATACCGACAAGTTCTTCCATTCTCTTTAAAATCTCCGTAACGTCCATCAAACAGCTTTCCGTCTGAGTGAGCATATCCTTTGAATCCTGAACGGTTTTCTTGAAATCCGTCTTGGTTGATTTTGCTTTTCTTGTCTGAATTGAGCGCACAGTGCCAATCGGGTCATCTGAGGCTCTTGTAATGCACTTGTTCAGCGACAGCTGATTTGAAAAGCCGTTCAGCTTTTTATTATTATAATTCAGGTTTCTCAAAAATGTATTCGCCATCATCATATTTGTAGTACGCATTTTTGTCAATCCTCCCGTTTTTACTCAATCACTGTTATAATCCTACACGTCCCGTACCGTTGATAAGTTTATCCAACATCTCATCAATGGCGGTGATAACTCTCGATGCCGCCTGATACGCTTTCTGATATGTAATAAGATTTGTCACTTCTTCGTCAAGCGAAACTCCAGATGCCGACATTCTCAAATTGTCAACATTCTGCACAATCAGGTTCTGGTTGTTTTCCATCTCGTTGCACTGCTCCGCTCTTACACCGAGTGCCGAAACAATACTTGCGAGGAAGTTATCAACGTTGCCGACATAATCAAGTCCCGTTTTTGAGGCAATCTCTACCAAGCCGAGTGCAATTTCGTTGTTGCCGACCTGCGTATTCGTTGCCGACAGGTCAACCTCCTTGCTTGATGCCGCAATATTCCATACACTGTCCATAACAGCATCGCTGACCTTCATATTAAGTGCGGTCACCTTAGTTATATCGCCGCCCTGGTCATCAAAGAAACATACGCCCGTCTGTGACACACCGCCGTTTTCGTCGTCCGGAACGGTGTAACCCGTTTTATGCACTTCGTTGTACGCGTTCACGATACCGCGCGCCAAATCGTCAAGTTCGTCCATAAAATACGGAATACCCACGTTGTCCGCATCTGTGCTGTCGCGCAGGTCAAAATATCCCTTAAGCTCACCGCCCACAAGCACGTCCGAATTAACCTCTACACTGCTGCCGCCCTTCGACGAAATCGTAAGCGTGTGGAAAGTGTTTTCACTGCTGTAGTGCGACGGCTTATCCTTTGTGTAAACCAACTCGTATATGGCGTTGTTGTTCACAGCGTCCAACAGACAGAAATCATCTCTGTCACCGTCTATGCTCTTGTTTTTACCGAAATAAACCGAAACCTCATTCTGGTCGTTATACTCATACGAGATATCAATCAACGACGACAGATTGTCAAGAAGAAGATTACGTTTGTCGTTAAGGTCGTTTGCCTTTTCGCCGGTCTGCTCGTATTTTACTATCTGGCGGTTAAGGTCCGCGATTTCCTTAACTATAGTGTTGATTTCATCGGTAACAACAACTATACCGTCGTCCTGCTGTTTCTGCAAATCGTTGAGCTGACGCGCATAATAGTTAATCGTTTCGCATACGCTGACAGCGTTCTGTCTTACAAGATTACGGATATCCTTACTGCTTGAATCGTAAGCCAGTTTCGACAGTGACGAATAGAAAGAGTTCAAAACCGTTGAAATACCCGAATCCGACGGTTCGTTGAACACATTCTCCACATAATAGAACGCCTCCGACTTAACCTCCCAGTTTGAGTGGTTACTCTTTTCGTTTCTGTACTGCTTATCCAAAAAATTATCTCTTATCTGCTGTATATAGTTTACCTCAACGCCGGCACCGACACGATTTCTCACACCCGATGTGATAACTCCGTTTGCGCGAAGTCCCTCAATGCTGCTCACGTTAAGAACCTGTCTTGTATAACCATCGGTATTTGCGTTTGCAATATTGTGACCGACAAGCTCCATACCCTTTTGGCTTGTGAACAAACCCGTTTTAGCGATATGCAATCCATAAAATGTGCTGGACATATTACACCATCCTATCAAATAAATTTACACTCTGATTTTGTTCCTGTGCATTTTTTCCGTCATTACCGTAATTGTTTGTGCCTGTCGTAAAGAATGCACCTTTCACGCAGTCGATATAATCGAGCTGCATATTAATAAGACCGTTATTCACTTCGTTTACGCCTTTAAGCTTTTTGATTACTCCGGAAAGTTCTTTCAAAAGTCCTTCAAGCACATCTGCCGTACCCTCCGCTTTTTGAATAACATCCGCAAGCGTACTGTCGCCGCTGAGTCCCAAGTCCTTATTGATTTTTTCGGAGCATTTAAGTCTGAAATTTTCAATTGCGGACAACTGCGCAATCAATTCCTTTTCTTTGTCAACAATCTCGTTTAAGGCGTTTATATCATTTTTAACTATTGCCTGTCTCTTTTCCTCGGAAAGCTTTAAAAGCTCGCCGTAAAGAAATTTCTGAGTATTCAGGCATTTCACCAATTGAGCCATGTCCTGTTTCATACCAAAAACTCCTTACAAGATAATTTATAACAATATTCTGTTTTAAAAAACCTTTCGCACCGCAAAAACTACATTTCTATACTTTTCATCATTCTGTCGACTATATCCGTCGAGTTGACATAATAGCTTCCTGCCGCGATTCGATTCTTTATATCCGTAACCTTGTCGGCACGTATATCGCTTTTTTCGCTGTAAAGCTCAAGCGCATTATCCGAAATCTCTACCTTATCTTCTCTTGCACTGTTCACGCCGGCACTGTCTGTTCTGGTGTTTTTGCTGTATTTCCGGTACGGATTTACCGTACAACTGTTTAAAATTCTCGAAACTTGCATAAAAACACTTCCTTTCTGTTATCCCCTGCTGTACCGTTACTCCTTATACTTCTCCACAACGTGCATTTTCTTTCCGTCACTCTTACGGCTTTCTTCACTGGTTCTGTTATTTACATATTTATTTGCATTATCCCTCAGCTGAGGATTTTTTCTTTCGCGTATATCCTTTGCGGCACTCGCGAAAGAGTTTCCCATATTCATCTTGCACGCATCGCAATATCTGCCTCGGCTTATAGGATTACCGCAGCCGTCGCACACAAGTCCCGAACCCGCCTCGCTGAGCTCCAAACGCTCCGCGCGCAGAAGATAAAGTATATCTCTCTCTTCAACGCCCGTACCCTCGGACACCATATTAATGTTTGCTCTCGGATTCTCGTCCAAGTAATCGCGTATCACGCGCATACAATCGTCCAAATCTCTTATACACTCGGCGCAAAGCTTATTATTGCCTATCGTATACATTTTTTTGCACCGTGAACAATATCTGTAATCCATTATAATCACCTTAATTCAAACTATTTGCGCAGTTGATTTGCCATTCCTTCCATTTCATCTGCAAGTTTAAGCACTCTCGACGAAAGCTGATACGCACGCTGCGCCTTAATCATATTCGTAATTTCATCGCCGAGCTGAACGTTCGACGATTCCAGATAACCCTGACGAACCTCAAAGTCACCGGTCGGCGTTGCCGCACCGGAATTTGCGGTTTGTGCATAATTGTTGCTGCCGAGCTTTGCAAGTCCCGACATATTTTGAAAGCTTACCACTCCAAGCCGCGCAAACACTCTTTCGTCCGCGTCCGCCAGACTTCCGTCCGTACCGATACGCACACTGCTCTCGGTAACATTCTGAGGAAGTGCGATTCGGTTTGAGTTATTGTCCAGAATATATTCTCCCGAATTATTCACGATATATACTCCGTCGTCCTCCACCGACAGCTTGAAATTGCCGTCCCTTGTATATTTTATTTCACCGCCGACACCTTCAACCGTAAAAAATGCATTTTCCGTTGCCAGTGCCACATCTAGCGGTGCGCTTGTTTCGTCAAAATGCGATATTGTAAACACCTTTGAAACCGAGCCTGCCAGACCGCCCGTTCCCTTTTGCAGATTCGCCGTACTGTCGGCGTTTGACGCATCCTGCATTGCAACATAAAGCGCATCTTTAAAGTTTACTCTGTCCCTTTTGAAACCCGTCGTTTCGATGTTGGCTATATTGTTTGCAACAGTGTCTAGCGCCTGCTGCTGACCTTTCATTCCGACTGCCGCCGTATTCAATGCCTGTATCATAACTCAAATCCTCACTTTAATTAAACTCTGCCTATCTGGTTTACCGCTTTTTCCAGCGTACCGTCGATTATCTGAATGATTTTCTGACTGCTTTCGTAATTTCTGTAAACCTTCATCATATCCACTATCCCGTCCATAACGTCGACGTTTGATGCTTCAAGTGAATTTTGACGTATGCTAAATCCTTGATTTACGGTATTTCCCGCTCCGCTGTACAAGTTGTTTCCTTCTTTTCTCAGCGTGTTCAAATCCGCAACACTGTCAATACGCAGTCTGCCGGTATTTGCGCCGTCAATAAAAATATCGCCGTTCACGCTGACCGCAAGCTCACCGTCACCCACATAAATCGGTCCGTTTTGACTCATTACCCTGTAGCCGTCCTGATTTACCAGATAACCGTCCGCGCTCAGTCCGAAACTGCCGTCCCTTGTGTATCTTATGCCGTCCGGCGTGTTGACCGCGAAAAAGCCTTCTCCCTCGATTGCAAAGTCCGTTTTTGAATCCGTCTGAGTTATTGTGCCGGTTTTGAAATCGGTGTAAACCGCATCAACGTGTATACCCGTATTGAACGGACCCACTTCTCTTGTTGTATTTACGGTGTTCGGCTCGTTTGTCGCCGATATGAGCATATCCTCGAACGAACGCGACACCATAGTATCCTGCTTAAATCCGGTTGTTGTACTGTTTGCTATATTATTTGAAATAACGTCCATTTTCTGTCTGTTTGTTATCATTGATGTGCCTGCCACATACAATCCGCGGTTCATACGCATATCCTCCTAAAGTACTGTCTATAATATAATATCGGCAAAATCAGCCCAAACTTTAGCCTTGAATTGACTGATTGCGCCGTGCATTTTTCATTTGAATTACCAATTTAACTTCCGACGTGTTCATATCTAGTGTTTTTGCGATTTTTTCCTCACTGTCGCCGCTCTCGTACATCTCTATAACCGTATCGTTTCTGCTTTTGGTGACGGAAACCGCTGACTGTGCGGTATCGGACGTTTTTTCGGCTTTCTGCTTTTTCATTTTTTCAAGCTCCAATGCCTGGGCGGATTTTTCCGCCGCCGGCTCGGTTCCGGTCTTAACAGCCGGCTCGGCGGGTTTTACGATATGCGCCGCCGTAACCTCGCGAAACACAGGCTTTTCAACCACTTTCATTCTTGACTGTATTTCATTTTCTATCCTTTCGCCGAGCCGTTTTTCACACTCATCGACTCTCCGGCACGCCTCGTCGTTTTTATCGGAAATTTCTCTGCGTACCTCCTCGGCATACTCCTCAAAGCTTTCCAGCATATCCTCTATCTGTCTGTACAGGCGCAAAAGCTTCTCCTCCTGAATTTTTAAATCCTCAGGCTTTCGCTTCGCGGAAAACAGGAATTTCGCAAACAAAACAAGCACTCCGACAAGCGCAAAGCAAAATATAGCAAATAAATAATATCCCAGCATAAATCCGTTTACTCCAATCTGAATTACGCGTGCTGCATAGGCACGACTTCACCCTCCACCTCTCTGAAAGTGGTAAATTTATAGTCGGTTTTTATATTAAGCATAGCGTTGTTTATTGAAATAATAACGCCGGCATACGCCGTATCCTCCACGCTGACATAACTGCGCGAATTTGTTTCCACTGTTTGCGCAAGCTCGTTATACCGCGCCGTAGCGGTCATAAGCTGGCGGTACTTTTCGTTTTTCTCCTCGGTCAGGCGGCGTTTTATCGAAAGCTGCTGTTCCGACAGCCCCGTATCCGCGATACCTGCCACTTTGTCAAGATTTGTAACGTTCGCTTTGAGCTTTTGTATTTCCTTTTCGAGCGCAACCATTTCCCTTTTCAGTTCCGGTGACATACCGACCGTAATGTTTGTCGGCGTGTAATTGCTTGAGCCTATCGACTTGCATTTAACATAATTTCTCGCCTTTACATTTCCGCCGATTATGTTTGCTCTTGCACCGATAACCTCAACTCCGTCCTGAGATTCTATATCGCTCTGTAATATCGAGGCCGCCGTAACCGTCTGCTTCGACACCAATTTTGCGCTTTCTATGTAGCGCGCCGAAATTCTGCCGCCGGCTCTCAGCTCAGCCTTGCCCATACCCTTAATTCCGCCGTTTAATATAATATCGCCGTCCGTTTCTATAACAGCCGACTCCACAAGTCCGTTCACCTCAACGTTACCCTTTGCGATAACCTTCATTCCGTTTCTTACACCGCCGCGTATCTGCACACTGCCCACAAAATCAATGTTTCCCGTTGACAAATCCACGTCGCCGCTGATGTAAAGCACGGGATTTACGCTCATTCTGCCGTCGGTGTACTCCAAAAGTCCGTCCACCTTCGACACTATCGTCACTTTATCCTCGCATAGCATAACGTTCTTTCCGACCGGCATTCTTGACGGCTTGCCCTGCTTTGCCTTTATAACCGCTCCGAAAACGTTTATACCGCTTACACCCTGTGTCGGCGGAGTGTAAACAGCAAGCACCTCGTCTTTTTTAACCGAGATGAACCTGTCAACATTCAAATAGTCAACGTTTCCGTATTCGTCGATTTTAGGCTTTGTCGCCTTATCGAAATCAAACTTAAACTCTATCGACCCGTCAATACCGTTTTCCGGCTCTTTGCCCTCGGCAATTTTATATTCGCGCTCGTATTCGCGGTGTTCATAAATCATCTTTATGTAATCTTCGTTTACGCCGTATGTGATTTTAGAATTTTTAATCTGACTGATAACGCGTTCAACAGGTATAGCCTCGCCGTCGTCAACAGGTGCCGAAAACCTTATATACGCCGTCATCTTATCCCTTGCCACACTGATATGTACTACCTCATCCATTTACGCCCCTCCTCAATTTTTAATAACGCTGTCCAATTTGTTTTTCAGCTTTTTTAATACCTTTGAATGAATTTGAGAAACCCTCGACTCAGTAACACCCAACACCGTTCCTATTTCCTTTAACGTCAGCTCGTCGTAATAATACATACTCACGACAAGCCTCTCCTTTTCGCTGAGCTCATCTACAGCCTCAACCAGCGACTGCCTTATAACCTTTTCCTCAAGCGTATATTCCGGGTCACTGCTTGCCGGTGCACCGCTCATATGCATATTTGCGAGCACCGCCTCGTCAAACGCCATAACATTTGACATATGCGACGTATCCAAAAGGCTTTTAAGCTCCTCTTTCTCGATACCCAAATATTCGCATACCTCGCTCTCCGTCGCCACACGACCCTGAACATTCTCTATTTCATTATATGCCGCCTCGACGCGCTTAATCCTCTTGCGCATACTCGCCGGCAGCCAGTCCTGCCTGCGCAGCTGGTCTATTATGCCGCCCTTTATCCTTATGGACGCATACGTTTCAAACTTGACACCCTTGCCTACATCAAACTTCTCAACCGCATCAATCAGACCGAGCATACCGTAGCTGATTAAATCGTCATACTCCAGATACTTGCTGTACTGTGATACCAGCTTTCCTATTGTGATTTTCACATATGAGCGGTAGAACATAACAAGAGCGTTCCTGTTTTCCACACTTCTGTCACCGTTATACTTATCCCAAAGCATTATTTCCTCGTCACGGTCAAACACTCTATGTCCACCTCCTCACAATAATAAAACACTTTATTTTTTCAGCATTTTCTTTATAAACCCTCTAAAGCCTTTGTGATGCTCCTCGTGCGGCAGTTCCAGAAAGCTCTCCGCAATCGCCGCGACATTTCTCGCCGCCGCACTCGACGGAAAACTCAGCACAAACGGTTTCTGCGTTTTCACCGCTTTAACCACCGACGAGTCCTCCGTTATAAATCCCAGTTTTTCAATTTTTGCACCGAGGTAATTTTTAGAAACATTGAGGAAGTTGTTAATTATCCTTTGCGCCTCTTCCTCCGACTCCGCCTTATTTATCACAAGTCTGACTTTTGACTGTGTCTGTGAACCGAACAGCGTTTTTGCCACAGCATACGCATCTACAATTGCCGGCGGTTCGGGAGTTGTGACCAGAATAACCTCGTCGCTTGCACCTATAAGACGTATATTGTTTTCGTTAATGCCGGCGCCTGTATCAAAAATGACAACATCGGCTATATCGTCAAGTGCCGCCAGTTCCTCAAGTACATACTCTATTTCACTGCCGCCCAGCGACAGCAAATCACTGACACCCGAACCGCCCGAAATAAACTTCACGCCGTCCGGCGTTTCGGTTATAACCTCCTCCAGACTGCGCTCCCGACGCACCACATACGACAAATCGTATTTCGGCACAATTCCGAGAATTACATCTATATTTGAAAGTCCGAAATCCGCATCTATAATCAGCACTCTGCTGCCGCGTTTTGCAAGCTCAAGCGCGAAATTTACCGTAAAATTGCTTTTGCCCACTCCGCCCTTGCCGCTTGTAACCGATATAATCTTTGCCGCACTTTTTGCCGACGCCTGCGGCTCAGGCTGTGCGTTCACTTTTTTGTTTTGTATATAATTTTTCAAAATCTGTGCCTGATCCAGCATAGTTATTTATCATTCCTTTCAAAAAGGTGACGCACCGTTATTGTTTTTCGGCGAACAGCTTTTTCAAAACATAGTCTGCGCTGTATTCGTCTATATCCTCCGTTAAAATCTGACCGCACGTCAGATACGCTATAGGTTTCGGCGACAGCGAACGCAGATTAAACAGCGTTCCCAGGCTCATCGCCTCGTCCGTTTTCGTTATTATAAACTTATAGTTTTCTACATATGAATAGTCGCTGAGAGTTTTTGAACAAAATCTGTAGTTCGTGCTTGCGCTCACCGCAAGGTAAATTTCGTCCGGCTTTGTCATTTCAATCAGCTCGCAAATCTGCTTTCTGTACATTTGCTCGTCCGGACACTTGCCCGTATCAATAAATATAATATCTTTATCCTTATACTTTTCCATTTCCCCGGGAATGTCCGCGTTTGAATGTGCAACGCTGAGCGGAACTTCCAAAATCTCCGAATAAATTTTAAGCTGTTCCGACGAGGCGATTTTATACGTATCCGTCGTTATAATCGCGATATTTTTACCCTGCTGCATAGCAAACAGCGTTGCCATTTTCGACAATGTCGTCGTCTTGCCGACACCTGTAGTTCCGATAAACATAATAACCGTCGGCGCACCCTTTTTCAGCACAACCGGACTTTTATCACCCAGATAATCCGACACTGTTTTTTCAATTGCCTCTTTTTCCTCGATATCCCCGTTTTTGACAGCCGCGCACACCTCATCGCAAAGCTTGTACACTATATCCTCTTTTACCTCATTTTCAAGCAGAGTCGAGGCAAACGCACGGACTCCCTTTGAATAGTTGGCAAACTTATCGTTATAGTTGTTGTCAAAACGCTTGAGAAATGTGTTGAGCATATTGTCAATGTTTGTAATCCTGCTCTCAAGCTCCGACACCGCCGGCTGCTGTTCGGGTCTTTTATACGCGTTTGCGGCTGTTGTAACCGTCGTTCTGCGCTTTGCCGAAATCGGCGGCGCATCGGATTTATGTATGGATATTTCCTTATCGTCGTAAGCCGCAACAACTTCCAGCTTAGGCTTGGAAAACCAACCCTTTATTCCTTTCTTTTTGATTTGCTTTGAGCTGAGAATTACCGCCTCACTGCCCAGTTCCTTTTTAATTTTTTCCATTCCCTCCTGCATATCGGAAACAATATATCTTTTCAAAATCATATTAAAAAGCCTTTCTGTTTTTGCAGTCAACTGCAAATTAGTATATTATCACACCGTAACCAAGCCGTCGGAATGTATCTCCACGCTCTGTTCAAGCTCCGCAAACGACAGCACCACCAAATCCGGTGCAAGCTGTTCTGTCAGTTTTTTAAAGTGCGGTCTTACCTGCGGCGATGTCAGCACAACAGGCTGTATGCCGAACGACAATTCTTTTTCTATAAGCGGACGCAGGTTTCTTAATACCGTTTGTATGGTTTTAGGGTCAAGTGTCATAAACACGCCCGTTTCCGACTGATGAATATTCTCAATCATCAGCTGTTCCAAATCTGCCGAAACGGTAACCACTCTCAGTTTTCTCTCCGGCGCATACTTATTTGTAATTGCGCGTTTCATACCCTGGCGCACATATTCCGTCAAAACAACAGGGTCGTGCGTAAGAGTTCCGTAATCGCCCAGAATTTCCACTATGGTTGTCATATCCTTTATTGCAATACCCTCACGCAAAAGATTCGACAAAACCTTCTGCAAATCGCCCAGTCCCACAATTTTCGGTATAACGTCCTCGACAAGTGCCGCCTGCGACTCTTTCAAATGGTCAACCAAGAGCTGTGTCTGCTGTCTTGTCATCAGTTCATAACTGTATTTCTTGATAATTTCCGTAAGGTGCGTCGCGATAACCGACGGCGGATCAACGATAGTAAAGCCGTAAAGCTCTGCTTTTTCCCTTTCCTGCTCGTCTATCCACATAGCCGGAAGTCCGAACGCCGGATCGGTGGTCGGCGTACCGTTAAGCTGAACATCGGCGTTTGACGAGTTCATAGCCAAATAATGGTTTACCATTATTGAGCCCCGCGCCACTTCTATTCCCTTTATTTTTACCACATATTCGCCCGCATCAATCTGTATATTGTCCCTAAGACGTACACTCGGCACGATTATACCGAGCTCCATAGCACACTGACGACGTATCATTACTATTCTGTCAAGCAAGTCGCCGCCCTTTTTCGCATCTGCAAGCGGAATTATGCTGTAGCCAAACTCCATCTCAATCGGGTCAACCTGTAAAAGCGACACGATATTTTCCGGTTTTCTTGCCTCGCGCGCCATTTTTTCAAGACGGTCGTCAACAACAACCTCTTTTGCCGGCTTTTTCGCCGCATTTGAAAGCATCCAGCCGAGCGCGAACATAAGCATGCCCAATACAATCAGCGGTGCTTTCGGAAGTCCCGGAATTACGCACATTGCAATGAGTATACCGCCGACAATCATAAGCACCAGCGGATTTCCCGACAACTGCTCTTTGAGGTCTGCACCGAGGTTGTTCTCCGATGCCGCACGCGTAACGATAATACCTGTCGCGGTCGACACCAACAGTGACGGCAGCTGACTCACAAGTCCGTCACCCACCGTTGCAAGCGTATATGTTTTTATAATGTCACCCATTTCCATTCCGGTGTTGCTTGTAAAACCTATAATAAGTCCGCCGATAATATTAATCGCGGTGATTACTATACTTACTATCGCATCACCCTTAACAAACTTACTCGCACCGTCCATAGAACCGTAAAAATCCGCTTCCTGCTGAATTTTTTGTCGTCTTATGCGCGCCTCGTTTTCGTCGATTGTGCCTGTGTTGAGGTCGGCATCAATTGACATTTGTTTACCCGGCATAGCATCCAGAGTAAATCTCGCCGCAACCTCGGCAACTCTTTCCGAACCCTTTGTGATAACCATAAACTGAATTACCATAATGATAAGGAATATAACCACACCGACAACCAAGTTACCGCCGATAACGAAGTTACCGAAAGTTTCAATCACGCTTCCGGCATCACCGCCGTTTCCCAGAATAAGACGTGTTGACGAAATGTTAAGTGCCAGTCTGAATATTGTCACCAGCAAAAGCATCGGCGGAAACACCGAAAACTCCAGTGCCTCATGCACATACAGGGTTGTAAGCAGTATCGTAATCGACAGCGTAATATTTACAACCAGCAAAATATCCAGTAAAACAGGGTTCAGCGGAACAATTATCAGCAAGATAATAAGCAAAACCACAATTGATATAGCAACGTCACTAAACTTCATTTGTTTATCTTTCCTCCCCGTTTATTTTCTTCTTTTCAGTCTGTATATTTCAGCCAGAATTTCCGCGACTGCCGCATAAAATTCCGGCGGTATTTCCTCTCCCACTTCAACCGTTGCATACAAAGCCTGTGCAAGCGGTTTGTTTTCAATCATTTTGATTCCGTGCTCCGCCGCCTTTTCTTTGAGCTTAATCGCAACGAAATCCTTACCCTTTGCCAGCACTATCGGCGCCTGTGACTTTTCATCGTCATACTTAAGCGCAACCGCATAATGTGTCGGGTTTGTTATTACCACATCTGCCTCGGCAACCTCTGCCATCATACGCAGCAAACTCATCTGCTGCTGTTTCTGCTTAATCTTACCTTTAATCTGAGGGTCACCCTCTGTCATCTTATATTCTTCTTTAATCTCCTGCTTTGTCATTCGGATACCGCGCTCATAATCCCACTTTGAATATCCGTAATCCGCAACTCCTATAAATACATATGCAAGCCCCAGCTTATACGCCACCGAAAAAATCTTTTCCACGATATACTCTATCGAAACCCGCAAATCACTCTGCATAAGCGCCGGAAACTCCGGCACAACCTTTTTCATTTCATTATACACTATATACCCCAATACCGAAAACTTTATCACCGTTTTCAACGTCTGCACAAGCGATTTCGGCGAAAACATACGTTTAAACCCGTTTACCGGATTTATCTTGTCCCATTTCGGGGTCATCGGGTCTTTAACCTGTAAAAAACCAATCTGTGCATAGTCAATTGCAATACCGACAAGCAGTGCCACACCGAGAACCGGCGCGATTATCAGAAAGAAATCCAAAGCCAGCTCTATAAACACAGGCGTAAGCGATGCCACATTCACGTTATCGGTGAGTGCCCACACGCTGACACACTTCTCCAAAATCTTTGCCATACGCTCTGTCATATCAAAGCCGAAATTCTTAATCGCCCAAAACGATGTAATCAGCAGTACCGAACCGGCAAGGTCCGGACTTTTGCATACGTTACCCTTTTCGCGCAACTCTCTGCGCCGTTTGGGAGTGGCTTTTTCAGTTTTGTTATCATCAGCCATTATTATCCATCCTTCTCATACGGCTATGTGCCAATCGCCTCAAAAACCTCTTGTATCGCCGTAAACATATCCCTGAAAATAGCGTCCGAGAAATCGGAAAATATCGGCACCATAACAAACAGCACCGCCAAACCGACAACTATTTTAATCGGAAAACCTATTATAAAGAAATTAATCTGCGGCACACTCTTCATTACTACTCCAAGTAAAACCTCCGTCATAAACGACACCGCCAAAATCGGCATTGATATCCTGAGTCCGAGATTTACCGACACCACAAACACGCGCACTATAATGCTTACAAAGCTCATATCCAGTACAAGCGAACCCGGCGGTACTGTCGTAAACGTTTCCTTTATGAGTTTAATCATTATATGATGTGAATCCGTCGCAAAAAACAACAGCGTAATTACCGTATTTAAAAACTTTGACGACAAATTCGCGTTAATATTCGTAATTGGGTCGTACATCTGTGAAAATCCGAAGCCAAGCTGAGTGTCTATCACGTTACCTGCCAAATACACGCACGACATCATAATATTCATAATCATACCGAACGTAATTCCAAGCAGAATTTCTTTCAGACACGCCGCCGCAAACTCGATAACCGTACCGTATTCAAGCGGCTCGCCTATACCAAGCGTTGAAATCGTCAGATACGATATCATAACCGCCAGCACTATCTTCGCTATCGCCGGCACGTTTTTCCCAAACACCGGATTTGCCATATACGTCGAAAGCACGCGCAGCGTAATAAGCAGCATATATCCCGCCCAATCGCCGAAATTTAATATAGATGCACCCATTTTGAGAAATCAACCCTCCCGTAAGCACGCACGACGGGTATTTCCCGTGCCGCTCATTTCAGCTTTGCAAGCCGCGCTCTAATCTAAAAATAACAGGCTGTCGATTGTGTAACGCAATGAACAGCCTGTTATACTTACCCCGCTGCCAAATTAATGAAATCAAATAGTTTATTGGTAAAATCCATTAATTTATTAATCATCCATGGTCCGAATGCAATAAGTGACAGAAATATTGCAATAATTTTAGGAGCAAAGCTCAGTGTCTGCTCGTTAATTTGTGTAGTTGCCTGAAAAATCGAAACTGCCAGACCCACAACCAAGCTGACCAACAGCATCGGTGCACTTACCAATATTATCGTAAACAATGCCTGCTGCATAATCGTAATTATATCTGTCTGCGACACAAATCCTCACAACCTTCCGAATTACTCCGTCATTTTTGCCGGCCGCGCTCTAACCGAAGCTCGTAACCAGCGTTTTAATTACCAAATCCCAGCCGTCAACCAAAATGAACAGCATTATTTTAAACGGCAGAGAAATCATACTCGGCGGCAGCATCATCATACCCATCGACATCAGGGTACTCGCAACCACCATATCTATTACTATAAACGGTATGTATATAAACAAACCTATCTGAAACGCTCTTTTAAGCTCACTTATGATAAATGCCGGAATGATTACGTCAAACGATATATCCTCCGTCACCTCAGGCTGTTCTCTGTTTCCCAGTTCCAAGAACAAATTCAAATCCTTGGAATACGTCTGCTTGAGCATAAACTCGCGTATAGGTGCTTTTGCCTTTTCAAATGCCTCCGTCTGCGTTATCTGTTGCTGCACATACGGGTCATACGCCTCAGTTTTTATTTCGCTTATAACCGGCGACATTATAAACAGCGTCAAAAAAAGCGAAAGTCCTATCAAAACCTGATTAGGCGGTGAATTTGCCGTTCCCAGTGCATTCCTGACAAACGAGAACACAATCAAAACTCGCGTAAAACTCGTCATCATTATCAGGATTGACGGTGCCAATGACAGCACAGTCAGCACGAGCATTATCTGAATACTCGTTGCCATATCGCTCGGTGTGCCCTCCCAGCCTATCTCGCCGAACGGAAATATGTTCACCGCATATGCGGTGGTTGCAAACAATAACGTAAATATTAGGGAACATACGAAAACGCCGCAAACTATTTTTTTCTTTTTAGTTTTCACCTGTTGCTCCCACCTACCTATTCCGATGCTTCGCGCGGAACTCTTCCGCACGCTTATGCGAGGACTCCAAAAGCTCATCTACCAAGGAGTCCGACTCATCATTTTTCTTTTTTCCGGCAGACTTGTAAAACTCTATATCCTCATCGTCCGCCTTTTGGTGTAACAGCTTTGAAAAGTCACCTTTTTTAGACTGCTTACCTTTCTTAAACTTTCCGAACAGCTTGCCGGCCGACGAGGCGAAATTATCCACAACCGCCTCATAAACTCCTGCCGCACCGCTGTTTTCGCCGCGCAAGTCCACCAAATCCTTTTCGTCAAGCTCACAGAGTATATCCACTCTGCCGCTTGACATACTCACCAGCATATATTTCTCGCCTATCTGAATGATTCCGACACCGCTGTCCTTGCCGAACGACATTTTATCCAGCAGCTTAATATATCTGGTAGATGCAAATCTGCCCAATCCGCCGCCGGCGTACAGCTTTGATGCTTTCATCGACAGCCAGATAACAAATATACACGCGGCTAAATATGCTATGACCTTAACAAAATCCCAAAACATTATGTACTCCCGCCGACAAACGTCTTATTTCTTTCTGTTTTTCAAAATATCAACAATACGAACCGCAAAGTTATCGTCAGCCACAACCACTTCGCCCTTTGCTATCATCTTGCCGTTTACAACCACGTCAACCGGTTCGCCGACAATCTTGTCGAGCGTTACAACCGAGCCTACGCTGAAATCCAAAATATCCTTGAGGTTTTTCTTGGACCGTCCAAGCTCAACCGATACCTGAAGAGGTACGTCCATCAAAAGGTCAAGGTTTTCGCCGTCAATCGGAATACCCGGATTATCAAAGCTTTCAAACTGAACCGGCTGTACATTCACAGGGTTTACAGGCGGCTGATACATCGGCTGCTGCATTGGCTGTTGGTACATCGGCTGCTGCATTGGCTGTTGATACATAGGCTGTTGGTACATCGGCTGCTGCATTGGCTGCTGATACATAGGCTGCTGTGGCGCCGGTGCAGGCGCAGGAGCCGGTGTAGGCGCAGGAGCCGGAGTCGGTGCCGGAGCCGGCGGTTCCTCATTTACTACTTGCGGCGCAACCTCAGGCTCTGTAACTGTCTGTCCGAAAAAGCTGTTGACTATGTCCTTGCTGAACTGCACGTCCATAAGCAGCATAATTTCCGTTGTAAACAGGTTCTCGATTTCCATTTCAAACTGAATGGAAACGAGGTCGGCTTTCGGATTTTTAAACGATGCTGTTACATTTTCGTCCTGAAAACTTACGGTTTCCGCAACCGGTGTGGAAATATTAATCTTTTTGTTTACAAGCTTAGCCATTGCCGTTGCCGACGCGCCCATCATCTGGTTCATAACCTCGCTTATCGCGCTCAGATGCAGTTCGTCAAGCTCGTCACTGCCGTCGTCATACTCGTCCGTACCCAAAAGCAGAGATGTGATTGCCTTTACGTCGGTAGTCTTGATTACGAGCATATTGTCGCCTATAAGACCCTCAACATACGGCACGTGAATTGCAACGTACGGAATATCATACTGTGCCGCCAAATGTGCTTGGTTGGTAACGGTAACCACAGGGGTTGTGATATTAACTCGTCTGTCGAGCAAATTGTGAAGAGCCGTCGCCGCAGCACCCATAGATATATTACCGACTTCGCCGAGTGTATCCTTTTCCAAATCGGTAAGGTTTATAGCCACACCATACTCTGTACCGTTTTCGCCTTCACTTTCAACGTCTGTGTCCTCGCCAAGCTCTATCAGCTCCGAACCCTCCGCCGCCGAATCGGGTGTACTTTCCGAACTGCCGCCACCATTAAGCAGTTCATTTATTTCCTCTTGTGATAACATATCACCCATCTTCTCTGTCCTCCTCTATCTTGTCAGTAATCTTTATTGCATATTTGTTTTCATAAGTACCGATTTTACCGTCAAATTTATGCATTCCGGCAACCTTGATATGCAATTTTTCATCAAGCCGATGATTAAGTGCCAGCACATCTCCGGGCTCAAGCGCAAGGAAATCGCTGAGTGTGATTGCCATATCGTTAAATGTGGCAACCATATCAAATTTAGAATTAAGAAGCCGTTTTCGTATTTCGACTTCGTTTTCTTTTTCGTGAACAATCTTTTTGCTTGAAACCCACATAGAGGTTTCCATCTTTTCGGAAATCGGGTCGATTGCACAAAGGGGAAGACATATATTTACAATACCCTCAACCTCGTCAGCAATCTTTACGCTTATCGTAATAATTACACTCGGTTCACTGTATGACACTATCTGAGCAAACTGCGTGCTTGTTTCTATTCTTTTCAATACCGACTTCACCGGCACAACTCTCGCCCACGCATCATCAATCATTTTCACCATCTGAATCAATACCTTTTCAACCAGTGCAATATCAATATCGGTAAATGTCTTTGATGTTTCAAGGTCACCGCCGCGTCCGCCCAACAGCCTGTTAATTATGCCGTATGCGATATTAGGCGACATTTCTATCATTGTTGACCCTTCAAGCGGCGGCATATCCACAATCGCCAGTATCAAAGGGGACTGAAGCGAATTGGTATACTCCGAATAGGTAAGCTCCTCGGCAGTAAGCACCTCCACCTGACACATAGTTCTCAATGTACCCGAAAGATAAGTCGAGAACAAGTGCGAGAATGTACTGTAAATGTTGTGCAGGGTTTTAACCTGTTCTTTGGTAAATCTATCCGCTGTTCTGAAATCATATTTCTTTATTTTAACGCCGTTTTCTTCTTCTTCAGACCCCGAACCGCCCGATGTCAGTTCTTTTAAAAGCTGGTCTATTTCGCTTTGCGACAAAACGTCTGACAATTTTCTCCACCGCCCTATCTATTGAGTTACTTTCCGCTTACTGCTGTACCACAAATTCATTGAAGTATACATTCTCGATACCGCTAAGCTCATATTCCTGCGACAATTTGTCTATGATTTCCTTTTTAATATCATCTTGGATATCGGCTTTCATAATATCGTCGTAATTTTTACTTCTCAAAACTCTTACAACGGCATCACGAACCTTAAACGAATTATCGGTCAGATACTTGTTTGTATCCTTGTCGCTCAGCTCCATCAAAATATCGGCTTTCACAAGACATTTGCTGTCCGAAATATTCGTCACAAAGAAATCGCCCGGATCATATATATATACTTCCGGCTGACTTGCCTTGTGTGCAAGCACAAAATATGTAACTCCGCCAGATATAAGCAACACAATAACCAAAATCAAAGCAATAATAATTTTTTTCTGCATAGCAATTCCCTCCGCGTTTAATTTATAACGTTGATAACAAAATCAACTCGTCTGTTCAGCCGTCTGCCCTCCTCCAGACTGTTATCGGCAAACGGGTGATACTCGCCGTATCCCACCGCCGACATCTGCGTTGCCGGAAGACCCGTGGTTTCTATCATATACCTGAGCACATTTACCGCTCTTGCGGTCGACAATTCCCAGTTTGACGGGAACTCCCTCGTCTTAATCGGCAGATTGTCGGTATGTCCTTCTATTCTCACCATTTCAATCGTCCGATTATACGTTTTTAATGCATAAGATACATCATTCAAAATCTGATACGACTCAGGCTTAATATTCGCCTTACCCAAGTCAAACAGCACATTGCTCGTAAACCTTATTCTGATTTCATCTCCGGCTCTGGTCAAAACCACGTCTTTTGCAAGATTATTCTGTTCGATATAGCCTTTGAGCTGCTGATACAGTGCCTCTGCCGTCTGCACGGATATTTCGCCCTGATTCATCAGGTTTTTATCGTCCGTTGCCGGCATATCCTCTTTTTGCGTATCCAAATCCGGAAACTCAAGTTCTTTGATTTGACTTTCATCAAGCAGTACGCCCTTGCCGCCGCTCAGTGCCGCGACGAGTCTTTCCCACTTATTTGAGTCGATCGACGAGAACGAGTACAAAAGCACAAAGAATGTCAGCAAAAGCGTAACCATATCGCCGTATGTGTCCATCCAATTGGCACCCTTAGGTCCGTCACCGCTCTTCTTTTTTCTCATCTTGCCACGCTTTCTGCATCACTCGACGCGGACTCTTTTGCGGCGTCCTGCTCGGACCTTGCGATAAACGACAACAGCTTTTCTTCAATCAGTCTTGGGTTTTCACCTGCCTGTATTGACAAAAGACCTTCCAAAATCAGCTCGTTGTACTTTGTTTCCTCTTCCGCCATTTTTTGCAGTTTTGTTGCAAGCGGAGTACATACCATATTTGCAACTATACAGCCGTACAGCGTTGTAACAAGTGCCGTTGCCATACCGCCGCCCAGGTTTGCCGAGTCGTTAAGGCTTCGCAGCATACCGATAAGACCGATAAGCGTACCAATCATACCGAACGCCGGTGCAAATGACGACGCACTCAGCAAAATGTTACTTCCCATACCGTGTCTGTCCTCTTTAAACACGATTTCCGTTTCCATAATATTACGGATAAGCTCAGGGTCAGTACCGTCAACCACAAGCATAATTCCCTTTTTCAGGAACGGATCGTCGATTTCACGCGATTTGTTGTCAAGCGCCAGCAAACCGTCTTTTCTTGCGATATTTGCAAGGTCGATAATCTTATATATAGTGCTGTAAAGGTCATACTCGGTCTTTTTAAACGCGATAGGTATAACCTTGAGCATACTTTTCAAATCCTTACCCGAATAGCTCGCCACCGTAGCACCGATAGTACCGCCGATTGTAATAAATATTGACGGCAAGTCCCAGAACGAATCCGGCGAACCCTGCTGTGCAATACCGCCGACCAAGCAAGCTATCGTAATTAAAATTCCAACAATGGTTGTTATTTCCATTAATTTCACCCCTGCTTATCTTATTTTAAGCATTAATTAAGCTCAAATTATTATGTAAATTTTATTTCTGAACGTCATCGTCTGAGATAACGTTTCCGCTCAGTATACCCTTGAAAGTTCTTTTTCTGTATTCTATGATTCTGTTTACCAATTCCTCCGCGCTTTCAACCACAACTATCTTCTTTCCGGTGGAAAGCGACACTACCGTATCCGGTGTTTCTTCTATAAATTCAATCAAATCCGGATTCACAAAAAACTCCGTATTGTTAAGTCTTGTCACCAATACCATGGCAATCATTCCTTTATACAAATTTTATACCGCACAGCCGGCGGCTCTCATGCCGCCGACCGCACGCCGAAAGCAAATTATCTCTTCAAGTTTACAAGTTCTTCCAAAAGTGTATCCGATACCGTAATAACTCTTGAGTTTGCCTGATAACCTCTCTGTGTAATAATCATATCCGTAAATTCATCTGCAAGGCTTACGTTAGATGCCTCCAGATAACCGGCAATAATCTCGCCCGTACCGTTGTTGCCGGCGATATTGTCATCGGCGGTAATCATATTTTCGTCATCGCCCGAAAGGTCACATCTGAATAAGCTGTTGCCGACTTTCTCAAGCGCACTCGGATTTTTGTAGTTGATTACGCCGATCTGCGCATCGGAAATAGCCTCTTTTGCACCCTCCTGATTGATACCGTACATCTGTCCTACCGAGTCAATGGAAATGTTTGTATATTCGTCAACATCAATCTGAATCGGGTCACCGTCAACGTTCAGTACCTTGTAGCCGATACCCGACAAAACAAGGTTACCCTCCTGGTCAAGCTCAAAGTTACCTACTCTTGTACAGAATATATCCTCCTCGCTCACACCCTGAAGCGTGAAGAAACCGTCGCCGGTAAGCATAACGTTTGTTTCAACCTCGGTTGTTGTCTGCGTGCCGACATTCCAGTTTGTGTTAATCGCCGCAAGCTGAACACCAAGACCCACCTGTTTGATGTTGATACCGCCCACGCCGTCGTCAACCGGAGCACTTCCCGAGCCTATAGTCTGGCTGAACACGTCCGAAAATGCCGCTTTCTGAGTTTTAAAACCGTAAGTGTTTACGTTGGCAATGTTATTGCCGATAACGTCCATTCTTGTCTGATGTGTTTTCAAACCCGAAACACCCGAATACATTGATCTTATCATTTTTCAAATCCTCCATACTCATAAAATTCATATATATTTACAAATTGGTCAATGACCCTGTAACTCACCTTTAAATCCGCCGTCCGTACCGACGGCAATCCCGGCTGTACGCCGCAAGTCCAAGCCGAACCGCCCGTTTACAGTGCCGACTCGTCCGCACCGCTTTGCTGTGTGCCGTTCTGCTCGCCGCTCTCGCCGTCCGACGGTGTGTCTGACTTGTACGGCTCTGCAAGAACCTCTTTTATATTGTCCATTCCCACAAGAACGCCGCCGATATCAAGCGTAATCTCGCCGCCGTCGTAAACCACGCTGTCGACACGACCGGTAATATAGCTGCTGCCGTACTCCGCCACAACATACTTGCCTACCATATCAAAGCCCTGCTGTGCCGTCATAGCTTCTGTCATATTAATAGTCTGTTCAAGAGTCGTAAACTGCGCAAGCTGTGACAAAAATTCCGTATCATCGGTAGGATTAAGCGGATCCTGATTGGACAGCTTTGCTATCATAATCTGCAGAAACGTGTCTTTACCTATAATAGAATTTTCGTTGTCGGCGGAAACCGCCGTATATTCCCGCGCACTCACCGTCTTGGTTGTGTCCGAAAACAGGTTTAGCGAATTGTTCGCAATAGTTGTTGACATACCCTTCCTCCTTATGCACTTATTTCAATGCTTGCCAATGCTGCCTCTATGTCCTCCATAACAGCCTGATAATCGGCTTTTTCATCATCTTTTCTGCCGCCGGACTGCTCTTTTTGTCCGCTGTGCTCACCGCCGGACTGCTCTCTGTTATTCTGCAGTGCCGAGTGTTCAAGCTGTATATTGTTCAAGTTGACACCCTGTTCCTTAATTGTTTCGCTAAGCTGTGCAAGCTGTGACGAAATCATCTGACGCACCTGTTCGTTTGTTGCCGTAAGCTTAACATTCAGCTCACCGTCAACCGATTGCAGCTTAATTATAATCTTACCCAGTGTTTCAGGCTGTAATTGCAGTACCATTTCTTTTGCCGGCTGTGCCGTATCAATAAAGCCGTCTGTTTTCAGTGCCGACGTCATAATCCGTCCGAGCTGCTGTGACGTACTTACGTTGGTATCTGTGTTGTACAGCTTAAAGCTGTGTGTCTGAATATGTCCCTGTCCCTGAATCTGTGTGAACGCGCCGTGTGTCTTTTCCGCGCTGCCGTTTTTCACTTTCGCTGCAAGGCTGTCGCGACCGGCACCGTTTTCACCGCCGTTTTCACTCCGACTGTCAGTTTCGCCCGCAAAACCCGACTCCGTTTCGGACTCCGCCGCCGTTCCAAACTCAAAACTCGGCTCATCGGTCTGCGCGATATCCGACACACCGTCCTCCGGCGCGCTTTCGCTCACTGTATTTTCCGCCGTCACACCGTCCCCGGTCTGAACATAGCTATTGTCGGTTTCAACAGCCTCGTCTGCTGCAACGTTTTTGACCGTTTCCTCCTCGTCCTTCTCCGGCTCATCAACGCCGAAGAACAGATTTTGAATAAGGTTCTCCATTTTATTGATGGTCTTTTCTTTTCCGACACTGTTCAGCGGCGAATTGAAAGTTACATATTTAACGCTTTCAACTTCTTTTGCCTGTATTCCGCTGTTTGTGATAATCTGTGTAAGCTTTTGCACATTGTCCGCGCCTGACTGCACCGCCGGCTCAGACTCAGCTTGAGTGTTTCCGCTCGACTGCACCGTCTGTGCGCCGAACTCCGACTGAGCGTTTTCGTCGATTTCCCCGTTCTCAGCCGCACCGACCGCCGCCGTATCGGTCATACCGACTTCGGCAGTTGCCGCGACAGTCTGCACTGTCGGCACAACAGCCTGCCCGTCCGTACCGATTTCGCCGTCAAACGGTATTTGCTCCGTATTCGGCATTTGTGCGATTTCAGCCGTACCCTCCGCTGACACCTCCGTCACCTCGACACCCGACGTTTCGGACATATCATCAGGATTCGTCACATCATACCCCGCAAACGGCATATAAGCCGCCATCAGTGCCGCCGCCTCCGAAAGCTGTACATCAACAATGCCGTTTTCGTCCTTTTCCGCCGCGCTCACAGTGCCGCCACACTCGCCGAGCACCTGTGCGAACTCGCCCGTTTCCGCGCTTTGCTCGCTGTTCTTTGCCGACGACACAATCGTCATTAACGACGCGCCGTTCTGCACGCTTGCAATCATTTCACCTGCCACATTTCAAACCTCCTTCACTTAGTTGGTTGCTGTATTTTCTGTACCTGTTGCATTTGTTGTACCGGTTGTATTTGCTGTGCCTGCCGTATCTGTTTTGTTTGACGAATTAACTACGCGCAGCAAACCCATCGCATAACTTGTATCCATTTCGCTTAATATATCCGCGGCCTTTTCGTCGCTCAGATTTTTCACAATCTGTGCAACCTCGTTTTTATCGTCATACCGCATTAGGATTCTCGCCGCCACATCAGCGTCCATATCCTCGTAAATCTTTGCCACGTCACGCACACTGCGCTCCTTGTTTTCAAACTCTGTCTGTTTTTCCGTGACATTCTCATTCATTAAATTCAGCTGTGCCTCTTTTTCGACAATTGCCGCCTCACGCGCATCAAGCTCGGTTTCGCGCACATCAAGTGCCTTTTTCTCCTCCAGAATGTGCGTTTGCTGAGTTTCTATACTTGCCATACTTTCTCTGTACTCAATTTCACGCTGTTCAACCGCCGTTTTCGGCATTAAAAATTCCGCTGTTTTGGTTCTTATTGCGCCGACATTAAAGCAAAAACACGCTATAAAGGCGGCCAAAACCACAAAAATTACAATAAATGCTATGACTTTTCCGATTATACCCTTTTTTGATTTCTTTATATTCACTTGTTGACTGCCTGCCGTTGCCGGCATTTTTTTAGGTTTTTTATTAATTACATCAGCCATAATTCTCTGTTATTTCACCGCCGTTACTCGATGACATATAATCATCTAAAATTTTGCTTTCTTCCATTGCAACTTCCTTTTTATATGCAATAAGCTGTTTTTCTCTCAGCTTTTCGTATGTTTTCCTGTTTGTCATAGTTTCGATTAACTCGCTCTGCGCCTCTGCCTTTTCGTATTCCTTTATTGAAATTTCAACGTTAATCTCAACTATTTTTTCCTTGAGCCGCTTTATGTACCTGTCCGCATTCACAAGCTCGGCAAGACTCGGCGCGCCCGTATAAATCTTTTTCGTTTCCTCGATTTCTGAATAGTACCCTTCGCGGATATCCTTCAAATCGTTAAGCTGTTTGTTTATTATTGCCAGTCTGTTCTTTTTTTCCTTTTCCAGTGCCACTGTCACGTTTAACAGTGTCTGCAGGGTGAATTTGAACTTCTTCATAACCGACTGTTCCCTTTCCCGCCCTCACGCGCTACATCTGCGCGCTTATGCTTTTAAGCTCGTTCAAGGTGTCCTCAAACGTGAACTCACTTCCGACAGTCTGACGGAGCAGATTGTTTATCTTGCCGTTTACGGCAATCGCCTCGTCAATTTCGGGATTTGACCCCGACTTGTACGCACCGATATTAATCAGGTCCTCGGCATCTCTGTACACTGCCATTTTATTTTTCACGAAATTCGCCGCGGCTTTGTGGTCGCTGTCGACAATGTCCGACATCAAACGGCTTATACTCGCCAAAACGTCAATCGCCGGATAATGGTTCTTGTTCGCCAACGCTCTTGACAGGACTATATGTCCGTCAAGGATACCGCGCACCGCGTCGGTAATCGGCTCGTTAAGGTCGTCACCGTCAACCAGTACCGTATAAAGACCCGTTATTGAGCCTTTGTCCGACGTTCCGGTTCGCTCCAACAGCTTAGGCAGTTCCGTAAACACCGACGGCGTATATCCGCGTGATACCGGCGGTTCACCCATAGCCATACCGATTTCACGCTGTGCCATAGCAAAACGCGTAACCGAGTCCATCATAAGCAGTACTTTTTTGCCTTGTTCGCGGAAATATTCCGCAATCGCAGTACCGACCATAGCCGATTTAAGTCTAATAAGTGCCGGCTGGTCCGACGTTGCAACTACAATGACGGAGCGTTTTAAGCCCTCCTCCTGTAAGTCCTTTTCGATGAAGTCGTTAAGCTCTCTGCCGCGCTCGCCCACAAGCACTATCACATTTATATCTGCCGTCGCATTACGGGCAATCATACCCAAAAGTGTACTCTTGCCCACGCCGCTGCCGGCGAATATACCTATTCTCTGTCCGCTGCCGCAGGTTATAAGTCCGTCAATCGCCTTGATTCCGAGCGGCAGAATTTCCTTTATTCGCTTTCTTTTAAGCGGATTCGGCGGTGCGTTGTCAGCCTTAAAAAGCTCGCCGCCGACTATATCGCCTTTACCGTCAATCGGCTCTCCGAGTCCGTTCAGAATACGTCCTCTGAGGTCGTCCGATATTTTTACCTGCAAGGTTCTCTTTGTTGCCTCAACTCTGCTGCCCGAGCCTATTCCGTCAAGCGTACCGTAAGGCATCAGTATAACCTTATTGTCGCGAAAACCTATAACCTCCGACATAACCGTCGTATACCCGTCAATCGAGGTTATTTTGCATATTTCGCCGATTTTTGCGATAGGTCCTATCGACTCAACCGTCAGCCCCGTTACGCGCGACACCTTGCCGTAATAATTAAGCGTATCTGTGTTATCTACAATATTTCTGTAATACTCTAAATCAAAATTTGTCATATCTGTTTACATTCTTCCAACAAAGACTTTTTCAAATTTTCAAACTGCGCATCTATCGACGCATCAATAGTGCCGTAATCGGAATTAAGCAATATTTCCTCATTGGTAAGCTCGCGGTTTACGCTTACTTCGTAAATAGGCTTCAGCTTGCTCACGTCAATTTTATCTGCAAGCTCCTCGGAAATTTCTATCACCAGATTTTTCTCGTCCTTGAACCGTATAAGCACATCGTTAAGTGCCGACAGTATTGCCGTATCATCCTTTTCAAGCTCTATATTTATAATCTTTCTCGCAAGCATAAACGCAAGCTCTGTGATATTGCTTTTAATATCCTCGATTTGCTTTGCGAATTCACTCTCAATTTCGCCCTTCAGCTTTTCAAGCTCACCGTCAAGCTCCTCGCACCGATTCCGCGCAACCTTCATTCCCTCGTCAAACCCTTTGCTTGCCTGTCTGAAAAGTTCCGCCGAACACTCGCTTTTCGCGTTTTCGACTATGCGCGCCGTTTCCAGCCGCATTTGTGCCAGAAAATTTCTCTTTTGCTGTTCGATTTCAGCCTCGGCATCTTTTATGCGCTGTTCAAGAGCGCGTTCACGCTCGTGAAAATCTTCCATCGTCTTTCGCGGTACGGATATATCGTCGTGCGGTTTTTCACCGCCGAGATAGCAAGGATTTTCCTCGTATGTAACCCGTGCGTTTTTTAGCACTTTATACAAACAATTCATCTCCTTCCCCTCTCATAATGATAATCTCACCCATTTCCTCAAGACGTCTTATTGTATTTACAATCTTCTGCTGTGCAATTTCAACATCTTTGATACGTACAGGACCCATATACTCCATATCCTCTACAATCATATCGCGTGCACGCGCGGACATATTGCTGATAACAACGTCCTTGACTTCCTGATTTGTACCCTTGAGCGCAACCGCAAGGTCTTTGGTATCGGTTTCACCGATAACCTTCTGAATCGCACGGGCATCAAGCTTGATAATATCATCAAAGGTGAACATTCTCTTACGGATTTCCTCCGCAAGCTCCGTATTGTACTCGTCGAGTGTTTCGAGGATACGTTTTTCCGTACCGATGTCGATAGAGTTAAGAATGTCAACCGTACTCTGAATACCGCCGACAACCGTAAAGTCTTCCGAACCGAGACTTGACAGTTTCCTCTCAAGCACTCTCTCAACCTCTTTTATGTACTCAGGAGATGTTCTTTCCATATTGGCAATTTTTTCTATAATCTTTGCCTGTTGTTCCTGCGGCAGTTCACCGAGAACCAGTGACACCTGCTGCGGTTTCAGATACGAGAATATCAGCGCAATTGTCTGAGTGTTCTCGTTTCTTATAAAGTTGAGGATTTGCTCGGGGTCAGCCTTTCGCAGATAGTCAAACGGTCTTACCTGTAATGACGATGTAATCTTGCCGATAAGCTCATACGCTTTTTCATCGCCGAGTGCCTCCTCCAAAAGCTGACGTGCATAGTCGATACCGCCGTCGGATATGTAGTTTTGAGCCAGACACAGCTCGTAAAACTCGTTTATTATCGTATCGCGCGTATCGGCATCAACCGACCTCAAATTAGTGATGTCAACCGTAAGCTGTTCTATTTCCTCTTCTCTCAAATGCTGAAATATTTTTGTTGAACTTTCCTTGCCCAATGCGATAAGCAGAATTGCCGCTTTCTCGCTTCCTGACATAGCCCCTTTTTTCATAGCAAGTTTCAATTCCTTTCAATATCAATTACACCCAAAATTGCCGCAACCGTTAATTGCCGTAATCATCGAGCCAGTTTCTCAAAAGCTGCGCAACAAATTCAGGATTGCTGTCAATACTCTTTTCGATAAGCTTACGCTGTTCGGACTTCTTCATCGTAAACTCGGTCATCTCCACTTCAGGCTCTGCCTGTACCGCCTCCTCGGCTGCCATTTCCTCAAGCATAGCCGCATATCTTTCGGCTTCTTCTTTCTTCTTCTTTCTCAAAACCGCAAGCACAACCACCAACAGCACAATTACGATAATTCCGAATATAACCGCACTTATCAGCCAAATCTGCTTTTGCTGATATTCCGCCGCCTGCTGCTGACTTTCAAACATACTGTTTATAGCGTCGTTTCCGGTACTGCCGCTGAAGTCCATCGTCTGAACCGTTACGTTTTCCGGTGCGATACCGGTTGCACCGGCAACAATTGCCTTAACCTTTTCGTCCGCACCCGCCTGAAGGTCTGCGCTGTCAAGAATGACCGACACGGAAATATCACCGATATTTCCCTCCGCTTTCTGCACAAAATCCTTTATCTGGCTTATTTCGTAGTTTACCGTCTTGTCTTTCTTTTCGTAAGTACCCGAACCGACATTTGTCTGCGGATATGTAGGTGCGCCGCCGTTTGCGTCCATACCGACATTTCCGGCGGTATCCGAGCCTGTAGCCGTTTCGGTCGACTCATTCACGCTGACCGGAATACCGTTTGTACTTCCCTCAACCGGCTCAACCTTTGTCGTTTCGGTTGTCTGCTTGTCAAAGTTCAGCGACACTCTCACTCCGGCTATAACCTTGCCCGCGCCGAACACAGGCTCTAACATATTTTCAATCTGCTCTTTATACTTTTTGCTCACGCTTTCCTCAAGCTCAAGCTGTGTACCGGCAAGCTCGGTAAGATTTTCGTCCGTATTGCTTAAAATATTTCCCTCACTGTCGATAATATGTACCTCGTCCTCGGTAAGTCCCGGAACGCTTTTCGCAACCAAACCGGCAATGCCTTTAACTTGCTTTTTTGAAAGCTGTGCATTGTTTTTCAGCTTCAAAAGCACCGATGCCGTTGCATTCTTTTTGTCGCTTTTCAAAACGAACGTCGAATTTTCCGGTATATTCAGCGTAACTATGGCATCGCTCACGCCTTCTATCGTCTTGATTGAGATTTGCAGTCTTTCCTGCAGCTGAAACTGCATATATTTTTGTTTTTCGTAATCCGTCGTACCGAAACCCGTACTGTTCTGGAACATTTCATAGTTAAGTCCGCTCTCCGGATAACCCTCTGCCGAGAGTGTCATACGAAGTGACTCAGCCTCTTTCTCCGGCACCATAATCGTACCCGTTCCGCGCGTCTTAACCTTAACGTCCTGTTCGACCAGTTTGTTGTAAATTTCTCCTGCCTCCTGCTCATTGAGTCCGCTGTACAAAACCGTATAAACGGTTCTGTTCAAAAGCAGTACCAGCACGATAATCACAAGCAGTACAGCACCTGCCGCCACGGCATACGCTATCTTTTTTTGTTTTTCAAGATTATCCCAATAATCTTTTAATGGCTTAAAAAATTTAACGGCTGAATTATTATCCAAGTCAGTTTATCCTCCTACCTCAAGAATGTATGTGCGAGCGCAAAAGCAAAATCACACCTGCATTCTCATAATTTCCGAATATGCATCCATTGCCTTATTCCTTATCTGAACTGTAAGTCTGAGCGCAATGTCTGCCTCTTCGCCGGCAATAATAACATCGTGCATATTGTCAAGATTTCCGCTCAAAAGCTCAAGGTTTGCCGCCTTATCCGCGGCATCCGTTTCGTTTGCATTGGCAATCAAGCCCTCAAGCACGCTTTTAAACGAAATTTCCGTATTCGTACCCGCTGTTGTTTTTTTTGCGCCGTCCGTATTAAAAACGCCGTTAATACCGCTGATACCGTTTATCGCATTAATTCCACTCATAAAAAATCCCCACTTCTTTAGTTAAAATATTATCTGCCGAGTTCAAGTGCTTTGAGCGCCATATTTTTCGTCGTTGTAAACGCCGTAACGTTCGCCTCGTACGAACGCGATGCGCTCATCATATCAACCATTTCCGTAACCGTATCAACGTTAGGATAGCTCACATACCCTTCGGCATTCGCATCGGGATGATTCGGCTCATAGACCATTTTGAAATCCGACATATCCTCCTCAACCGCCGCAATTCTTACGCCGCTGCCGATTTTGTCCTGTGTGAAACCGTTCATATGCTCCGCGAAAGTAGCCTGATCGGTTCTGCTGCCCATAGTCACCACCCGTCGTCTGTACGGACCGCCGTTTGCCGTCCTTGTAACCTCCGCATTTGCCAAATTCTCAGCAATAACGTCCATTCTGAATCTCTGCGCCGTCAGTGCCGACGTACTTATTTCCATTGCTCTGAGCAAAGCCATTTATAACGCACCCCTTTTCATTTATTCACTATTTACCGTCATTTATCACATATCTGAGTCTTGAATACTCTTCGCCGAGTTTTTGAAGAACAGTGTTGTAATAAATAGCATTTTCCGCAAGACTTGCCTGTTCCTTTTCAACATCAACGTTACTGCCGTCCATACGCATCGTGGACGAATCGTCCTGTACGACTATAGGCGAAAGATCGCTTTTACCGCCGGCATACATATGTTTTTCGTTGGTTCTTTTCATAACCGAGCCGTCATTTTTCATTGCGCTCTGCAAAACCTTTTCAAATTCCACCTTTGATGCTTTAAAATTAGGAGTGTCAACATTTGAAATATTGTTTGTTATAACGTTGTTTCTCAGCCATGAGGCATCGAGCGCCGTTTCAAGAATCGACGAATGACCGAATATGGAATTTATCATTTACCGCCACGCTCCCTTTTACTGATTAAGATATTTCATTATTTTGGTTATGTAATTTCGTGTTTCCTTAGGCAGCTTTGCAAACTGTTCAGGGTCATCAAGATTGTCAAGTCCGAGCCGTCTGACTCTTGTAGGACCGCAGTTATACGCCGCAAGCGCAAGCTTTACATCGCCGTTGTAAGAATTGAGATAGCCTTTAAGCTCTCTTATTCCGCCGTCAATATTCTGCACGGGGTCAAACGGATCCTGCACGTTAAGCTCTTTCACATTCACCGGCATAAGCTGCATAAGTCCCATAGCTCCGGCGCTCGACACACACGTCGGGTCAAAGTCCGACTCGGCTTTTATAACCGACTTTATAAGCGCCTCGCTGACTCCGTAACGCTTTGATTTATCCGAAATTATACTGTCGTATTTGCTTTCAAATCCGTTTGCCGGCGAATCCGCATAATCAAGGTCGATTACACCGCTCACCGCCGCCGTCTGCTTTTGCTCCGTGCCGCTGTCTTGTGTCTGTGTCAGCGACTGTGCCTTTTGAAGTGCCAAATAAAAATTCTGCGAACCCTGTATCGACGACAGTCTTGAACAGACACGCTCGTTTATTTCATACATTTTCTGTGTATATATATCACATGGATTAATCTTCACTTCGCACCTCCGGATTGCTTTTTATGTCCCTGTTTAAAAGGACAACCATAGATACTAACAATTATATACTCATTTTTGCATAAAATCAATAGTATTTGAAAAAAAATCAATATTTTTTTCAACTTTTGTTGTGCAAAACGTCGCAAAAAAATGTATTAAAAATTTGCTTTTTGGTTATATTTTGAATAACAAATCATCATTGCCAAACTCATTTTTGAGCTCGTCCCACAATTCGGCACAGCCTGCGTTTCAAGCCGTCAATACCAAATCGTTTTGGCGGCGCATACGGCAAAAACACCAAAAATGCAGTTGACCCATTTCAGAGCGGTTTATGTATAATAATTCAGTTTGCTGTCAAAAATATACACAGCGGTACGGACAATCCGCCGCCGACAAAAAATGAAAAGGAGCTTTGCCGTGAAAAAAGACTACAACGTAATCTACGAGGCACACTGCATTTTGGAGGACTATATAAAACGCACCCAAACACCGCCAAAGCAAAAGAAAAAACCACAATCACCGTCCGTTACGCCCTTGATAACCGCCGCTCTCATTTTCGCGCTTTTATGCGTAATAAACCTGTTTTTGTGGTTTTTGCACTGATATCAAATTTTAACGTCCTTGCTCGGCAGCGAACGAATTCTCAGCATACCGTCCTCCGAGAAAAACTCTATCGTTCTGCCTATATTGCCGCCCACGTCCTCCGCAACAATCGGTATACCCAGACTTTTGAGTGTCTTTTTGGTCACTTCGACATTTCTGTCGCCGATAAGCGAATTGCTGCCACCCTTAAACAAATCGCCGAACATATTCGCACCGCCTGCAATTTTCGCCACTATGCGCGATTTCACCGCGTTGCGCTTCAGCATTTCCCCCAAAAGGTACGGTATCGCACTGTCGGCATACTTCATCAAATTATTGTCATTTTCGGTTTTTTCCGGCAACAGCACGTGTGACATTCCCGACACCTTAGTCACGGGGTCGTACATACAAATCCCCACGCACGAGCCGAGTGCATACGAAATAAGCGAATCCGGCTGTTCGGCAATATTCGCATCTGCAATACCCACCTTAATAACTGTAGCCATACGCGTCACCAACCTTGTCAAGCAATTTTTTAAGAGAGCTTACCTCCGGCACAAGCACCAAGTAACAGTCAAAATCCTTTCCGTCACCTATAATCTTTTCCTCAATAAGCATAACCTTGTCGCCCATCTGTCCGTACTGCACCGCCGGCACCGCCATTATAGAGCCGAGCATATCAATAGAAAAATACGGCACCGACATACCTATTCGCAGTCCCGACAGCGAGGCTATCGCGCTCAAATACGAGCCTGCCATAATATTGGCAACCTCCTGAAGAGTGGAAACGTCCACCTCGTTCAAATCGTATATTTCCTCCAAATCGCCGTCGTTTAAAATTTTTACGATTTCCTTTGCAAAGCTCTCCTCAAGCACAAACATAATCATACCGTCGATATCCTCGTCCAAGCCGAACAGTATACCCACAACCTGCTGTTCCGCCATACCGAGTGCCTCGCTCAAATCGCACAAATCCACCAGATTAACCGTCGGTACGGATATGGTTATCTTTTTTCCCAAAAGGCTGGAAAGCGCCGTTGCGACGTTGCCCATACCGATATTTCCGATTTCACCGAGTATATCCTTTTGTGTACTTTTTAAATCGTTTAAATCAAAATTCTCCTGCATTTTCCGCCCTCCAAATCAATTTATTTTTTTATTTTCCGCCGCGCTACTTTTCGTTTTTGCCGCGCTCGTACATAAACGGGAGCAGCTTTTCATAAATATTAAACTTTTTGTAACTGGCAAAATAGCCAAGTCCCGCCGCAATCGGCGGCAATGCGTAAATCACGATATGTGCATACCAGAACATACCGCCCTTGTACGGACTCATTATCCCGTTATAAATAAAAGTGTAGCACAGGAAAAATCCGTTGTAAAGACTTTTCCACACTCCCAAAAGACCTCCGGCTCCCGACATACTCCACACAATGCGGTACAAAATCCAAAAAACAAACGTCGAAGCCGAAATTATACCGCCCATCACTATCCCCTTTGCCGGATAACTCTTGGTCTGTGCGTAACCCTTGAGATCGTGTGCCGCAACGGTATGCGCCTTTGTATACAGTGCGCAGAAATATATCGTCATAAAAATGACGGAATATACAATCTTCCACGTATGCTGTGCCAAAAACCACCAAAACGCTCCAAATCCGAATATTACCGATATTATCATAACATACAGATGTGTCCAAAACACACTCAGTATCTGTTTTTTCAATGTAATCTCCGCTGACTTCATTTTCTGCCACTCCTCACAACAGCCAAAAATCCATTTGCCGTCTGTCCGGCACACTGTCCGCACCGTCCGCGCAAGGCTCCGGCACGCTCCTAACCGCGCTGTCAGTCCGCACCGAAACGCTTTTCTCGGTTTTTTTGACCACCTCGCCGTCCCCAAGCTTTGCCGCGGCGCTCTCAAGCTCGTCCGCTCCGACAGGCTCGCTTACATAGCGGTCGTAAAAAACCTTTCCCGTCCTTTGGTATGTACGGTTGTAATAACGCGCATAGCTTGTCAGAAACGGCTTCATTGCCGCTCCGATGCTGCCGCCGTTCGTCATAACAATAAGCTTTGCGCTGTCCTTGCACAGCGAATATGCAATTACCGCTTTTCCGCCGGAAAAATACTTGTCCAGCAATCGCGCAAACTCGTCGTAATCGCATTTGTTTTTGAAAATAACCCCGTCATTGCCGCGCAGGCATACCGTATAAATACCGCTCGCGCTCACTTTCCTTTTTTCTCTTGCCATCAACTCACCGTCCGCACTCCGCGCAAATTCACGCGCTTATATTTCAGACCGCAAGCTTATGATTTTGCCGAATTTCTCAAAGTGATTTCAATGTTTGTCCGCAGTCTGATTTATTTTTACTATTTTATCACAAAAAAACATTTTTGTACACCGCTATTGTACAATTTAATTAAATTTGTTCACTTTTTATACATTTCACGCCCGAAATCCGCCGTTTCACAGTCCGGCAAGCTCGCGTATAACCTCGCCGGCTATGATAAGTCCGGCAGCGGACGGCACAAACGAAATACTCGCCGGAGTACGGCCGCCGTCCGCACTTTTTACAGGCTTTCTGACCTCCTCCGCCGAATACAAAACTTTCAGCCGCTCCACGCCCCTATTTTTCAGCTCGCGCCGCATAACCCGACAAACCGGACAAACCGACGTTTTGTAAATATCAGTTATTTCAAATCGCGTAGGGTCCAGCTTGTTTCCCGTACCCATACTGCTTATAAGCGGTATTCCCATTTCTTTTGCGCGCACGGCTATGTCAATTTTTGCGCTTATCGTGTCAATCGCGTCTACTATATAGTCATACTCATTTTCCCAGATATCTCCGGTGTCATTCGGCAGATAGAAATGCTTGTATTCTCTGACCTGCGCATTTGGGTTTATGTCGGCTATCCGCTCACGCATAACCTCGGTTTTCGCTCTGCCGACAGTGCTCAAAAGCGCAATTATCTGACGGTTTATATTGCTTTCGCTCACCGTATCGCCGTCCACTATTGTAATTCTGCCGACACCGCCGCGCGCGAGTGCCTCACATACAAAGCTCCCCACTCCGCCCACGCCGAACACTATTACGTGTTTCCGCGCAAGCCGCGCCACCCGTTCATCACCTATCAGCATTTTTTCGCGCTCAAATATATCCATAAACTCCAACCCCCCGATATTGATATGTATATATAAATTCTATCACAAATATAATAACCGCACAAGACAGTTAAATAAATTAGGAATTAAAAACTCCTCACTCCACACTCCACACTCCTCACTCCACGCTCCTAATTTTTTACGTATTATTTTCCTTTTCACAGAATAACCTTTAATAAATCAGAAATTTCTAATTTCTCATTTCTAATCTTTAACGGGGGGAAAATAAATGATATGGCATAACCTTACTGTCGCACAAACCGCACAACTGCTCAACTCCGACCCGAAAAACGGTCTTTCGCAGTCCGACGCACTTTCGCGCCTTAAAGAAAACGGCGAAAACAAGCTTGACGAGAAGAAACCGCCGTCCTTCCTTTCGCGGTTTGCCGCACAGTTTAACGACTTTATGATTATAATACTGCTCGCCGCCGCGGCTATATCGTTCGCGCTTTCGCTTATACGCGGCGAAACCGACTTTGCCGACCCTGTTATTATACTCGTAATTGTAGTTTTAAATGCACTTTTGGGAGTGATACAGGAAAGCCGCGCCGAAAAGGCTCTTGAGGCACTGAAAAAAATATCCGCACCGACCGCCACGGTAATCCGCGGCGGCAAAATGTGCACAATACCGGCCGCACACGTGGTTACGGGCGACTTGCTCTGTCTGCATGCCGGTGACCTGATTGCCGCCGATGCGCGGCTTGTCACCTGTGAAAATCTGCAAACCGATGAGTCGTCGCTCACAGGCGAATCCACTCCCGTATCCAAAGACTGCCAAAGCGTGCTTGCACCGTCCACACCGCCTGCCGACCGTTCAAACCTTGTTTTGTCGTCAAGCTCGGTGCTCACCGGTCACGCAACCGCAATTGCGGTGCGCACGGGTATGCAGACCGAAGTGGGACGTATTGCCGATATGATAATGTCGGTGCAAAGCGAACAAACCCCATTGCAGAAAAAGCTCTCAGATGTCGGAAAGGTTCTCGGCATATCCGCGCTGCTCATATGCGCATTGGTGTTTGTACTCGGCATTTTCCGCTCCGTCGCGCCGTTTGAAATGTTTATGACATCGGTAAGTCTTGCGGTGGCGGCAATTCCGGAGGGGCTTGCCGCAATAGTTACCATAATGCTTGCTATCGGCGTACAGCGTATGGTGCGAAAAAACGCAATTATACGCAACCTGCCGTCGGTGGAAACACTGGGCAGTGCCTCCGTTATATGTTCCGACAAAACCGGCACGCTCACGCAGAACAAAATGAAAGTTACGCGGATAGAGAGCAATGACGACCTTTTAACGCTGACCCTTGCCGCGCTGTGCTGTAACTGCACCTCCGACGGCGATACTCTCGGCGCAAGTCCGACCGAGCGCGCAATTATAACCGCCGCCGAAAACAGCGGTCTTTCAAAATCCGCCCTCGACAAAGCGTATCCGCGCATTTCTGAAATTCCGTTCGACTCAAACCGCAAGCTGATGTCAACCGCAAACCGTTACGAGAAATCGCGCCGTATGATTACCAAAGGCGCACCCGACATACTCATAAGCCGCTGTACGCATTACTTTGACGGCAAAAACCGCATACCCCTCGACAGCGCAAAACGCGCCCAAATCATCGCCGCAAATGCGGATATGGCAAACAAGGCGCTCAGGGTAATCGCTGTCGGTTTCCGCGATTTGGGCGAAAGCGAAAAGCCTGTCGAGGCAAATCTTACCTTTGTCGGACTTATCGGTATGATTGACCCGCCGCGCCCGGAAGTTGTTTCGGCTGTTGCGGTTTGCAAAAAAGCGGGCATACGCCCCGTTATGATTACCGGCGACCACATACTCACCGCCGCCGCAATAGCGCGCGAAATAGGAATTATGGACGAAAAATCAAATGCTATGACAGGGGCGGAGCTTGACCGGCTGAGTCAGGCACAGCTTGAAAAAACCATAAGAAATTACAGTGTATTCGCAAGAGTAACTCCCGAACATAAGGTACGTATTGTAAAGGCGTGGAAAGCTGTCGGGGAAACGGTTGCAATGACGGGCGACGGTGTAAACGATGCGCCCGCGCTCAAGGCGGCGGATATAGGCTGTGCAATGGGTATAACCGGTACGGACGTTGCAAAGGGTGCGGCGGATATGATTTTAACCGACGACAATTTTGCCACAATTGTGGAGGCGGTACGTCAGGGGCGCGGAATATACGCAAACATAAAAAAGGCTGTACAATTCCTGCTGTCAAGCAATATCGGCGAAATTCTCACTGTTTTTGCCGGACTTATGCTCAACCGCACCTCACCGCTCGCGGCAATACAGCTTTTATGGGTTAATCTCGTCACCGATTCACTTCCGGCAATCGCGCTCGGACTTGACCCCGCGGATAAATTCGTAATGCAGCGGCCGCCGCACAGCTCGCGCAAGGGACTGTTTGCTGACGGACTCGGCGGAATCATTGTGCTTGAGGGGTTAATGATAGGTGCGCTTGCGCTTGTTGCGTTTTCTGTCGGCGCGAGTATTTTTGACGGATACGGACACGACGCGCTTACAGGGCGCACAATGGCGTTTTGCGTACTCAGTCTGTCACAGCTTGTTCACGCATTTAATATGCGCAGTGAACACTCGCTGTTTTCCGTCGGAATTTTTACCAACAAGTATCTTATAGGTGCGTTTCTGGCAGGTGTTCTGCTGCAGGTGTCGGTAGTCAACACGGCATTTGCGGCGGCTGTATTCAAGGTCGCGCCGCTCAATGCGGAGCAATGGCTGATAGTTGCTTTTTTGTCGTTTTTACCGTTGGCAATAGTGGAACTGTCAAAGCGGTTTCAAAATTGACCGCAAAATGATTTTCAAACATTACATAAAACAGTCCCGTAAAAACAAAAAACTCCCGAAACACAGCTTGATTTTGCTGTGTTTCGGGAGTTTTTTGCGCAATATTTTTTTTGAAAGCTATTTTACCGCAACCCTATTCGGCGTGCAGACTTATCGGTTTTGTTTGTTTCGCCGTCTGCGGACAGCGATTTACGGCTCTGCCTTAAAATCCGCAAACTGCCGAACAGTTCCGACAAACTCATTTTTTACAGTCTAAAGGGGCATATTTCTACGCCCCTTCAATAAATCAATATTTATCGTCATACGAAACCGTATCCGCCGTAAAACTCATACCGGCGAACGGGTCTTCCTCAAACTCCGCACCGTCGCCGGACTGCTCGTCAAACGGCTGTGCAAAATCAAACCCAAAACTCGACTGCTCATCTTTCGCAAGCTTAAACCTGGAAACAATGTTCTCCAAAACCTGTGCAAGTCCGGACAACTCCTCACTTGCCGCCGCACTCTCCTCTGCTGTGGCAGAATTAGTCTGTATGACTCTCGAAATCTCGTCAACGCTGACTACAACCTTAGATGCCGCCTCAGCCTGTGAGTTTGATGCGTCCGCAATTTGCTCTATCTTTTCCGTAACCTCGTTTACAAGCTCAACAACCCGTTCAAATTCTCTGCTCGTTTCATTGGCAAGGCTAACGCCCGACTCAACAATTTCAACCGTATCCTCAATCAATTCGCCCGTTTCCTGTGCCGCCGCCGCGCTCTTAACGGCAAGATTTCTCACTTCCTCCGCAACTATCGCAAAGCCTTTGCCGTGCGAACCGGCTCTTGCCGCCTCGACTGTAGCGTTCAGCGCAAGTATATTGGTCTGGAATGCAAAATTGTCTATCGTCTTAACTACTTTTTCCATCTTAACCGTCATTTCGTTAATCCTAGCCATAGCCTCGCTCAGACTCGCCATCGTATTCTGACCTTCAACCACAATTTTATTTGAGTCAAGTGCCAAATTGCTTGCCGCCGTCGCATACTGCGCATTGTTTGAAATCTGCCCCGTAATATCTTTAACCAAATCCGACAGCTGTTCAATCTCGCTCGCCTGCTCCGTAGCACCCTGACTGAGTGCCTGTGCGCCGTCGGAAACCTGACTCGCACCGCCGGAAACTTCCTCCGCCGACACCATAATATTCGCCATCGACTGATTAATTTCCTTGCATATATGAATGAGCGACTGCTTAATCTGTACCAAATCACCCTTATATTCAAGTGTCGGACGTGCTGTCAGGTCACCCCTTGCAATGGATTCAAGCACGTCGTCCATCTCTCCTATGTACTGCTTGAGCATCTCCGACGTACCCTCAAGTGCGCTTGCAAGCTCGCCTATTTCGTCCTTTGACTTTACTCCGAGGTCAAGTCTTTCACTGCGGCTGAGTCCTATGTCGCCGCTGCTTATTCTGTTTGCCGCCATAGTTACTTTTTTAATAGGATTGCTCAATATCCTCTTAACGAACCAAAGCGCAAAAATCACAAATATTATTGTGACAACCGTGGTTATGAGTGAGGTGGTAAGTCTTAATCTGTTCGCTTTGGCAACCGCCTCCTGTGTCGACACACCGCTGAACAGCATACCAACCGTCTTATTCTCATTATCCACAATTGGCGAATATACAGACGCATAGTTGTGTCCGAACAGCTTGTTCTGCAAAGCCATATCCTCCTGACCTTCCATAACATGCTTTATTACGTCATCGGCCGCCTTAGTACCCACTACCTCGTTGCCGTTATTGTCGCGCAGTGTCGACACTACACGCGTATCGTCAACGAAAATGGTATATTGGTGTCCGTGCGAGTCGTGCAATGTGTTTATCGTCTTGCCGCCCGCCAAATCGTCACAGGTGATTATCGCACCCACAACATTGCCGTCTGCCCTTATCGGCACCGCAACCGCGTGTACCAGCTGTGACTGAAAGTCCTTTATGTATGTGTTACTGCTGCCGCCGCCGAGTGCGTTTTTGATAAGCGAAATTTGACTGTAGTCCTCCCCTACACTGCCCGATGCGGAATTATACACAGACTTACCCTCCGCATCAACAACAATCGTAAAGCTGATCTTGTCCGTAGACAACATAGAGTCTATACTTTTTTCTATGTTTTTTGTATCCTTGTTTTGAACAAACTCCTGCACACCCTCGTCAGCCGCAATCATCTCCGACACTGCCGCCATTTCAGCCGCACTGGACGTTAAATAGTCCTTGAGAGTCAGCATACCCTGTCTTCCGTTTTCAAGCAGCTGTTCCTCGATAAGATTAATGTAAAATCTTACCGCTGTCGTGTTACAGGTCGAAACAACCAGCATCATAACAATTGACATAATTGATACCTTTGCGCCCAAAGTGTTGAGCTTACTAAGTATGCTCTTTTTCTTTTTTGTACTGTTCTGCATTTCAATTTTTCCGCCGTTTTTAGACATAAAGCCCATCTCTTAATCAAACCCCACTTAATTTATTCATTTTATACCTATAAACTTATATTAATGCTCTGTAAATCTTCCTTAATTGTCTTTCATTATCACGGATACCTTTTCCGAATCAAACACTTTTGTAGGATCCAGAATCATAACAATTTTACCGTCCGCACGCGCCACTCCCTCAACAAAGTTGTTAGCATAGCTTTCTGTCGCCTTAGGTGCAGGCGATACTCCGCACTCGGCAAAATCGGTTATATCCGACACTCTGTCCACCAATATACCGTAATGACTGCCGTTATAATCCGTAATTATGCAATAATTGTTTTTGTCAACCTGAGTGTTGCCGCTGCCGAGTATCATTCTGAAATCAATAATGGTTACAGTCATACCGCGCAAATCAACCACGCCCCTCGCAAAATCCGGATACCCCGGAACGGGAGTAATCGACGAAATAGAAACTATTTCTTCAATATATTTTATATGCATTGCGTATTTGCCGTCATCAATATCAAATAAAATATACTTATTCGCCTCGTCCTCAAACATATCCTCATCATCTGTCGAAACATCGTAATTCATAAATATCACCTCACCTATTTATTAAGAAAATTCATAAGCACGCCCGGTATTGCCTCAAGCTCCGCCTGCACCGCCACCGCGCCTATATTGTAGCTCACCTTCGGCATACCGTACACAACACAGCTTTTTTCGTCCTGTCCTATTGTGTACGAGCCTTTCTTTTTCATATTCAAAAGACCCTTTGCGCCGTCACTGCCCATACCCGTCAGGATTATTCCCACAGCCTTTGCGCCTATTGTTTCGGCAACCGAATCAAACAGCACGTCAACCGACGGCGCGTGTCCGCTCACCTTTTCCCCCGGTTCACACTTAACATAATAGCCTTTTGAATCCTTCTTCACGCGCATCTGTAATGCACCCGGCGCAATCAGCACTTTGCCGCGCTCTATGTAATCGCCCGACTCTGCCTCTTTAACCTCCATATTGCATATATTGTTCGCACGCTTTGCGTACATCGCCGTAAAGCCCGGCGGCATATGCTGAACGATTACAATACCCGGCATATTTGCCGGCAAATCCTTGATAACCGCCAAAATCGCCTCCGTACCGCCGGTCGATGCGCCAATTGCGACAACCACATCGTCGCGTGTTGTTTTAAGCACAGGCTTTGACAATATGTTGACAGGCTTTATCACCTGTCTTGCCGTCGACGACGGTGTCGTCTTTTCGCGTTCGGGCACAGCCGTACTCCTTGCGGCCGCTGTCGGACGCGCCGGCGCGGTTTTGCCCGCGCTGACTTTCAGCTTCGCAACCGATGCAATCTTCGCTTTAACTATAAGCTCTTTTGCAAACAAATCCACCTTGCGCCCCTCGGTAGGCTTTGTCACAAACTCAACCGCGCCGGCATTCAGCGCATCAAACACGTTTTCGCTGACAGAGCTCACAACAACCACCGGCATAGGTGATTCCGCCATCAGCTTTTTCAAAAAGTCAATACCGTTCATCTTAGGCATATGAACGTCAAGCGTCAGCAAGGTAGGTTTAAGCTGTTCGATTTTTGACATTGCCTCAATCGGGTCGGCGGCAGTACCGACAACCTCAATATCAGGGTCAGCCGACAGATACCTCGAAACGCTTTCACGAAAAATCATTGAATCGTCTATAACCAATATTCTAATTTTTGATTTTAACATAGCTCTTTACCTCTTCTGATATACTGCCGGCATAATATACTTATACTTAATCGTTTCCTTTTCAAGGTACTCCGAATGTCCTATAAACAAATAACCGCCCGGCTCGGTAGCCTCATAAAATTTGTTTACAAGCTCGTGCTTTGTCTTTGAATCGAAGTATATCATTACGTTTCTGCAAAATATAACATGGAATTTCCGTTTAAAATTGAAATCGTCCATAAGGTTAAATTTGCGGTAGATGATATTGTTACGCACACTGTCCACAAATTTGTAGCCGCCCTCGCACGGCACCAAAAATTTGCGCCTGTCCGCCGCCGGAAACGCCTCAACCGCCTCGGCGGAATACACACCCTTCTTTGCCATCTCCAAAACTCTGTCGGATATATCCGTCGCCAAAATCCGCGTATCCCAGCCGCTGTTTGTGCCGAAATAATCGCAATTAAGCATTGCAAGCGTAGACGGTTCTTCCCCCGACGAACAGCCGGCACTCCAAATACCGATGCTTTTATTTTTTACGGTTTTTTCCAATTCCGGCAGTACATTGTTTTTATAAAAATCAAAATGGGCGGTTTCACGCATAAAGTATGTATGATTCGTAGTCAGCTTGTTTACCAGCACAGTAAGCTCCGCGCCCGTTTTATCGTTGTAAACGCTGTTTAAATAGTCCCTGAAATTCGTAAACCCCTTTGCAATCAGCATATTGCTCAGCCGACCTTCGATAAGCTGTCGTTTTTTGGAAAGGTCTATACCGTATTTATCATACATAAATGCTTTTAATTCTTCAAATTCATCTTGACGAATAGTAAGCATACAATCGCGCCCCTTTACACTATGATGTTAAAGCCGCACACACGCTGTGCCGGCTTGAAAACTGATATCGCAATCAGCTGCACAAAAAAATTGCGTTGCCGTATATACCAAAACAACGCAATTTTAATATACATTATTTGAGTATATCTGAAAATGAATTTATTAATTTTCAAAAGTCCATTAACTGAATTAACATTTCAGATTCTACCTTAAATTTTATATACCCAAGAATTTTTCGCAATCAATAAACATAATTGTTTCATCGTTTATTTTTGCAATTGACCTCAAATATTGGTCAGTATCCTTTTCATTTTTATAAGGTGACATTTCGTCTTCCTTTGCGTCAACAACATCTCTGACCAAATCTACAAGCAATGCAATCGTCGTACCCTTAAATTCCACAATAACAAAGCTGGTCTTATAATCAAACTCAATCTGCTCCAATCCAAACTTTTTGCGTACGCTGATAACCGGTATAGGCTTACCTCTCAGGTTAATCACGCCCTCCAAAAAATCCGGAACCTTAGGAACCTTTGTCATTGTCTGGATACCGATAATTTCTTTAACATGCTCCAGCTCAATTGCCAATATGTCATCTCCCAAAGGGAAAGTCAAATATCTATCCTTTAAGGTAGACTGTTCATCAATGCTCGCTTCATTATATGCCATTATATACTCTCCCCCTATGAATTAATTATAACAAAATTTACGATAATAACTTCCGCACGGCAAAATTTGCTTAAACTGTGTTTTGCCCCGCACCGCATATGTATCGGCAGCCGACGAAACCGCATACAGCCGTCTGCCGCTTTTACAGCTCGTTCGTATTAATGATAAAGCCGACATTACCGTCACCCAATATGGTACAGCCGGAAAACGCACAGTCAGGCGCAAGATTTTTCTGCAAATACTTAGGCAGCGGCTTAATAACAACCTGCTGTTCGCCTATAATCGCATCAACCATCACATACATCGAGTCGCTTGAACCATGCTCAACCGAAATCAATATAGCCTCCGAGATATCTGTAATATCGGTTTGAATGTCATACTTTTCGTACAAACGTATAACATCGTGGTATTTACCTCTTATGAGCAGTCGTTCCTTGCCGTAAGGGTCTTTTGCGATATCCTCGCTCTTACACCTTATCGCCTCTTTTACCGATGTCATAGGTATAATAAACGACATATCCCCGACAGCCACACTCATACCGTCGATAATGGCAAGTGTAAGCGGAATTTTAATCGTGAATGTAGTTCCCTCGTTCGGTTTACTGTCAAGCGATATCGAACCGCCGATAGACTCAATGTTCGACTTAACAACGTCCATACCGACACCACGTCCCGAAAACTCTGTAACTTTTTCTTTTGTCGAGAATCCCGGCAGCAATACACATTCGTAAATCTGCTTGTCGGTCAGTTCTTCAACGTCCTCGCTGATTAAACCCTTTTCGAGTGCTTTATTCAAAATCTTATCTTTGTCCAAGCCTTTACCGTCGTCCGAAACCGTCACAACAACGTTGTTGCCGTTGTTGTACGCGCGCAGCTCAACTCTGCCCTTTGCCGGCTTACCCTTGGCTATACGTTCCTCCGACGTTTCAAGCCCGTGGTCCATACAGTTTCTTACCAAATGCATAAGCGGGTCGGACAGACTGTCGATAATGGTCTTGTCAACCTCGGTTTCCTCACCGCTGATAACAAGCTCCGCATCTTTGTTGAGAGTCTTGCTCATATCGCGGACAATACGGTTCATTTTGTGGAACGCCGACGCAATAGGAATCATTCTGATTGCCATAACTACGTCCTGCAATTCCTTTGTCAGCTTTTGCAGTTGTTCCGACGACTTATGGAAGTTCACCAAATTAAGTCCGTTAAGCTCAGGGTGCTGTACAACCATCGACTGTGCGATTACGATTTCACCCACAAAGTCAAGCAACGCATCAAGCTTATCAACGCTTACGTTGATAAGACTCGGTTTTGCGGCTGAATTTTTCGACGGTGTCTTTTTGGCCGCCGGCGGTGCTTTCGTCTTTTTCTTTTCCTCAACCGCCTCAGTCGCCTCAACAGCCGTTTTCTCTTCCTTTTTCACCTCTGCCGGTTCGCTGTCCTCAACGAACGTAACCGAGGCAACGCAAATCTGCGATTTAATTACTTTCTCAATTTGTTCTTTCGCAAGATCGCTCGCAACATAAAGCATCAAGCCGTCACTTGCGATTACTGAACTGGCATTTGGGTCTTCAAATAAATCGGACGGAACGGAAACTACACTGTTACATTTCTTTTCAACCGCGTTAAGCACCGAAAAAGCACGCACATTTTCCATTTTACAGTCCTCTTCAAACTTGACGAGTATACTGTATTTATTTCCGTCGCCCGACAGCTCCGCAGCCGCCTCCTGTTTTTCGGTCGGCGCGGACTGTGCCGCCTCCTGTGGCTTTTCGCCGTTCATTTCGGCAAGCAGGGCTTCTATACGCTTTATCAGGTCATCAGCCGTTTCGGTAACTTCATCGCCGGACTCAACCAGCTCCATCTGTTCTTTAATAAAGTCCTTACCCTCAAAAACGATATCACACACGCGTGAAAATTCTTCTTCATTAACAGAGTTGTTTTCTCTTATCTTGAAGAACAAATCTTCTATTCTGTGTGCCACTACCGAAATATTGTCGTATGACATCATCGCCGCAGAACCTTTAATCGTGTGCATGGCTCTGAAAATTTCATTAATGTTATCAGTGGATATATCGCCCTCCTGCTCGACAGTCAGCATAATGTCCTCCAACTGTTCAAGCAATTGATTTGTTTCAAAAATAAACATATCCAAGATAGGATCTCTGTTACTTTCCCCCAAAATTTTCACCTTCTTATCAAGAAAAATTAAGTTTATAGGTTACTCAACGCTTTTATAACAGCCTCTTCCTTAAAAGGCTTTACCAAAAATCCCGATGCACCGGCAAGAATAGACTCCTTAACCATACTTTCCTGTCCCATAGCCGAAATCATTACAACCTTGGCATTAGGGTCAATGCTTTTAATGTTTTTAAGTGCATCAACGCCGTCCATCTCCGGCATTGTTATGTCCATTGTTACAATATTCGGTTTCAGTTCGGCGTATTTCTTCACGCCCTCCAAACCGTTAGGGGCTTCACCCAAAACCTCAAATCCGTTTTTCTCAAGCATAGTTTTTAGCGTAATCCGCATAAAAGCGGCATCATCAACTATAAGTACACTCTTCATAATAATCACTCCTAAATTAAATATATATAATAGTACAGAATTCGCATATCTATGCGAGAATATCAATAATGATACCTCGAATATCTTCAACCATCGTCAAAATCTCAACCTGATTTTTCTGAGTTTTCAACAATTCGGTTGCCAGCTTTTCCATATCTGTATTTACTCTTTTAATATTGGCATAAAGCCTTTTCCGCCCTCTCGCATCCATACTCTCGTCCTTGCTAAACTCATATCCCGAGGACGTCATTTCCCGAAAAAAGTCTGCTATAAGCTCCTTATATCTTTTAAATTCCTTAATATCACACTTCTCCGCAACAACCTCACCCTGTTCAATAATACTCTTTGTAAGCCCGACCAGCGTTTCGCGGTGTTTCTGCGTGCTCACGCTTTTAAGCTGTTCGCCGAACCTGAGCTCGCCGCGCTCCGCAGGACGTTTCGTGTGCTGTACACCTACATCGGTTATGTTGTTGGAACCTGCGATTTTAATAGCCATCTTATATGTACTCCAAACTAATCAATTTTTCACATTCAACCATTGAAAACCCATTCAGCTTTTTTTGTCAAAAAACAGGCTTTCCCCATCGTAACTGTACTGAGCGTATCCCAAAGCACCTTTTTTGTTTTCGCTCAACTGCTTTATTTCCTCGCGGCACTCACTCTTTTTGTCCTCAAGCATACTCTTGAGTTTGGCATTATCCTCGCGTATCTTGGCAAACACTGTATTTATGTTCTCCTCCAACGCCCTGACCTTTGCCTCGTCAACACCCGAAAGAGTGCCGATATTCAAGCTTTCGATTTTTTCGCCGATTTGCCCAAACTGCTCCATTACCGCGTTTCTCTTTTGCAGATTCGCGGTCAATTCGTCATACTTGCCGTCTTCAATCAATTTATACTGAACAAGGGTTAAAGATTCAGCCTCTCTAACCCTGTCCAATTTATTGTTCAGTAACGAAAAATACATTTCAAGTCCCTGGCTCATTATACATATCCTCCGGCTCCGATGTCCGTATGCTTATCTGCTCTGTCTTTTTTTACAACTTCTTTCCAAGTTTCATAATAACCGTACATAATGTCTATAATAGGGTCAATTCGTTTTGCGTCTTTGGTGACGTTAATCTGTATAAGCTCCTCATACACAAATTCATACACTTTAAACAGATTATGCGAAATTTCATAGTTAAAGTCAAGCGACTCAATCAGCTCAACCACTATATTCTGAGCCTTAATCAAATTATTATGCGACTCCTGAATATCTTTTTCCTCAAGTGCAATTTTTGCTTTTTTTAAAAATTTCCAGCACCCTTCAAAAAGCATAAGCGTAATTTCTCCCGGACTTGCCGTCATTATGCTGTTTTCCCTATACTTTTCATACGGATTCATAGGATACACAATGTATTCCTCCCCTAATTAAACTAAGCAATTACTGATAGAACATACCTGCCGACGCGTCCATCTGCGCAAGCAGAACCTCAAGCTGCGCAAACTGCGTATACAACGCGTCCTCACGCTTTGCAAACCACTCCTGGAGAGTTTCAAGTCTGTCCTCATATGATGAAATTCTGTTTGTAATATTGCTTATTGTAACATTTTTCGATCTTGTAACAAAGCTGCTTGTCAATTCCTTGAAAGTAGTTGCGATACCGCCGCTGTCCTTCGTGCCGTCGCTCTTTGTCGACGCTGCCTTTGTGAACAGATTTGCAACATCTGTGCTGTTGTTTTCAAGTGCTGTTCTCAGCTTTGTTTCGTCTATTTCCAACGCACCGCTTGTGGAGCTTGTGAAATAGTTACCCGTTTTAATACCTATATCGCTCAGCTTCAAACCCGAATCCGACGTGACTTTATTCATCGCCGAACGCATATCGCTCAACAAGCTTCTTATATTGCTGTCACCGTACAAAATACCGGCTTTTGCTTTCTTTTCAAGTTCCTCAAGTTCATCATCGCTTACTTCTTTCTTTTCGGCATCTGTGAGCGGATCATAATCGTAATCGCGCTTTTCCATTACTTTGTCGTTAAGCGTTTTGATAAGCTCATTGTAGTCATTGACAAAATCGGTAATTTTCTTTACCATACCGTCAACGTCCGTTCCCAGCTCAACCTTAACCGACTCGTCACCGTTGCTTACGTCCATATCTTCTTTGATGTTGAACGTATATCCGGCTACGGTAAACGCATTTGTCGGATTGCTGTACGACACTACGTCGCCGTTATCGTCCTTAATCGTGATAAACGAATTTGTACCGGCGGTAACTTTTATGTTTGCGTTTATGTTGCTTGATGCGTCTGCGGTTGAAATCGAACCCATGGTAACCGTCGTTCCGGTGCCTTCAGCAGTCGTTGTCGTAACATCGCCGAGCAAACCGTTTGTACCGAAGAACAAACCGTCATTACCGGAAATTGTGAAGTTTTTATCCTCACCGGCAGCTGTGGCGGAAATGTCGAATTTCATTGAAAATGCATTGTAGGTCATTTTCACGCCCAAGCTGTTGCCTTCGCTGTCCTTGGCATTGTTTACCGCCGACAATGTGTCCGACAAAGTGCCGTTTATGTCAATATCAACATCTGTGCCGTTTACATTAAGCGTTATGTACTCGTCCGTAACGGTTTTCTTTTCCTTGACCGCATTTCCGTTCTCGTCAAGAACCTTTTCGCCGTTTTCGTCAACCTTGTCAACTTCAACCTCTCTGTCAACCGTCTTTGTGTTGAGTGTCATACCCATAGCCTGAGCCAGCTGTTTTACGGTTGCGTTGTTTTCGTTTACATCTTTGCCGTCCGCGGTTTTCATTCCGGTGTAGTCCGCACTCTTTATGGAACTTGTCGTCACCCTTGCGGTATCCGCTTTTACAGCCTTTATGATTTCAAAGTTTGCCACGGTCGCGCTCGAACCCGCCGTAACCTTAACCGCATTTGAACCGGTTATCGTCGTGGTTTTAAGATTCAAAGACGATGCGGACAACAGGTTTGACGACGATGTCCAGCTGAAATATTTGTTCTGAAAATCCGAAACAAGCGTGTTGATTTCCTGCTGTGCTTCTTTCTGCCATTTAGCATAATCGAGCTTCTTTTTCATATTATCGACTCTGCTCTGTTCGTTCGTCATAGATGCCGAAACCATTGCATTAACGTCCATACTCGAATACAAACCCGTAACTCTTTTTGTGCCCGAACTGCTGGTTGTCGATGTGATAGAAGTTGTAGAATCACTCATAACAATACCTCCTTGTAAAAACTAACCGATACCGCGCACGCCCGCGCAATATCTTCCTCACATATATTTTACATTATTTTATCGGGAAATACAACCTTTTTTAATAAAAAATACTCAAAAAAGCTGTGAAAATATTAAAAAAATCATATAATACTTACAAAAAATATATATTTCGGAATTAAATTCCTCAAAAACATTTTCTGTCCCGACAAATCCCGTACACAAAAGCTCCTTCTTAACAGTGCACGGCAAAACGAATAAGATATCCGCTCTATTATATATTTCGTCAAAAGTCATTTAAACTTTAATGTATGTTGATAATTACTTCGGCGTGCGCAGCCGTTTGACAAGCTCATATATCCTCGGTAAACTCAGGCTCGATTTCACCTCTTACGTAATCGTGCTCCGGCACAGGTATTTCTCCCATATCGTCACCGATATAAAATCCCGTATGCGGCGGCTGATTATACGCCGTATTCTGCCATGCAACCCCCAAGCGATAAACGCTGTCGTGCATAAGCGTGTAGAATTTGTGGTCTGTCAAATCCGTTGTCGTGTAAACTCTCAGCTCTGTGCTGTCCTCGTTTCTCCATATTACCTCTTCGCGCCAGTCACCGAAAATGTCTGCCTGAATACACGGGTTGCCCTTTGTCCAGTTATTGGAATATGCCGTCTTTGTATCAAGCACCACATCAAGCTTGTTGTTTTCGTAATCCCACTTGTAAATCTGTCCGATACCGCGTTTTCCGTCCCAATCGTGGTCCAGAAGCTCACGAATAAGGTCACCGTCCCACCAGATTGCAAAGTTAATCGACTTCGGCGCATTTTCCGTTATAAGCTGTCCGTCAAACGTGTACAGTTCCTCGTTAAGCACCCAAACCTGGTTACCTTCATAGCGCGGGTCAATCTTTGCGCACAATCCGCGCGTGGTGTCGCGTCCGGTAAATTTGCCCCACGAAATCTCGCCGGTTGCCGGGTCGCGCACCTCATAGCCGTATTCGGCTTTATCGTGCTCGTGAATCTGGAAAAAGTCCAAATTAGGCGTTTTCGGCGTAAAATTACCCAAATGCATAGCATCGCCGTGTTCGAGTCCCGTAGAATACATACCCGTACCGTCATGGTCAACCGCCATTGCACCGTAAACAATTTCGTCAAGTCCGTCACCGTCAACATCGCCGACACCCAAATTGTGATTACCCTGATTTGTATATTCTATATTCTGTTTTGCGTTCGCGAGGAATTTCCAGCGTTTTACCAGACGGTTGTCCACCATATCATAAGCGACAAGCACTGTCGGACAGCCCTTGTCGTAATAGCCGCGGCACATTACCACGCTCGGATTCACGCCGTCAAGGTACGCCACACACGCCAAAAACCTGTCAACGCGGTTGCCCCACGAATCGCCCCACTCTCTTACGTTTCCGCGAGGCGGGTCATAGTCAACCGTATCTATAGCCGCTCCGGTCAAGCCGTCAAACACCGTCAAAAATTCAGGACCGTCCAAAATAAATCCGTCCTTGTTTCTGTAGTCGGCATTAATGTCACCGATTACGTTGCCGACACCGTCAATTGTACCGTCGGCGGTTTTACAAATCATTTCCGCTTTTCCGTCGCTGTTGAAGTCGTACACCATAAACTGAGTGTAGTGTGCGCCCGAACGGATATTCACGCCCAAATCAATTCTCCACAGCTTTTTGCCGTTTAACTTATACGCATCGAGATAAACCACTCCCGTATAACCCTTATGCGAGTTATCCTTACCGTTCGCAACCCATTTGATTACTATTTCGTACTCACCGTCACCGTCAAGGTCGGCAACCGCGGCATCGTTTGCGTGATACTCGTGAGTAAGTCCGTCCGGCGTTGTGTAAGGTGCCGGCTTGTCCATCGGTATCGACAGATATTCCGCATCGATAACCTTGGTTGTGTAGCCGTCCTTTTCCATTTTTCCGCCGCACACCGCCTTTACGGTGTAAGTGTCGGCGGCGGTGCCGTCCTTATCGAGGTAGTTTGTGCTGTCGGTTATAACGTCTGTAATTTTTTCGCCGTTTCTGAACAGTACAAAATCGTAACCCTTTTTATATTCGTAAGCATTCAATCTCCAGCTTAAAAATACACCGTCCTTGGTTTTCATCGCAACCAAGCCGCGGTCAAGCGTTTCCATTTTTCTTTTCATCGGCTCTGCCGCAACCGGAGTCGTTACTTCGATTTTTTCGCTGATACCGCTCGTCGTCACCGCTTCAACCGCGTAAACAAACTCAACCGAAGTTCTTACGTGATAGTCGGTGTATTCGTTAGCCGAGGCACTTGCAATTAATTTGTACTTTCCGTATTTCGCCTTTTGGTACACATTGTAGCTTACAGCCTCGTCCTTTTTGTCCCACACGAGCTTAACTCTGTCCGGCGCGGTTTCGGCTTTCAGACCGCTCATTTTGCAGTTATTCGCCTTGCCGTCAACTATTTTAACCGCCGTCGGTGCTGCATCGGCCGACGAAAAACCGAAATCATCAAGTCCGAGCACTTCATATTCATAGTCTGCGCACAAGGTCACGTCATCATCGAAAAAGCGGTTTTCCTTTATTTCGGCAACCTTGTCCACGTAACCGTTATACATAGCTTTTCTTATAACTCTGTATCCGGAAAAGGCATCGTTCTTGTCCCATACAAGCTCAACCGACTGCCTGTCACGCTCAGCCGTAACCGTGCATTTAACCGCACTCATTTGAGGAACTGTATCGAGTGATATGTCGATTGCGTTCAAACAGGCGTGTCTGCCCTCAAAACAAAACTCCATAACTCCGTCGCAAACCTCGATTTTGCACTCCGTTTCAAGCACAAGACCGTCGCTCACCCATAAGCCGAACGGCTTGCCGTTTATGCTAAAGCGTGTTACAACGTCACCCTCGTCGTCATAATCGCCCGAATACACGCGCACATTGTATGTACCGTTATCCAAATTCACTTTAAATGTGTTTTTGTCAAACAAAAGATAGTCGCGGCAAAACTCCTTTTCGCCTTTGTTTTTCACTACCGCCTCGGCTTTTTCCGAAATGCCGTAACCCGTATTTTCGTCATACAGGGTATCTGCGCCGATTTTAATATATCCGCTTTTTGCCGGTTTACTTCCGAAATCAAAACGTACCTTATTCATAGGACTTATCTCCTCACTGCTAAATTAATAATCAAAGTGTAAATTTATCCGTTTACACTCCGCATAACACTATTATACAGTACAAAACCAATTTTTGCAACCGATGTACTGAATTTTTTCCATAATCTTTTTGCGGCTGTTATCAGTCAGACTACAGACAAAATGTCGGCAGACTTCCAAAAAATTGACAAAACTCACTTTTCAAAGTTTACAGTTTTCCGTCATTAAAGCATTTTCTCACAAAGCCCACCAAAAACAGCGAACCGCACACGCATACCAAGTCGTCCGCTCCGGCTTGTGCGAGTGCCTTGCAAACCGCCTCCCGCGCATCGCTCACCGCGCAAACGTCAGCGCACAGCTTTTGTACCGTCTGCGCCAGCTTTTGTGCACTCAGACAGCGCGGATAGTCTATCTGCGTTGCATATATTTTATGTGCCGACGGTGCAATAAGCTCTGTACACCTTTTATAATCCTTATCCTCCATCATTGCCATAACCAAAATTATCCGTTTGCCCGTCTGCTCAAGCGACTTTTTAAGCTCGCTTATACCGCTCGGATTGTGTCCGCCGTCAATGACAAGGTTGGATTTAATATACTCAAACCGCCCCGCCCAGCTGACCTGCATAAGTCCGTCCGCAACACTTTTGTCCGAAATTTTCACTCCTTTTTCTCTCATCGCATCAATCACGCACAGTGAAGTTGCCGCGTTATACGGCTGATACGCACCGCGAAGTGACAGTGCATACCGTTTTGCGTTGTACACAAGTCCGTCCGCGCACACAGCCGGCTCTTGCGCAACACGCAGGCGCACAGCCTTGTCCGCACACACTTTCTTAATCACGCCAAGCGCGGTTTTATCCTGTTTCGGACAGCACACCGCCTCTGTGCCGCTTTTGATTATTCCGCATTTTTCCAAGGTTATTTTTTCGATTGTGTCACCGAGAAACTGAGTGTGGTCAAGACTTATCGGTGTCAGCACCGTAACGGCTGCGTTTTCGATTACGTTTGTCGCGTCCAGTTTACCGCCCATACCGGTTTCAAGCACAACCCAGTCGCACTCCTCACGGCAGAAATACAAAAACATAACCGCCGTCGTAAACGCAAATTCCGACGGTCCGCGCCCCATTTTATCCGTCTGTTCCATCACTTCTCCGACAAGCTCGGCTAATGTGTCATCGGCAATATTTTCGCCGTTTATGCGTATTCTTTCGTTGAACACTTCCAAAAACGGCGATGTGTATAGTCCGACCTTATATCCGGCGCACTCAAGAATTTTCGCCGTCATACTTGCCGTCGAGCCTTTGCCGTTAGTTCCGGCAATGTGAATGTATCTGAGCTTTTTATGCGGATTTCCCAGCCTGTTTAAAAGCTCCCTCAAAACATCATTGCCCAGAACCCGACTGAATTTCGGAATAGAGTGAATGTAATCCACCGCCTCCGTATACGTCATTTTATACATAATATTTCCCCTATATCAAAGCGGACAAACCCAAAACGAGCTTGTCCGCCGTATTCTGTATTCTGTTCAGCCGCCTATCTGACATTCGAGCCCCGACTTTTGCGCGGCGGACAGCAGTTTCTGCATATATTCGTCCTCCATCGGCACTATGTCCGACAGCGTGTATTCGCGGCCGAGTCCGGCGTATTTATCCTGACCGAGTCTGTGGTACGGCAGTAAATGCATTTTTCTGACGTTCGGTATTTTGCTTGCAAAATCCGCAATTGCCGAAATTTCCTCGGGTGTATTGTTAAACGTCGGGATTACCGGCACGCGTATTATAAGCTCCTTTGCCGCCTTTGCTATTTTAACCGCATTTTCGAGTATCGGTGCATTGGACTGTCCGGTAAACGCTTTATGCTTTTTTTCGTCCGTATGCTTGATATCCATAAGCACGTGGTCCACATAAGGCAGATAATACTCTATCACCTCAAATTTAGCAAACCCCGTTGTTTCAATCGCGGTATCGAGTCCGAAATCCTTGCACGCCATCAAAAGGCTCACCGCAAACTCCGGCTGCATAAGACACTCTCCGCCCGACAGCGTAACTCCGCCGCCCGAACGCCTGTAGTACGCCATATCCCGCACTACCTCGTCCATAACCTCGCCTACCGTAACGTCACGTCCGATAATCTTTTTTTCGCCGTTTACCGTCATTTCCTCAATTCTGTGGTTCTGCGACTCCGGATTGCAGCACCAGCGGCACCTGAGCGGACAGCCTTTCAAAAACACTATCGTGCGTATTCCCGGACCGTCGTGAATGGAATAGCGCTGTATGTCAAATATTCTTCCGACCGTATTCATATAATCTTCCATAATAAATTCCTTAAATCAAAATCCCTGTTCGGTTCTGTTTATAATATCGTCCTGCAGCGAGCGCGACAGCGACGTGAACAGCGCACTGTAGCCGGCAACGCGCACAACAAGCGTTTTGTAATTTTCCGGATTTTTCTGCGCGTCCAAAAGCGTATCGCGGCTTACAACGTTAAACTGCACGTGACTGCCCTTTCGGTCAAAGTATGCGCGTATAAGCGCGACAAAGCTTTCGAGTCCGCTCTGTCCTTTAAGTGCCGACGGGTGGAACTTCTGATTAAACAGCGTACCGTTTGAGGCAATCGAATGGTCAAGCCGCGACACCGAGTTTGCCGCCGCGGTAGGCCCTTTCACATCACGTCCGGCAGCCGGCGAAACACCGTCCGCAATCGGAGTGTATGCAAGTCTGCCGTCCGGAGTTGCGCCGGTTTGTGCGCCGAGAGGAACGTTTGCCGAAACCGGATAGAGTCCGGCTTGGAACGTACCGCCGCGCGGATTTTTATACTTTTCAAGCTCACGCGTATATGTATATGCCACTTCACGCGCAAAATCGTCAACCTCGCTTATGTCGTTGCCGTACTTCGGAAGTGCGTTTATCATATCCAAAAGCTTTGCGTATTTTGCTTTTTCGGCGGCTGTCGCACTGCCCTCAAGCAGTGCCGTAAATATCTCGCCTATCTGCTTTTCGCCCACTTTTTTGCCCATTGCCGTAAGCTCTTTTACGATATCGGCGGTTGCGCTTTCCGCCTTTGAGGCTGTCATACCATGTCCGAAATTATCCTCAAGCGCTTTTTTGTATTCGGCAAGCGTAAGCTTTTTCTCTTTGAACACAAGCTCGCGCACAGCATACAGCGCATCTGTCATATTGGCAATACCGAATCCCTGAGGACCTGTAAAGTTATATACCGCTCCGCCCTCCTGAACGCTCTTTCCGCGGCCTATACAATCCTCAATCATACTCGACAGAAACGGCAGCGGACAACGCTCGGCGTGCGCCGTGTCGATAGCGTTGTTTGCGTTTACCAAAAGTCCTATCATATACTGCATCTGCTTTGCGTATGCCTCGAAAAACTCGTCAAAGCTCTTCATCTCGGCAACATCGCCGGTTTTAATACTTATCTGTTCGCCGTTGTCCATACCGTTTGAGAACACAAGCTCAAGCGGACGGCACATATTAAAGAACGCCGCATCGTGCCAACCCTCGGTTTTACCGGATTTCTGCGGTTCGACACAGCCGATTATGTTGTAGTCGCGCGCGTCCTCTATTGTAAGTCCGCGGCTCATAAGACTCGGAATTATCACCTCATCGTTGTAATAAGCCGGCAGACCTATACCCGTTCTTGTAAGCTCGGCGCACTTTAGCATAAGCTCGTGCGGAGTACCGTTCCAAACGCGCACCGACAGCGACGGTGCCGGAAGGCGCACGTGCATAGAGGCCTGTATACACATAAACGAGAGGTCGTTTGTCGCATCGTTTCCGTCGGTGTCCTGACCGCCGACACACAAATTCTGGAACAGACTGTAGCCGGCAAATCCCTCCGCCGACGCCGCATCACGCACCTTATTCAAGTCATTGAGCTTAACCCATATACAGTCAAGCAGTTCCTGTGCCTGTTCGCGCGTTATAATGCCCTTTTCGATATCCGCTTTATAGTAAGGGTACATATACTGGTCAAAGCGTCCCGGTGAAATGGAGTGTCCGCTCGACTCCGTCTGCAAAAGCATCTGCACAAACCAGAACGACTGGCAAGCCTCATAAAAGGTTCGCGCCGGTTTTTCCGGCACGCGCGCGCAAATCTCGGATATTTTCATAAGCTCGGCTTTTCTTGCCGCATCGGCGCATTGATTCGCCATATCCTTTGCCAGAACACTGTATCTTTTCGCATAGTCACACGCCGCGCGGCAGCTTGTTATCACAGCGCGCAGAAACTCGCTGCGCTTTGCGTAATCCTCGTCATAGACGTTGCACTTGTCAAGCGCGTCCTGTGCCTCTTTTATAATTCCCTCATAGCCTATTTTGAGAATTTTGCCGTAACATACGGTTACGTGTCCGACACCGTTGTAAAAATAGTTGCCGGGCGTAAAAATGTTATGTGCGATAGCCGCTCTCGCCTCAGGCGCCATATACGATTCGGCAAGCTCGCTCGTGGTTTTGCCCGCCCAATAAGGGTACACCTGTCTAAGTACGTTTTTCGTTTCCTCGGATATGTAAAACGGGTCTGCACTTCTTGTTGCAACCGTATCGAACTCGCTTTCGAGCCATGTATACGAAAACTCCGGAAACACCTGACAGCTCCTCGGTTCTTTTGTTGCACTTCCCACAATCAGCTCCTCATCGCGTATTGTGATCGGGATATTTTTCAAAATATGTTCAAACGCCAGCGCACGCCGGGTTATAACAGGCAGATTTTCCGTCTGCATATAACTCTGAGTAAGCAAAAGTGCGCGTTCATATTCAATCTCGGGCATCTTTGCATAAAGGTTGTCCACCATTCTTTTAATACGCGGCGGCACAGGTAAAGACGTTGTATCAAATTTATTCATAGTCAAGTTCCTTTCAAAACGTAAAATCAATGACCGTTATCCTATAAATCAGCAAAAATCGGCTGTGCGGATATTGTTATTTTTTTAACCCACACCCAACAGCCGCACTATATTCCGATTATACACCCAAAAGCCGTAAAAGTCAATATTTTAAAACAACGGCGAATACACTTTGTGCCTTAAAATTTCGGCAACGTCACGTGCGGTTTTCCCGTGCGAATTTACCATCAGCACACCGCCGCCGTCCGACTCATACGCATTTGTGACCGCCGTCATATTTACCGCACCCGAATACACCAGTGCATCAATACGGCGGTGATATTCGCCGTAGGTAACCGTTTCAAAGCCGCAGGCGCGCATTTGTGCCTTCAGTCCCTCCAAGCCTTTTTCAAACGCAACTACCATATTTTTTCCCTCCGTTTTTCCTCATTTTAAAATTTACATTTTACCGTTTTCGGTATATAATAAGTATATCCGAAAAGGGGGATTATTATGAATGTGACAGGAATTATTGCCGAATACAACCCGTTTCACAACGGACACAAATACCAGATAAACGAGGCAAAAAAGAATTGCGACGCGGTTGTTGCCGTAATGAGCGGCAGTTTCGTACAGCGCGGCGACGTTGCCGTTTTCGACAAATGGACTCGCGCGCAAATGGCGCTTTCGGGCGGTGCGGACCTTATAGTCGAACTGCCGGTATGCTATTCGCTTGCCTCGGCGGAACGTTTTGCATACGGTGCCGTATCGCTGACCGCGGCACTCGGTGTCGTTGACACGCTCTGCTTCGGTTCGGAGTGCGGCGATATCTCTGTTCTCAAAAAGAGCGCAGGCCTGCTTGCGGACGAACCGCGCGAGGTGTCTGAAACAATACAGTCGCTTATGAAAACCGGCATAAGCTACCCGTCAGCCCGTCAAAAAGCGTACAGCGGATACATTGCGCCGGAAATCCTCACCGAGCCTAACAATATTCTTGCGCTTGAGTATATAAAAGCACTCAGCCGTCTTGACGGCACGATAAAGCCCGTTACCGTCAAACGCCGTATGACAGGGCATCACAGCAGTGAAATAAAGGAGAATTTCGCAAGTGCCGCCAAGATACGCGAAATGATACGAAACGGTATAAACCCGGGCAAAACCGTACCCTGGACACAGACCGGCGATATATACAACCTTTCACGTCTTGACTGTGCCGCCGCCGCTGTACTTCGCACTGTTGCGCCGTCTGAGCTTGCCGAGATTTACGACGTCGGCGAGGGACTTGAAAATCGTATAATTTCCGCCGCGCGCGAGTGCCACACAATAGATGCGATTGCACAGAAAGTCAAAACCAAGCGCTACACCCGCTCGCGCATAAACCGCATACTCCTGTCGGCACTTCTCAAAATAGACAAAAATCTTCCAAAATGCGCTCCCGAGTACATCAGGGTGTTGGGTATGAGCCGAGTCGGGTGTGCGGTGCTTGCGGATATGAAGAAAAAATCAGCCGTTCCCATAATAACGAAAACGGCGGATTTTCGCCGTCACAGCCAAATGCTGCAAAAAGACATTCTCGCAACCGACATTGCCGCACTCTGTGCGGACAACCCCGACAGCCGCCGTGCCGGAAAAGATTTTACGAAATCGCCGATAATATATAAGTAAACGGCACTGCGGCGGCATATAATATTCTGTCACAAAAAATATGACAGGAAGTGTTTTTATGGTTTTTGGTGCGATTATAGAACTTATAAGCAATGTACTGCTGATGGCGGGGTATGTGTCGGGCAGTGACACATTCCCCAAACCGCTGACCGCCGACGAGGAAAAGCGGTATTTGGCTCTGTTAAAAAACGGTGACGAAAAGGCAAGGAATATACTCATAGAACACAATCTCAGGCTTGTTGCGCACATTGCAAAAAAGTATTGCTCCGAGCAAAATCTCGATGACTTGATTTCCATAGGCTCTATCGGACTTATCAAGGCAATAAACACATTTGATGCGGACAAAAACAGCCGTCTTGGCACTTATGCCGCCAGGTGTATAGAAAACGAAATACTTATGGTTATGCGAAGCAGCAAAAAGCTCAGCAACGAGGTTTCCATAGACGAGTCCATCGGCACCGACAAAGAGGGCAACAACCTGACTTTTTCCGACATACTCGCCGCCGACACCGCCGACATTGCCGACACCCTATCCGACAAAGTCGAAATAAAAAAGCTGTACACCGCACTCACGACGGTATTGAAAAAGGAGGAGGCGGACATTCTGTGCTGGCATTACGGACTCAACAACACCAAGCGCAAAACCCAAAAAGAAATCGCGGACATTCTGGGGATATCGCGTTCGTATGTTTCCAGGATAGAGAAAAAGGCTATAAAAAAGCTGTCGGACGTTTTTGAGATTAGCGGGGAGTAAGGGGCGGCAGCCCCTTATTTGCAAAGGGAAATCCCTTTGCAAACCCTTTTTGGGGATTATCGCAGAGCTTATGGGTATAAATACCGCTTGCGCAAACCGTCAGCGGTTCGGCTGACAAGGGTGTTGCCCTTGTCGATCCGTTTTTAGTGGTTATCCATTGTCAGCGGTAAGGGGCGCTGCCACTTAGGCAGACAATTCATTGTCATAACAATTCTGCTATCCCTACTTACTTTTGCCAACAGCGGCAAAAGTAAGCAAAAACGCCGTCGGGCGTTGCCCGAACCCAAAAAACCGCCGCGCTTGACTGAATATACCGCACGCACCGAGTATGTTTTAGTGTTTGCTTTATTCGCTCCGCTCAATGGTCGCAAACACGTTACGTTTCGCACGCTCTCAGCGTTGGGTCGCTTTGGCGGTTTTTTCCGTATCGCAAACGCGGTGAGCTGACGGTAACGTTGCTATGCATATGCAAACGTTGCCAAAACGCGGTGGTAACCGCAACAACAGTCGCTCGGGCGTTGCCCTCGATTGAAAGCGTTGGGTAAACGTTGAATTTTTTTTGGTGGTTACCGCAATTTCAGCGGTTGACGAACCGTCAACGGTTTGCGCAAGCGCGAAAAAGCTGCTGCGCTAAGTGGGGTTGAGGGTATGCCGTCGCTGACGTCGTAATAACCGCTGATGTTCGGCAAAATCCGAGTTTGCATAAACATATAGCGTTCAGAACGGCACAAAATTCACGAGCTCAGGCATAGAGTGA